>JBDNDG010000509.1:0-2816 GCA_046719255.1 Chloroflexaceae bacterium
GCCCGGCGGGCCGTCTCTACGATTCTGCAACGCAGGCACGCCTGGCCCTGGTGCGGCCGGGACGTGATGCCGCACCTGCGGCGCGCCATGGGGTATACTATACGTAGCAGGTGAGCAACGAAAGGCAGAGCACATGGCGATCACATTGAAAACCCCGCGGCAAATCGAGTTACTGCGCGAATCCGGGCGGCTGGTGCGCGCTACCTTTGAGGTGCTGCGCGAACATATCCGCCCGGGTGTTTCGACCGCGGAGCTTGATGCCATCGCCGAGGAGTTCATCCGCAAACACGGCGCCGAGCCGGTCTACAAGGGGTATGTGCCACCCAGTCGGCGCGGCTGGTCGAACACGCCGCCCTTCCCCGGCACCATCTGCGCCTCGGTTAACGATGTGATCTGCCACGGCATTCCGAGCAAGAAGGATCGGCTGCGTGAGGGCGATATCATCGGCATTGATATTGGCCTGCGCCTCAACGGCTGGATCGGCGACGCCTGTGAAACCTTTGCGGTCGGGAACGTCAGCCCTGCTACTCGGCGTCTGCTCGATACGGCGCGTCAGTGCCTGGAGGTGGGCATCGAGCAGGCGTATGTGGGCAATACCCTGCGCCAGATCGGCGCGGCTATCCAGCGCCACGCCGAGGCGGCAGGCTTCTCGGTCGTGCGCGAATATACCGGTCACGGCCTCGGGCGTGACCTGCACGAAGAGCCTACGGTGCTCCATTACGATGAGCCACGCAATACGCGCAAAATTATGGCCGGTATGGTCTTCACCATCGAGCCGATGATCAATGCCGGACGCCCTGATACAAAGCTTGACCGCGATGGCTGGACGGTGCGTACCGCCGATGGGTCGCTCTCGGCCCAGTTCGAGCATACCCTGGCGATCACCGATGATGGACCGATCCTGCTGACGGCCTGAGAGGCGAATCATCGCGCGCCCAATCAGGTTGTTTCTTGAGAGGGCGCAACCCTCCCAAACCCTCCCCGCAGGGAGGGGCGCGGGGAACCCCGGTTTCCCCAAATTTTCACGTTATATGTACACATCTCCCTCACTGGAAGAACAACTCGTCGCCGCATTGCTGGCCGAAAACCTCGCGGAGGCGCGCCGCCTCGCGCGACTCCTTCATGCGCGCGGTTTCGATGCGGCTGTGATGCAGAAGGCCCTCGCCGCTCATCCCCACCTCGAAGAGCCGCTCTACACAGTGCTGCAAGAGGTCATCCCGCTGTCGCGGCGCGCCGCCAAACGCCGCGCCATCCGCGCCGCGGAGGAACGCGATTGGGGGGACTGGCAGGAAGGCAAGCGCAAGCCCTGAATGGTGTGGCGGCTTCAGTACACGCGGTAGATGACGAAGGTTTGACCGCCGCTCTCGTCGCGCAGCAGGATTTCAACCTGGTCCTGGCTAATTGCCCCACGGCTCAGGGGATCGAAGTTCTTCGCCCCCTCAACGTAGTAGTAGTACACATTGTCATCCAGGCGAAAGCCGCGCAGATTGCTCGCTCTGGCGCTCTGGCCATTGCCTACGGGTACCAGCGGGTCGGCAGCCGCGCCACTCAGCCGGTCACGGATAGCCTCAACCACCGGTCGCAGATCGGTCGGCGCAGCCAGGGGGGTCACGGGCGGCAGGAGGTACACGAGCGCCCACGCCAGCGCGCTCATCAACAGCAGCAACTCAACGCCGATCATGACGCTCAAGGTGCGCGGGCCGATCCGGCGCACCGGAACGGTTTGCTCGTACCGGGCACCCTCAGCGCCCGTATGGGTGGTGGCGTGGATCACGGCGGTTTCCCTTCGTCGCGTTGCGCCTGACCGGTTGAAGTGGACGGAACAATCGATGCTGGCGAAAAGATTATGTGGTATCCAGTGTATCAGAATCGTATTACCAGTGCTATAGGTCTTAAGTCATAGAGCTCTGAAACGGTACTGACAGCGTGGCGAATTAAACTGCGGGAACACCCACGTTGCCTGCCCCGGCCCCTGGGGAAGGTTTCAGAAGATGCAGTCCTACCAACCTCCTACCAACCATACACCTGTTTTCATCGCGGCGTTGTGCGCCCCGCGAATGGCGCCTGAGGTGAAAATAGGCCGTACGTGGGAGGGTTTGGAGCGTACCGCCCCCCTCCCAGCCTCCCCCCGCCGGGGGGAGGAGCCCGGTTTCCTCTCCCCGGCAGGGAGGGTGTGCGAGGGCCGCGCCCTTCCAGGAACATAACTATTATTTTCTTCCGGGGTTGTGCGACGCAGCCGCATGACCGTCTGATAAAATTATGACGTTCATTCCTGCCAAAAAGTTTCGCGCCACAACCTGGCTCGTCTGGCTCACCGGCGCGCTCGAAGGACTGCTGCTGGCGCGTCTCGTAGCCCGCGCCCTGGCCGCCCGGCCTGACAATCCGGCCTTTGCCCTGCTATATGGCATAACTGACCCGTTGGTCACACCGCTCCTGGCCCTGCAGCCCGATCTGCCGCCCTTCGGCGCGGCGCTGGAGTGGCCGACGCTGGTTCTGGCGCTGCTGGTGCTGGTGGGGAGCTTTAGCCTGTGGTACTGGCTCTCGCGCGGCGCAACCCTGTCGCCTGATTCGGCGTCTAATGCACCGATCTCTTCGCGCAGGCGGGGCGGCTAGACAGGCAATCCTGCCGGCGACAGGCTGTTCCAGGCGGGCGCGCACGCTCCCCGCTGGGGGAAGAAACCGGGCTCCTCCCCGCAGCGGGAGGAGGTCGGGAGGGGGGCGAAACGCTCCAAACCCTCCCGCCGGGCAGGGAGTTGGGGAAACCCGGTTTCCCAATGTTCATATCAGACGCCCATGTGGCGAAGCCGCGCCATGAC
>JBDNDG010000051.1:0-16737 GCA_046719255.1 Chloroflexaceae bacterium
TTCACGGCGGGTAATCTTGCGCTCGTCGAGGTGCTCGAGAAAGGCTACGGCATACTTGCGGCTGCTGCCAAAGCGGTCGCGTACCATGCCAACGCTCACACTGCCCTCGGTTACAGCCGTGGCGCGCACCCACGCCAGTAGCTCGGCGTAGGTCTCCGGCAGCAGAAAGACATCCGCAGCCAGGCGCACTATGAGGCCACGCTCCAGGGTCCAGGCCAGGAGTTCCTCATCGAGCGCGGGCGACGGTGGGCCGTAGGGCGCCCGACGCATCGCCGCCAGGGCCGCATCAACCGCCGCCAGTTCGTCGGGTGTCGGCTGCGGGTCGTGGCCTGCCAGCCAGACGCGGGTCTCATCGAACGCTACCAGGCCGCGGCGTCTGGCTTCGTCGAGCACCGTGTCCAGCGCTCGCGCCGGCAGGCGCAGCTTCTGGCGCACCTCTTCGCGCGGCATACCGCGCCGCAGGGGATAGCGGCTGTGGTAGGCGCGCAAGGCCGGGAGCAGTCGCGCCTCCAGTTGCACCCAACCAGCCGCCGAAATCAGCCATCCGTCGTCCCCCGGGTCCGCCTGCTCCGGCAGCGCGCCGAGCCAGAGGACCTGCCCCGCGGCGATCAGGGGAGCAAGGGCACGCTGGTCGAGCATCGCGCCGGGGCCGGTCTCGAGGCGCACCTCGGCCCAGGGGCGGGGTGGGCCCTGCCCCAGGGCCTGCAGCAGCAACTGGAGCGGATCACCCTGTCGGCGCGCCTCGAGGGCAGCGATCACCTCAGGGCGGAAGCGGCGGTGCCGGGGCGGGTGCGGATCGACCACGACGCCGCCAGCGACGGTGCGGCCCGGCGAGGCCACGCGCAGGATGCCGCGGTCACCGGGCATGGTGGCCAGGGGTCGCTCCAGGCGCAGTTGCGCCCAGCCGCGTCCCCCCGGCTCCAGCGTCTCGGCATCAAGCAACGTCAGGCGACAGCGCACCTCAGCCGCGCCGAGAAACAGGTCCAGGGCGGTGTTCTGCTCCAGGGGTGCCGGGGCATCGGGCAGCACCCGCAGGTACATATCGAGCAAGCTGGTCGGGCGCAAGGCGCCGGGAAGCACCAGCACATCGCCGCGGGTCACCTCGCTGTGGTGCACCCCGGCCAGGTTCACCGCCACCCGCGCGCCGGGCAGCGCCATCTCGCAGCGCTGCTTGTGCGTCTGTAGGCCCCGCACACGGGCCGGGCGCCCCGCAGGCAAGATCACCACCTCCTGGCCGATCCGCAGTGGCCCATCGAGCAAGGTGCCGGTCACCACCGTGCCGAAGCCCCCGATGGTGAAGGAGCGATCCACAGGTAGCCGTGGTGCGCCGGTCGCAGTTGCGCGCGAAGGGGTGGCATCGAGCACCCGGTCGAGCGCGGCCACGAGCGCGTCGAGGCCCGCGCCGGTGCGCGCCGAAACAGCGACGATCGGCGCGTCCTCCAGGCTGGTGCCCTTCAGGCGGGCGCGCACCTCCTCCTCCACCAGCGCCAGCCACTCCGCATCCACCAGGTCGGACCTGGTTAGCGCAACGACACCGTGACGCACCTCGAGCAAATCGAGGATGGCCAGATGCTCAACCGTCTGCGGCATCACCGCCTCATCGGCGGCAACGACCAGCAATGCGGCGTCGATGCCACCCACACCGGCCAGCATGTTCTTGATGAACCGCTCATGACCGGGCACGTCGATCAGGCTGACATTGCGCCCGGAGGGCAAGGTCAACCAGGCAAAGCCGAGATCGATGGTCATCTCCCGGCGCCGCTCCTCCTCCAGACGATCCGGGTCGATTCCGGTCAATGCCTTGACCAGGGTTGATTTCCCGTGGTCAACATGGCCGGCTGTGCCTATCACGTACATAGCTTTCTCATCGCGGTGATACTGGATGTGGGGAAAACCGGGTTTCCCCTAACCCCTTCCCGGTGGGGGGCACAAAACCCTCCCTGAGGGAAGGGTTTTCATCGCCTCTGAACCTTGTCCAAAGTGAAAGGCCCATGCTATGATACAGCCACAATTGCCAGGAGCAGGCCATGCTACGCCAGGATGGGCGCCGGCCAAACCAGTTGCGGCCGGTAGAGATTATTCCCAACGCGGCTCCGTATGCCGAAGGATCGGCGCTGATCGTTTGCGGCAATACCAGGGTACTGTGCGCCGCAAGTGTCGAGGAGAGCCTTCCGGCCTGGCTGCGCGGGCAGGGCCGCGGCTGGATCACCGCCGAGTACGCCCTGCTGCCCCGCTCAACGCTGACCCGCACGCGCCGTGAGCGCAGCGGGGCAAGCGGGCGCACTCAGGAGATCCAGCGCCTGATCGGGCGCGCCCTGCGCGCCGCCGTGGCGCTGGAGGAACTCGGCGAACGGCTGATCACCGTTGACTGCGACGTGTTGCAGGCCGATGGCGGAACCCGCACCGCGGCGATCACCGGTGGCTACGTAGCCCTGGCCCTTGCCTGCCGGCGCCTGGTTGCCGACGGGGTCCTTGCCCGCTCGCCGCTGATCCGCGCCGTTGCGGCCGTGAGCGCAGGCAGCGTTGACGGCGCCCTGCTCCTCGATCTAGATTATAGCGAGGATAGCCGCGCCGATATGGATTGTAACGTGGTGATGACCGATAGCGGCGAGTTTGTTGAGGTGCAGGGCACCGCCGAGGGAACACCAGTCTCCCGGGAGCGCTTCAACGCCCTGGTTGATCTGGCTGCGGAGGGCATCGGCGAACTGCTGGTGGTCCAGCGGCGCGCACTGGGCCGGGTGTGAGCATGGCCCCTGCCCGGTAGCGAGTTGGGGGAGGACGCCGCATGCTCACACCTCCCGCGGCGGGGGCGTGGGGAACCCGGGGTTCCCCGCGGCCCGGGTATCGAGGATGCAGGAATGAGCGATGAACGAACCGCACAACCGCTCAGAAGCGCTGCGTCACCTTCAGCTTGGCATGGCCCTGGAGCGGGCCAACCGGCTCGATGAGGCTGTCGCTCATTACCGCCAGGCCATCGCCGCTGATCCACTGCAGCCGGAGGCACACAACGCCCTCGGGTTCTACTACCAGCGTGCCGGGCTCTTCGCCAAAGCCGTCGAGGAGTTTCGCCTGGTCGCCAGTCTTGAGGGCAGCTTCCTGGCCTTCTTCAACCTCGGCTATGTGCTTGTCGAGCTTGAACGCTACGACGAAGCGCTCGACGCCTTCGAGCACTGCCTCAAACTTGCCCCTGATGACCCGGCAGCCCACTTCGAACTGGTGCTGATCCACCTTGCGCGCAACGAACACGCTCAGGCGCTGGCCCATCTTGACCTGCCGTTGCAGAGCTACCCGCAGGATTGGGAGGTCCATAATCTGCACGGTCGCTGCCTGCTCGGCCTGCGGCGCTACGACGAAGCTACCGCTGCTTTCGGACGGGCGCTGCTGCTGGCCAATTCGCCAGCCGCAATAGCCGAGGTGGTGGATAACCTCAACAGCGTCGAGCGTCACCGCGAGTTCCGCAGCCTGGCCAGTATCAAGGATCAGTTGTACGCCGAAGATGGCGTGATCTACCTCGGCTCAACCGGCGACGACGGGCTGCAACTCCGCGAAACCCAGGATTATCACTTCACCTATCCTAACATCGGCACTACCCTGCAACGCCTGATCGCTCTGGTCGCCAGCAGTGAGTGGCGCTTCAGCGCCGTCGTCGCCGCCGACGGCCTCGCCCGGCCCCTGGCCGCCGCGCTCGCCGAACTGCTGCAGATCCCCCTCCGCAGCGCCGAGGAACTCACCGCCGACGACCGGGCCTTGCTCGTCTTCGCCGTGGCACGCGAAGTCGAACTGCTGCTGCTCACGATCGAACGGCTGCCCTGCGCCGTCACGGCCTTTTGCCTGGGTCTTAACTGGACCCGTCACACCAAGGTTTTGCCCGACGTCGTCGGCATTGCCGCCCGCGGCGCGTGCAGTGTGCCCTGGGAGGCGACGTTACGGCGCCTGCGGGCCGAAGGCGCGCCGCAGGCCACGATTGCCACCTGTGTGGCCGAGGCCGCCGCGGCGATCGTCACCGCTGTACGCGAAACCCCCCTCGATAGCAACCTCCCCCGCCAGATCCGCTACTACACGCGTACCCACCGCCGCGTCAACGTTGCCAGAAGCTAAGCGGCGCACCCGACAGACCCTTGAACAGGAGAATCCGGGAGGGCAATGCCCTTCCGTAGAGGTTGCAGGTTACACGTTTTCGTGTTACACTAAATTCCTCCCTGAGGGGAGGATGTGGGTGGGCGCAGCCCTCCCGGGAACAAGGGTGTTCATTCTGGCGTTGTGCGGCGCAGCCGCAGGGACGGCTGACATGGCATTACCAATGATCCGTCTGGGATTCGGCGGGCGCACGGTTGGCCAGCCCGAAGCGGCCCGGTTGAGGCCGGGGCCAGTCACGCACCTGAGCCTGATCCTCGCCCGCCTGGGCGATACCCTGACGTACCTTGAGCGGCTGGACGTGCGTTACTACCGCCTCGGTCTGGCCCTCGACGCCCACCAGATCTACGCCCAGTTTGGCGAATGTGCATCACTGCTGGAGGTGCTAGCCGAGCGCGTCGCCACCGCCGGGGTACGGCTCTGCGGTCACCTGGCGCCAGGGCTTGATCTGGGGGCGTCCGATGAGGTGGCGGCCGCAGGCGCCCTGGCAGAGGTGGAGGCGTTTGCGGCGATGCTCGCCGCTCTTGAGGCGCGTCGGGCAGGCGGCCCGCCCGAGGGCGTCCTGGTGGCCCATCTCAGCTCAGCCGCCGCCGACGAGCGGGCCGATGAGCGCTTTGCGGCGCGCTATGCCGCCCTGTCGCCCCGGGCGCGCGCGCGTCTGGTGCTGGAGCACGGGCACGCCGGGCCGAGCCTGGGGCGCCTGCTGGCCGTGCATCAGCGTTGCGGTGTGCCCATCGTCTTCGATACGCTGCACTGGCAACTGCATAACCCCGAGGGGTTGTCGCTGCCTCTGGCCCTGGGGCTGGCACTGGCCACCTGGCCTCCCGGCCTGCGTCCCGAAGTGCACCTCAGCAGCCAGCGCAGCGAGGCACACCTGCTGCCGGCGCGCCCGCCCGCCCCTGCGCGCATTGTGCCGCCCCGCCCCGGGCAGCACGCCGATTTCGTCGCCATCGGCGACCTCGAGCGTCTGCTGCGCGCCGCCGCCGGCCTGCCACCCTTTGACCTGATGCTCGAGGCCCGCGCCGGTGAGCTGGCGTTGCTGCGCCTGCGCGCAGAAATCCGCCGCCACGCGCCCGCGCTGGCCGCCCGGCTGGGGTAATGCCAGCGCTGCCTGCCGGCATCGCGCGGATCAGCTCCGGGCCTTCGCGGGGCCGGGGCGTGCAAGGCCCGAATGAAAAACAGTTATCCCCGGGAGGGCTGCGCCCGCCCGAACCCTCCCCACTGGCGGGTGGTTTCCCAGCAGGGCTGCACCCGCCAAACCTTCCCTCGGGGAGGGGGCTGGGGAAACCTGGTTTCCCCATCTGTTCACATCAGCCGTCCATGCGGCTGCGCCGCACAACGCCAGAATGAACCTACCTAATTCCTGGGAGGGCTGCGCCCTCCCAACCCCTCCCCGCTGGCGGGTGGTTTCCTGGGAGGGCGCAGCCCTCCCAGACCCTCCCGCGCGCGGGCTATGTTCACATCAGGAGCGGCCTGTCCGCCCCGTGCTATAATTGCAGCCGGTTGGTTGCCTTCGTCACCGTATCGTCGGTCCGGCATAGTGAACACATACCCGAATCCCCAGCCGATCTGACAGCGCGCGTAAGCACTGTCGCCGGATGTACCAGGCATGAGGAACACCCGTGAGTCAGTCTCGTTCCAAAGGTAAAACCGCTTCGTCACCGGCCAGCCCCGTGCCGGGCATCGTCTCTGCGGTCGTCGTCCTGCTCATCCTCGGGCTTATTGCCGGTCTGCTCATCACCCGCGCGCAGGCGCCCGGAGCCGCTGCGCCCACGACGGCGCCCACTGCCGTGCCGACCACGGCGCCCGCTGCCGCCGCGCCCGTCACCGCCCCCGCCGGCGCGCCCACCACGGCGCCCGTTGCCGCGCCGGTACCGGGAACCCTGCCCACCGCCACTACCTACACCTTCAGCGCGCCACCACCCATGACCATTGACCCCTCGCGGCGCTATCTGGCTACGATCCTCACGCCTCGCGGCGAGATCGTTGTCGAGCTGCTACCGGAGATTGCTCCGCAGACAGTCAACAACTTCGTGTTCCTGGCGCGCAACAACTTCTACAACGGCCTCACCTGGCACCGCGTGCTGCCCAATTTTATGGCTCAGGGCGGCGATCCGCTGGGTGACGGCACCGGCGGCCCCGGCTACAGCATCCCCGCCGAGTTCACCGATAAACTGGCCTTCGACCGGCCGGGCATTGTGGCTATGGCTCGCTCTGCCGACCCCGATAGCGCCGGTTCGCAGTTCTTCATTACCACCGCCCCGGCCGACTGGCTGAATGGGCAGTATACGATCTTCGGTCGAGTGATCGAAGGTCAGGAGATTGTGGACGGCATTCCCCTGCGCGACCCGCAGAACCCCGCCGATCTCGCCCGCCCCGGCGAGACCATCCTGGGGATTACGATCACTGAGTCGTGATGTTCCTTCCTTTTCAGCCGTCCATGCGGCTGCGCCGCGCACGACGAGCATGAAAATAGACTCCCGGGAGGGCGTAGCCCTCCCAAACCCTCCCTCGCTGGCGGGTGGTTTCCTGGGAGGGCGCAGCCCCCTTTCCCCACGCCCCTGCCGGAGTCGCCCGCACAGGGCAATACCGGCTCCTTCATCGTTTCACCAATCGAATGTCATCGATCAGCAACTGAAAGGCCTCGTAACGATCCGCAGGGGTGATGATCAGATTCTGGATCTGAGTACGGGCAGTTTCCCAGCGAATCTTCTGATCAACACCGGCGGGTTGGAGGAGTGAGAAGGGGATGTAGAGGGTCATCCATTCGGGCGGGGCAACGATCACCAGTTGATACTGACGGTCGTCTTTAATTGTGGCCGAGGTCAAGCGCAGCAGGTAATGCTGCCCGTCGGTCCGCACACTGAGTTCGACGCCCGTATAGTTGCTCAGGTCGAGCGTCTGGCCGGCGGGCGCCAGGGGTACGCCCATTCCCAGGTACGATTCGCCCCACGGGTTGTTGAATGAACCGCGAAAGCGCAGGGCCAGGCCGTTGTCACGGGGAACAACCGCCAGTTCGGCCACCGAGGAACCGCCGATTTGCTGGTCGCTGTACGTGAACCACTCTGTGTCGAGCGTGGAAACCAGGTCGCCATCCTCAAAGTCATCAATCAACGGCAGGCCCGGCCTGACAATGGTTGGACGGGTGGCGCCGCGAATAAGCACCAGGTCATCGAGATCGAGGAAGCCAGTCTGCGGAGCACGGGCAGGGCGCACTTCAATGCGAGTTGCAGCGCTCAGACCAGCTTCAAGGGCGAAGCCGTCGGCGTTACGTAGCTCACCGACGGGGATCTCGATCCAGGTCCAGTCACCGGGGGCGGCAAACGTACTGACGAAGGGCTTGTCGGTGAAGGCGCTATTGAGGCGCAACTGGTAACGCCCACTCCCTCGCGCCCAGAAGCCGATGGCCGTAACGCCCCGCAGGTCGCGCGGGCCATCGCCCGGCACAAGGTTGACTGCCAGAGCGGTGAAGTTGACCGGGCCGCTGTCCGCCAGGACATACTCGAAGCGCATGGCCTGCACGCTCGCGGCGGCGCCCGGAGTGATCAGGCGATTGCTGGCGACCGAGGAGCCGCCACTGCCGCGATCGTCGAAACTGAACCAGTAGTTTCCGCTCAAGGCCTGGTCGCCGTTCTCGAAATGGGCCAGCAGCTCCTCCTGGCGTGCTGCGCGCGGCTGTGTGCCGGCATAGCGCCAGAGGTAGTAGTGCAGCCCCGCATTGCCCATCTCTACCTGTGCGCTGGCAGGATTGAGCGGATTATAGGTCAGCACGCGGCGCTCGAAGAGTTGCACCAGTACCGGTACAACTCGCCCGTTGAGCTGCAAGTCGGCCCAGTAGGCCTCACTGATCGGGCGCCCAACTACGGCGAGCGGGTCAATAACTTGCTCGACCTGGCGCCCACGCGGCGTCTCAACCAGACCGCGGCGCTCGAGGAAGGACGCAAACACACGGGGCACGTTATGGCCGGTCACGGGGTCGTAGGCAGCGTAGGCCGTCTCAGGATGCGCAGCGGCCAGCTCCGGACGGGAGCGCAGCGAGCCGCTACGGTCGAGCGATTCGGCGGGGCGATCGCTGCGCTGCGACGCCGGGCCGGTCAGTCGGGCGAAGGCGGCATAGGTTGGAGCGAGGGGGTCATTCAGATCCCCGGCGACCGGGATCAGCGCTAAAGGGCCGGGATCGAGCCGTTGCGAACCGAGTTGCACATTGCCGCTGACCATCTCAGCGACCAGGCGCCCAAAGCTCGTCTGGCTCGCAGCGCGAGCGCCGGCCAGGGGCAGCGGCAACTCCATACGGCCCTTATCGTAGTAAACCACCAGGCGCTTGCCGCCGGGGGCGTCGTCGTCACGTTCGAGGAGCGCAGGGCTGCGTGGGGCGGGACCCCAATACCAACTGTAATCGGCACGTCCCTCGGCTACCAGCGCGTCGGTGCGGCGCCATTGTTCACGAAAGGCCTCGGCCGCGAAGGTGCGCTGATCGGTGGCGCGCAGGGCCAGAGGCAGGGCTACTATCGCCGCACAGCCAGATACCACCACCAGCACCCAGAGTATTTTTCGGTAGTGCATCGCCTGCTCCATACAACTTCAAGCCCGGCACCTCTTGCCTCAGCAATTCCTGGCGGGTTGCAACCCTGTGGCGCGCAGCGCCGGAACAGGTCCGACAGCAGAGAAGCGTCGGGAGTTATGACCCGTATCAGTGGGAATTGACCAGGCCGCTGCCTGCTACAGGCAAAGCGTAACCAAACACGAACGTGAACCTATGGAGAAACCGGGTCTCCCCACGCCCCTCCCGGTGGGGAGGGGTTGGGAGGGGCGCGCCCTTCCAGGAGAATCTCTCTGCCTCTGTGTGGTACGCGCCGCAGCCGCACGGACCGCTGCAATGGTATCACAGCTTCGAGTCCTCACGAAAGGTGTCATTCCAACTATTGAACGCGCGTGGGATGGCATAGTTGCAATAATCCCGCTCCGGAATCAGGAATGTATCAGATACCTGTGCGGCGTAACCGCACAACGCCGGAATGAAAATAACTGGAGGGCCGCGCCTTCATCATAAGGGTGTCACCAAACCGTCGCGCGCGGGGCATCCGAGGGCCGTTTAGCCCGTCCTTATGCGGCGTATGTGTCGGTGCGCATCCATAGAATGATCGCGCGCGCTTGCATTGGTTTATTCATTCTCCGTTCGTTGACACATCTTCTCGCCCTTCATCCCCGACGCGTTTTGTTGCATCAGGAAGGCCTTCTCAGAGCAGGTGAAACCCTTTGAAAGGGCTGCGCCCGCCCACGCCCTCCCCTCAGGGAGAAAACCGAAAATGTCGAGATTTTCTATATGTGTTACCAGAATGAACTATTTATCACCTGTACGACAGAGATGATTAAAGCTCCTCTATCGCTTGACGCAGATAGGAGTCTTCCTCCGATTTGCGATATCCTTATGCGGATTTGCCCCTCCGTCAATGGCTGCCAGGCAACATTACGACTCGCAAGTTTCTATGAGGAACATATCACCTCGGGGCAACACCTGATCATCGCTTGTTGAACACTCACCATTATGCTTGCCTTGCCCCAGCTGCCACGCTACACGCAGTGCGATCCACGCAGCGATTATTCGGACTGACGCAAGGATATGACCCGGCGGGGCATCAACCGACTCCAGGTATGGAATGGAATTGAGGGAAGGAAGGCGATGACAGGCTTTGAAGCAACACTGGTTATCATCTCGCTGCTCCTGTTAGCGCAGGTATCGTTCAGTACTTATCTGATGCTGTACGCCTGGAACGACGCGCGCCGCGGCGACATCTTTGCTGCACCGAAGGAGTTCGCGCCACCGCAGAAGAGTTTTACCGTACTGCTGCCGGCGCGTCATGAAGAAGCAGTCATCCAGCACACGATTGAGGGTGTGCTGCGCGCCAACTACCCGCGCGAGTTGCTGGAGATTGTGGTGATCTGCCGCATTGACGATCCGGGAACCATCGAGAAGGTGCAGGAAAAGATCGTCGAACTCGTGCAGCGCGGCATTCACAACGTGCGTTTGATTGTGTTTCAGGATCTGCCGATCAACAAGCCGCACGGGCTGAATATCGGTTTCCGCAACACCCATCATGAGGTAGTCACGATCTTCGACTCGGAAGACGAAATCCACCCTGAAGTGTTCAACGTGGTGAACACAGTGATGGTCACCGAGGGCGTCAACGTGGTCCAGGCCGGAGTGCAATTGATGAACTTCGACTCGACCTGGTTCTCGGCGCTGAATGTGCTGGAATACTTCTTCTGGTTCAAGAGCCGGCTGCACTACCACGCTGAAGTGGGCATTATTCCGCTTGGCGGTAACACGGTATTCTTCACCCGCGCGATCCTGAACAAGATCGGCGGGTGGAACGAGCACTGTCTGACCGAAGACGCCGATATCGGTATTCGCTTGAGTCAGATGGGTGAGCGTATTCGGGTCGTCTACGAAGACCAGTTTGTTACCAAAGAAGAGACGCCGCCCACCGTGGGGCAGTTTATCAAGCAGCGTACCCGCTGGAACCAGGGATTTCTGCAAGTCTTGCAGGCGGGCGCTTACTGGTCGCTACCGAAGGTGAGCCAGCGGTTACTGGCGGTTTTCACCCTGGCCTCGCCAGTGCTGCAAGCCTTTACAACGCTCTATATTCCGGTGTCGCTGTATACGATCTTCTTCGTGCAAATGCCGCCACTCGTGGCGCTAATCCTCTGGTTACCGGCATATATGCTGATCGGCCAGTATGTGCTCAACTGGATCGGGCTACGCGAGTTCGTGCGCGCTCACCATCTGACTATGCCGCCGCTGATGTGGCTGCGGCTGTTGCTTGCCTTCTACCCGTTCCAGGTCTTGCTGGGCATCGGCGCCCTGCGGGGACTGTACCGCCACCTGCGCGGCACGAACAACTGGGAAAAGACCCGGCACATCAACGCCCATCGAAGCGTCGCTACGTGACCGCCTGCACGTTGCATTCGTAATCGTGACAATCCGCAATCGGAACTGGTCGTAAGGAGAGCATCATGAGTGTCAGCCTTGCCCCGACTGCGCTGCCTGCTGCGTCGTCGCGAAAGGCAATCTGGTCAAACCTGGTCACCCTCGGCCTTGTCTGTGTGGCAGCGGTGGTGCACAGCTACAACATGTTTGGCTTTCCCCTCTACCTGGGCGATGAGGGCATCTATATGGCCCAGGCCTATGCGGTGGCCAGACTGGGGAGCATCACCCCCTACGCATACTGGTACGACCATACCCCCGCGGGCTGGATCTTGATTGCGCTCTGGTCAACACTGACCGGCGGCTTTCACACGTTCGGCACCGCCATTGATAGCGGCCGCACCCTGATGCTGCTGTTGCACATCGTTTCGCTGGTGCTGCTGTTCCGGATTATTCTGCATCTGACCGGAAGTAATCTGGCAGCCGCCATCGGCGGGTTGTGCTACGCGCTCTCGCCGCTGACCGTGGTATACGGGCGCATGGTGCTGCTCGACAACATTATGATCAGCTTCGTGCTCGCCGGGACGCTGCTGCTGGTGAACTACGAAGGGCTGCTCTGGCGCTTATTTGTCGGCAGTCTGCTCACCGGCATCGGAGTGCTCGCCAAAGAAAGCGCGGCTGTGCTGCTACCGGTGTTGATCGCTGGCGTCTGGACGCTGGTGCATGCTCAGCATCGCCCCTTTGCGCGCGGCGTGTGGCTCTTTGGTGTGCTGGCGACTCTCTCGCTCTATCCACTCTATGCCGCACTGCGCGGAGAGTTGCTGAACCTCTCCTTTTCCTCGCCACTGAATGGGGACGGCAGCCGTGTGACCCTGTTAGGCGCGGTACTCTGGCAACTCGGGCGCAGTGGTGGAGCGCCCTGGGATCCGCAGAGCGATTTTATGCGCGTCTTGACCGGGAGCTGGCTGGCGCGCGATCCGTGGCTGCTGGGTGTGGGCCTGGTCGCTACGGTCTGGAACCTGGTACGGGGCGATGGGCGCATTCGTTTGATCGCGGCGCTCGGCCTGATTGCATGCCTGAGCCTGATGCGCGGCGGGCCGGTGCTCGAGTTCTACATCATCGGGGTGCTGCCCTTTATGGCGCTGAACGTCGGTCTGGCCGCGGGGCGGATGGCCGACGTGACGCGTATGCCCGGCGTGCTCCTGGCACTGTTGATCGGCGTCGGGGTGCTTGGTTTCAGCAATCTGAGTCGCCAGAGCGAGATTTTCACTCTTAACATGACCACAACGCAGCGCCAGGCCCTTGCCTGGGTGCGACAGCATGTTCCAACCGATGCGCAGATCATCATTGATGATGATCTGTGGGTGGATCTGCGGGATGGTCCCGCAGGGCAGCCGAGTTTCCCCGGCGCCCACTCGCACTGGAAGGTCGCTAACGACCCGGCAGTGTACCGTGGGCTGTTCAACAACGATTGGCGCAACATTGACTACCTGGTCACTACGCCGGGTCTGGAAGAGATTTTCAAGCAGAATCCGGAGAAATTGCCGTACCAGGCGTGGAGCAATTCAACTCCAGTGGCCCGGTTCAGCGTTGGCGACGCGGCGATCGAAGTGCGTCGGGTGAACCACGCCGGTATCGCCGTCAAAGACAAGGTACGCACCGGTTACGCCAGCTTTGTGGCCAATTACGTGCAGGATGGGCGGGTCGTTGGCGCCGGCCCTTACACCGATGTGCGCGACCAGACCGGCGCTATGCTTATGGCGGTCTGGCAAAACGACCAGGCAACCTTCGACGCGCTGTGGGGCTGGGCGCAATTGCGCTTGCAGGCCCCGGAAGGCCACCTCTTGCACACCAACGAAGCGGGGATCACCCTGCACACCTACGCCGATGCCAACGCCGAAGCAGCCCTGGCGCTGCTCCTGGCCGAGCGACGCTGGAACGATGCCAGCTATGGGCGCGAAGGGCTGCGGATCGCCCGCGCGCTGTGGGAGCGTTGCGTGGTCGAGATTGATGGCCGACCCTATCTGGCCGCAGGCGACTGGGCCATTGAAGATGAGCGGATCATCGTTGCGCCAGGAAGCTTCGTGCCCTACGCCTTCCGCCTGTTTGCCGACGTTGACCCCGAGCGTAACTGGTGGTGGCTGCTCGACACGACCTACACCCTCCTGGCCCGGATGAGCGCCACGGGACTGGGCGAGGAGCGGAGCGTGGGGTTGCCACCAACCTATGTAGCGATTGATCGCGCGACTGGAGCGATCCAGCCTGACCAGCGCGGGCTGCCCGGCGTCGGCACCGCCTTCGGCGACGAAGCCGCACTCACCTACTGGCGCATTGCCCTGGATGCGCGCTGGTTCGAAGATGAGCGACCCGGACAGTACTTGCGCAGCGCCGCGTTCCTCATTAATGAATGGCAGCGCACCGGCGCGCTCGCCGAACGTTACGGCCACAACGGCACCGTGCAGAGCGATGAGGAGAGTCTGATCCTCTACAGCGCTGTGTTGCCAGTGTTCCTGACCGAGAACGAGCCCGCTGGTCACGCGCTCTACGCGACCAGGATCGCTACTGCCTACACCAACACCGCTGAAGGGACACGTTGGGGAAATGGCAAGAGCGTGGCCGAGCAACGCTGGGCATGGCTGAGCAGCGCCTTCTACCTGGGCATTCTTGATTACACCTGGGAGGATTGATGGTCTGTAAACGAAGGGCGCCGGTACTTCCCTCGTCCTGACCTTTACCCGCCGGGGGAGGCGCCTGGCTCTCTCCCCCGGCAGAGGTCGGGTTCAGGGGACGGGAAGGGGGCGAGCAGGTAGCAGAAGCCTTCGTTGACAGACCGCTGAATCACGGCAGCAGCGCGCGTTGGGGGTGAGTCATTCCTGCCCTCGCATCCGACAGACCGGAGCACAGGGAAATCCTGTTTCCCTTCGTATCCTTAGAGGAACGTACCATGCAAGCGAATACGCTCTTCACTGAACTTATTGACCGCACCGAGCAGCAGGATTATCGCGACCACGTGATCGTGGAAGGCGGCTTTCAGGACCTGCTGGAGCGCGATGTTGTCATTCGCCGCCTGCGCGGCGAGGCCGCGGCTCATCCACGCGTTCGCAGCCGCTTTGTGAGCGAGGTCAAGTTCCTGGCGATGTTGAGCCACCATGCTTTCATTCGCGTCTATGATGCACGCATACACGACGAGCTGCCCTTCGCCGTCTTTGAACGGCTGCGCGGGGTCACCGTTCAGCATCGGCTCGACCTGCTGGCAGAGCAAGAGGAACGGATGAGCCTCGATGAGGTGACGCATATCGTGCAGAATGTGGCCGATGGTCTGGAGTATGCTCAGGGCCGCGGTGTGCGGGTGTACGACCTGACACCGGGGAACATCGTGCTCGCCGAGGGCCGGCGGGTCGTGCTGACCGGTCTTGGCCAACCTCTGCCCGATAATCCGCTCCAGGCTTCGGTAGCGGCGCTGGTCTACGCATCGCCGGAGCAGCTCTTTGGCCTGCCGTATGAAGGTGTGAGCACGGTCTACAGTCTGGGGGTTTTGCTGGCCCATCTCGTTTGTGGCCGGCTGCCTTTCGAGGGTAACGCGCTCAGCGTGCTCGCGCAGAAGCAGCGCGCGAGCAGTCTGCCGGTGCTCGAGGACGTGCGGACAAGCCTGATGTGCCCGTATCCTCTGGCCGCGGTGATCCACCGCGCCACGCTCGCCAACCCCGCCGAACGCTACGAAAGCATCAGGTCCTTCCGCGCGGCGCTGCGCGAGAGCCTGACAGATCGCCGGACACGAGCACCTTTCGGCCCCCACCAGGGCGTGTCCACCCTGTCGCTGCCCGAGGCGCCGGGGAGTTGCACGGAGGCATTTGTAACACAGGCGCATGCTGGCGCGGTGGAGCAACCCACCGTTCGACAGCCGGCGATCCCGTCATACCCTGCGGGCGAATCGGTGCGCCTTGCTCCCGAGACCCTGAGTACCGCTGAAGTGGGCAGAGCGCTGGAGCAGGCGCAGGTCCAGCCTGCGGCGACGCTCACGGCTGAAGTGACCAGGGCGCTGGAGCAGGCGCAGGTCCAGCCTGCGGCAACATTTGCAGTGGAGGAAGAACGTGTTGCGCCAGCAACAGTTGCGCCGGAAGCCACGCCGATTCCAGGGGCAGATAAGCCCGAGTTGCAGGCCGCGCTTCCCTATACGCTACTCGTTCCGCTACCGGAGGAGCAGCCAGACGTCATCCGGATGGCGCCAGAGCGCTCCTCACCGGGATTGACCCTGATCAGCCCGGTGCATCTGGTTACGCTGCTGATCCTGGGAGCGCTCGCAATCGGCGCGGCGCTGTTGTTTGGTTGAAGCGCTTCCCCGGGCACAGGGATGGGGAAACCCGGGTTTCTCCATCCCTGTGGCAGCGGTCGTATGGTCAGGTCCGCGGGGTTACGAGGCGCGCCGGGTAGTCGGTGCATGACGTGTTCCGAGGGTGAGCAAGCAGGAGCAAACCGCGTCGGTGGACCGCTGAGGCGTAGTAAGCGATCAGGATAGAGGTACTGTTGTTCGTATAACGGTCGTAGGCATAGACTCGCACTGACGATACCGTCCTATCGATATCAGGAAGGGGCTATGCTACACGAAACCCGACAACGTTACACGCTCATCCTGATCGCGCTGGTGGGTCTGGCCATACTGCCCATTCTTGCGACCACGCACGCTGCCGTCAAGATCGTCGGCGACGGCACCCCTGGTAGTTGCACCGAAGCGCGCCTGCGGGCGGCGCTGGTGGGCGGCGGCAGCATCAGTTTCAACTGCGGCAGCGCGCCGGTGACCATTCTCGTGAGTGCGCCCTTCGAGATCACCGCCCCCGCGACGACGATTGACGGCGGCGGGTTGATTACCTTGCAGGGCCAGAACAGCCGCATCATCGCGCATCGGACCGTCGGCACCCAGGGGAGCAGCGTGCTCACGCTGCGGAATCTTACCATCAGCGGCGGCCGGGCCAGCGGCGCGAATGATGCCGCCAATGGCGGCGCCATTCACAGCAGCTTTGCTGCCGCCAATCCAGCCTTTAAACCGGCGCTTTACGTTGAGAGGGTCATCTTCCGGGACAATGACGCGACGGTCACCAGCCTGACCCGTGGCGACGCCTACGACTATGGCGGCGGGGCAATCTACTCCCAGGGCGGATCGGTAACGGTGAAAGACTGCCGGTTCATTGACAACGACGCCAACAACGGCGGCGGCGGGGCGATCCACATCCTCCAGAGCGGTCTGGTGATCGAAGACAGTGAGTTCAGCAACAACAGTGCGATCGGCGCGCGACCGCAGGATAGCCTGGGCGGAGCAATCTACGTGGATGGTCTGGGTGGGGAAAACGGGCTGCTCCGGATAGCGCGCAGCACGTTTACCAACAATCGCGCTTACAACTCGGGCGGCGCCATATACGTGAACATGTACGAGAACAGCAGCCGGGCCGAGGTGCTCGACAGCGCGTTTATCGAAAACGCGGTGACCGGTGGCGAGCGCGCCCAGGGCGGGGCCATCGGCGGCGGCGGTTCGAGCCTGGGTGGCGCGACCGGTAATCCATCGATTGTGATCGAGCGCAGCCTCTTCAGCGCCAACAGCGTCCGGCGCACCCCCGGGGCCGGAGGCAACCCCAACGAAGATGGTTCGGGCGGCGCGCTGGCGTTTCCCCAGCGGGCGCGGCTGC
>JBDNDG010000510.1:0-2799 GCA_046719255.1 Chloroflexaceae bacterium
CGGGTTGCCGCCCTCGCGCACCACCCCAACCTGGAAGGAGCAGTTCGGTCGGGTGTTGATCGAGGCGATGAGCTGTGGCGTGCCGGTCATCGGATCAAGCTCCGGCGAAATCCCCCACGTTATCGGTGAGGGCGGCCTGACCTACCCTGAAGGCGACGTCAGCGCCCTCAGTGCAGCCATTGCACGCCTCGTCGCTGACCCCGCTGCCCGGCGCGAGCTGGCCTGCCGGGGACGGGAACGGGTGCTGGCTCACTTCACTCAGGCCGCCATTGCCCGCCGCCACGTCGAGGTCTACGCGGCCATGGCCCGGCGCTGATTGCCTGTTCACGTCCTCCACAGGTTATGCACACATGTGGAAATCAGGCAGGTGAAGCAGTGCTTTCGTGGGGGAACGACTCGCGTGGGAGGGCCAGGCCCTCCCACACCCTCCCCGCTGCGCGGGGCGCGGCTCGACGGGCACGCCGCGGGTGGGGGAACCCGGGTTTCGCCCGTGCTCCCTCAGTAGGCCCGGGCAAACACCACCTGGCGTGTTGTTTCGCGCCCGGTATAGACGCAGGCGCCGGGCGCTTCAGGCTGATCCAGCGGAATGCAGCGGATCGTAGCGCGCGTCTCCTCCTGGATGCGCCGCTCATCATCAGCACTTCCGTCCCAGTAGGCCCAGGCAAAGCCGTGCTCGACCTGCTGCTTCAACTCGTCGTAGGTACGCACCGTGGCGCTGCGTTGCTCCCGGAAGGCCAGGGCGCGCTGGAAGAGACCCGCCTGCATCTCGTCGAGCAAGGCCACCAGGCGCTCGGTGAGGCCAGCCTGGGGCACAAAGCTCTTCCCCTCGCGGCCCGGCAGGTCGCGCCGGGCAACGGCAACACTGTTCTTCTCCACGTCTTTCGGGCCCACCTCCAGACGCACCGGCACGCCCTTCAGTTCCCATTCGTTAAACTTGAAGCCCGGGGTGAGGTTGTCACGGTCATCCACCTTGAAGCGCAGGCGTCCCTGCCAATCGCCGGTAATGCGCTCGATGGCCTCCAGCACCCGCGCGCGCTCCTCGGGGTTCTTGTAGATCGGCACAATCACCACCTGGGTAGGCGCCAGGCGCGGCGGTAGCACCAGACCCTCATCGTCAGAATGGGTCATAATCAGCGCCCCCACGAGCCGCGTGCTCACGCCCCAACTGGTCGTCCAGCAGTGCTGGACGGTGTTGTTCTGGTCGGTGTAGGTAATGTCGAAGGCGCGGGCGAAGTTCTGGCCCAGGTTATGCGAGGTACCGGCCTGCAGGGCGCGCCCGTCCTGCATCATTGCCTCGATGCAGTAGGAGCGCAGCGCGCCGGGGAACTTCTCCTTTTCACTCTTCAGCCCGCGGATCACGGGTACGGCCATCACCTGCTCGACAAAATCGGCGTACACCTCGTGGAGGATCTTGAGCGTTTCGGCTTCGGCTTCGGCCTCGGTAGCGTGGGCAGTGTGCCCCTCCTGCCACCAGAACTCCGAGGTGCGCAGGAAGGGTCGGGTACGCATCTCCCAGCGCATCACGTTGCACCACTGGTTGTAGAGCAGAGGCAAATCGCGGTAGGAGCGGATCCAGCGGCTGTAGAAATGGCCGATAATTGTCTCGCTGGTTGGGCGAATCACGTAGGGCTCGGTCAGATCCTCCCCCCCGGCACGAGTGACTTCGGCAACTTCCGGCGCGAAGCCTTCAACGTGCTCGGCCTCTTTCATGATGAAGCTTTTGGGGATGAGCAACGGGAACTGTACATTCGCATGGCCGGTGGCTTTGATTCGCTGATCCAGTTCGCGCTGCATCATCTCCCAGATGCCCCAACCGGTGGCCTTGACCACGATACAACCCCGCACCACCTCGGCCGGCTCCGCCAGGTCGGCTTCGCGCACAATATCCAGGTACCACTGGTTATAATCGGTCGCGCGGGGAGTAATGACATCTTTTGGCATAGTCGCTCCTCGGTATCGAAGATCACCGGATCAAGAGGATGGGGCGGACAATTGCATCAACGTGGTTATCGGCGACCGCAAAGCTCCTCGCAAGCTGGAATGCCCGGGGCTGAACCATACTCGACGATGTTACCCCTCCTGTTGCATTCTAACGCAGATCTTTACGCATGAGTTCGCTGGGGATGCTGATCCTGCCGACGAGGGGGGGCGTGCGCGCCACGATCTGGTAGCCGCGACGGAGATAGAGGCGCCGGGCAGGCTGGTTGCTGCTGATGACACGCAGGTACGCGACGCTTGCGCCCATGCGGCGGGCCTGCTCTTCAATCCGGTCCATGATCGCATCGCCAATACCACGCCCACGCTGGTCCTCGGCGACAACGACGCTGTAGATGTAACATTCGCCAGGCCGGAGCCGCGTTTCGCCCACCAGTGCAGCCCGCAGCATGTTGCCTATCAGCACCAGGGTGTTGAGCGAACCCAGGCAGCGCAGCGCCAGGGCCAGTGTGCCCCGGGGCAGGCTTACCGTACTCACGTCGCCATACAGGCGTATACTGGCGCTACCCACCGGTCTACCGCCGGCATCGAGAGCCATGAAGCGCCCGCGCGCCCCGCTTGCCAGTTCGTGTTCGACGAGGTGGCGAATCAGGCGCACCTGGCCCGCACGCGGCCCGCGCAGCACGCCGGGCATCTCCGCGTGAAAGAGTTGCACCACCAGTTCGGCCAGGGCGTCAGCGTCGGTAGAGGATGCGGGCCGCAGTGTGACCGTCTCGGTCGCCATACCCCATTGTCCATCGGTTGTGCAACAGGCTCCAGCGCGGTGATCGCCTGGCGATGAGGATGGCAGGTGAAAAGGGGTCG
>JBDNDG010000511.1:0-2798 GCA_046719255.1 Chloroflexaceae bacterium
TCTGCGGTGGCGCGGCGCAGCGCTTCGACGACGCGGTTGTGGCCGCGGGCCGCGCCGATGCCCAGCAGGGCGGTGCCGGCCCGCTCCATCACGGCGCGCACATCGGCAAAGTCCACGTTGATCAGGCCGCGCTGCACCATCAGGTCGGCGATGCCCTGCACGCCCAGCCGGAGCACGGTATCGGCCATGGCGAACGCCTCGCGGATGGATGTGCTGCGCGTGGCGGCCTGAACCAGCCGGTCGTTCGGTACGATGATCAGGGTATCGGCGACTTCGTGCAGTGTGGCGATGCCCTCCTCGGCAATCCGGGCGCGCCGCCGGCCCTCGAAGCTGAAGGGGCGGGTGACCAGGGCCACACACAGGGCGCCCAGTTCATGGGCCACGCGCGCGACGATCGGCGCGGCGCCCGTTCCCGTTCCTCCGCCCATGCCGGCAGCGATGAAGACCATGTCGGCGCCCCGCAGGCGCTCGCGGAGCATGGCCGCGCTCTCTTCGGCGGCTTGCCGGCCCACCAGCGGGTCGCCTCCAGCGCCGAGGCCCCGGGTCACCGTCTCGCCCAGCACCAGATGGCGGCTGGCCCGACCGGCGTTGAGGGCCTGCCGGTCGGTGTTGACGGCCAGGGTGTCCACAGCGGGGATGCGCTCAGCGGCCAGCCGGTCGATCACGTTGCCGCCCGCGCCGCCCACGCCAACGACCCGGATCTTGACCGGGGCAGAGTCGAGGGGCAGTTGGGCCAGAAAGAGCGATGGGCGCGCAGCCACGTCTTCGGGCCGGGTGAAGACGATCACGTTGTCGGCGATCTCCCGCAGGTCGGCGCTGATGCGGGTCACTGGCTGATCAGACATCGTTAGCTTCTCCAATCTCAACCGGAGACCGTTCAACGGAGCGGTTCGCGTTCCCTGTGGTCATCCCTCGCGGGCGAGGGGAGCCGTGCGCCTGGCCCGGGCGGCGTGGCTCGGGCGCGCCGTGGGGGGCGGCGATGTTCTCGACCGCCGCCGGACGCGCGCCGCATTCGGGTGGGGCCATATCGGCGCTGAGAATGTGCTGGGGAGCAATCTGCCAGGCGCTGGCGAGGGCGCGCACCAGCCAGGTGAGGGCGGCGCGCTGGGCCGGGCCGGCGGCAGCCGGTCCTCCCTCCACCGCGATGAGCACGGGGCGCCCGGCCGAGGCTGCAACGGCTACGCTGGCGCGGTCGTCACAGAGGCGGTAGATGGCGCCGGACGTGGCGACGTAGTAGTGCCAGCGGGCACTCCCGGCTTCGGGGCGCAGGTCGGTGGCGGCAGGGCCGGGCGCCGCGCTGATGAGCAGGGTGTCGGGCGCCGGGCGATCGTGGCCCCGGGGCGCGTCGAGGAGCAGATCATGCAGCGCGGGCGCCGCGGCCGCGCCCAGCAGGTGACCGGCCCACCAGGGGACGGGTGCGCCGAGGAGCGCCGGGGTGTCGCTGGCGGCGATTACCGGTGTCGTGGCGGGCAGTGGCTGGTCGAGGGGCCAGGTGAGGCGCGGTAAGCGACAGGCGAGAACATCGAGGGCAAAGGCCATCAGCAGGTAGGGTTGGCCGGCGACCATTGCCACTTCGGGCGGCGCCAGGGGCGCGCCCAGGCGGCGGGCCTCGGCCTGCCGGGTGAGAAGCGCCGCCGGGTCGTAGCGGTGTCCGGCGCGGGCGCGGTAGAGGTCGTCGAGCAGGGCGGCGCGCAACGCGGGGGCCATGGGAGCAGTGGTTGCCCCGTCGCTCAGTTCGCTCAGGTGGTAGATCGTGCGCCAGGCGCCCACCGGCGAGCAGAGGCTGTCGAGGGCGAAGTGCTGGCAGGCAAAGGCCTTCCCGGCGACGGTAATCCGATGGTTGGGACCGATGGGCGCTCCGAGGTCGCTGGCGCGCATCTGCCAGCGCTGGTGGAAGGCCCAGTCGGGCCGAAAGCCATGGACCGGATCGGCGGCGCG
Source organism: Chloroflexaceae bacterium (assembly GCA_046719255.1). Classification (GTDB taxonomy): domain Bacteria; phylum Chloroflexota; class Chloroflexia; order Chloroflexales; family Chloroflexaceae; genus JACAEO01. Next base: position 1,939 of record JBDNDG010000511.1, read on the forward strand.
GAACATTTCTCCGACCAGAGCCTCGCGCAGCGGACCGGGGGGCGTCTCGCTCAGCCGGCGGATGGCGTGCGCCTGCGGGCGTTCGTCGCTGGCGAGGGGCGCGTAGAGCACGTCACGGGCGTAGACTTCGGCGATCAGCGGCGCGTGGCCGGGCAGGCGCAGCGCGCGGTCACGGTCATCCTGAGCCGTTGCGGGGCTGGCGGCGCGGGGCCGCCCGCTGAGGCCAGCGATGGGCATGCCCAGGCTCGCGGCGCGGGCGGCTTCGTACAAGGGCCACGCGGCAGGCAGGGCCGAACCGGCAGCCCGGTAGGCCAGGTCGCGCATCAGGGCGCGTACCAGTGTCTGAGGGTCGTCGCTCGCCTCAGCGGTGCCGGCGTAGACCTCGCTAACGAAGCGTTCCCAGGGGAAGCCGGCGGGATCGGTCTTGCGCCCCGGCGCGATGTCCAGGTGCCGAACGAGCTGACCACGGGGCACCGCGTGGCGGCGCACCAGATCGCGGGTCAACGCCAGGGCGGCGGCGTACTGGGCCTCGGGATAGGGATCGCGTCCGGTGTTGAGATTTTCCAGCTCAATGCCGATCGAGAAGCGGTTGCAGTGCTGCACAACGCGCCCATCAACGGCCCAGACGCTCGCGCCGGCATGCCAGGCGATATCTTCCTCTTTGACCAGTTGCATAACGCGCCCATCGCGCCCGATGTAGTAGTGCGCCGAGACAGGACGGCGTTCATCGCCACCCTGACGCAGCCAGTTGAGGTCGCCGGGGGCGCGCCCGGCAGTGGCGTGGATGACGACCATACGCACGCGGGCCAGCGCGCCGGGCTGGTAGTGCTGGCGGGTCATTCCGAGCCATTCGATCTGCA
>JBDNDG010000512.1:0-2794 GCA_046719255.1 Chloroflexaceae bacterium
TCCGATCTGGACGTGGCCGTGGGCGTGCTGGTGGGCGTGGCCGTGGGCGTGCTGGTGGGCGTGCTGGTGGGCGTGGCCGTGGGCGTGCTGGTGGGCGTGCTGGTGGGTGTCGCCGTGGGTGTGCTGGTGGGCCGGGCAGTGGCCGTCGCTGTCTCCGCAGGGGTCGCAGGAGCCGTCGCTGAGGGCGGTGCTACCTGGGTTGGGCTGGACGCCTCTGGCTCAGGGCTGCGGGTCGCGGTAGGTGTCGCCGAGGGCCGGATAGTGGGGGTGAACGTCGGCGGCCAATCGTTGCCAATCGGTTCCGGCTCCAGACTATCTATAGGAGTGGGCACAGGACCGCTCTGGTTGAAGTCAGGACCGGTGATAGGCGTGGCCACCCCTCCGGCGACCCGGCTCGGCGTAGGCGAGGGCACGGGGATCACGGCGATCACCGGTGTGCGGGTGGGACGCACCGTCTCCCTGGTTCCGGCAGGCGCGGGCGGAGCAGTGGCTCCACCGTCAACTGGCAGATTCTCTGCCATGCTCGACACCTCGGCGGCGACAGATTGGATAATCTGTTGGGTCTCTGTGTCAGACGCGGCAGCGGTGCGCAGATCGGACTCAGCGCGTGCCAGGAGCCGGCCCATACGCGCCACAATGCGTTCCTGGACCTCCGGGCTGCTATCGGGCAGTTTCTCGATGGTCTGGCGCACCTGGCTGTCGAGTTGCTGCACCATCTGGCTGAGTTGCTCAGGATCGGCGTCGCCGCGTTGGGTCAGAGCGTTGATCTCGACGATCCGGCGTTCGACGCGGGTCGCAGCAAGATCGGCGCGCCGGTCGGGATCGGTGGCAAGGGCAATACGCACCTGTTCGGAGGCGAGTTTCCAGGGATAGAGATAATCGCCGGGGAGGCTGCGCGCAGCCGCCTGGTCCACCGAATAAAACGTGAGGAAGAAGATCAGCAGGGCAGTCAGGGCCACGGTGGCCATGCGCATAGCGCCACAGCGGGCAAAGCGGTTAGTCAGGGGGGCAAGGGCGCGTTGCAGGCGCTGCCAGAACGTTTCGGGGCGGGCGTAGGTGGATCGTGCCAGCTCCTCGATCTCACGGCGTCCGGAGGCGAGCCATTGTTCGAGCGATGGCGGCATCGAGCTAGCAGCCTGCTGCCGAATAGCAGCAGCCGTGCGAAGCATCGGCTCAAGGGCAGCCCGATGCTCCGGATGGGCGCGCAGGATCTCTTCGACGCTGGCGCCAGCCCGGAGTTGCTCGAGGGCCTCATCAAGAAGTTGTGACAGATCCGGACGCACGCTCAATCTCCCGCCGGCGCCTCGCAGGGCGCAATCGGCACGTCGCGCCGGGTGACAGTGACGCCTAGTTCACGCTCGTTCAGGGCGCACTGACGCTGGTAACCCTGTTCGCCCCGTGATGTGGGTGGACCGCCGGTGAAGGCCGGTTCTTCAGCCTCGCGGTTCAGAATCTTTTGCAGGCTCTGCAGCGCCCGATGCTGAATGGCCTTTATCGCCCCTTCACTGCGCTGGAGTACCCCGGCGATCTCGCTGTTGCTCATATCGGCGAAGAAGCGCAATGTGAGCACCTGCTGCTGGTCGCGGGTGAGCTGGCCAAGGGCCTGCTGCAGGGCAATGCGGTCGGTGATCATACGGACATCGTTTTCGCTGCTGGTGTCAACGAGATCCTCACGCGTATCAAACGGCGTGGATACGACACGGCGCCGGCGCTGATGGCTGTAGAGCACATTGGCCGCAATCGTGTACATCCAGCCGAGAAACGCTTTCTCGTCACGGTATTCGAAGCGATTGATGCCGTTGATGATCTTAATAAAGACCTCCTGGGTCAGGTCCTGGGCGAGTTCCACTTCGGCTACGCGGGCATGTATGTACCGCAGGATCATACCAGCGTACGAGGCGTACAGCTCGCTGATCGCAGTCGGGTCGCGCTGTTGGGCACGCTCGATTACCGCGCACAATTGGTCTGAGGAGAGCATTGCTCATCCCACGACCTGCCGCACCCTTCCGCTTGCCGGCGGCCGCACATGCCGCCCATACATACAAACGCCCCGGCAAGCGAAAAAGTTGCGCCAGCCCGTCCACTAAATCTTTGCCATGAACCTGCGCTAGCTCTTACTGCTTCATAAACGGTCGTTTCATGTCACTTTGCATTATACTGGCTGGCTTGCGAGTCTGTAAGGGAAAAAACTGTTAATATCCACCAGTTGCGTTCGTGCGGCGCTCGCGCTATACTGGCAAAGCTCGCAGCAGAATGCGACAGATGCTCGTAATTCGCCCGGGTCAGGACCTGACGCATGAAGATCGCAATTATCGGATTGGCTAACAGTGGCAAAACCACGGTGTTCAATGCGCTGACGCGGGGCACTGCGGAGACGGCGGCATACTCGTCGGGGCAGATGGAGCCGAACCTGGCCACGGTCAAAGTGCCCGATGAGCGCCTGGCCGTGCTTGCGCAGATGTTCAAGCCGCGTAAGGTGACCTACGCCGACGTGCAGTACGTTGATGTGGCCGGGATCGCCGGTGGGAAACCGGCGGGCGGTTTGCCTCCCGCTTTGCTCAACTACCTGGGCAGCGCCGATGCGCTGCTGCACGTGGTGCGCGCTTTCGAGGATCCCGGTGTGCCCCATCCCGAAGGAACGGTTGATCCGCGTCGCGATGTTCAGAGCGTCGATCTAGAGCTGACCTTCTCCGACCTGGCGATTATCGAGAAGCGGCTGAACCGACTGAATGCCGAGATCCCCAAAATGGCCGCCAGGGAGAAGGAACAGCGCACCGTCGAGCGCGATCATGGC
>JBDNDG010000513.1:0-2789 GCA_046719255.1 Chloroflexaceae bacterium
CTCCCCCCAGCGGGGGGAGGCTGGGAGGGGGGGAGGGGCCCGGGTTCCTCCCCTTGTCGTTGTGCGGTGCAGCAGCATAGACGGCTAATGTAATAAAGAGGGGCAATCCGGTTTCCCCATACTCCTACCTGTGGGGTGGTGAGCTTTTCCCAACCGGATGGTGCGGGCGTGCCACCCCGGAAAGCAGGGAGTCGGGTCAACCGGATTGCCCCAATGCTCACAGCATATGTGGTATAATGGAGAGGCATTGCCGGGTTGTGTAATGGTAGCACTACGGACTTTGGATCCGTCTGTCCAGGTTCGAGTCCTGGCCCGGCAGCCACCATCACGGTTGCGTATCACACAACGAGTACCGGGGAATGAACAGGGTGAAAACGCCTGTTTGCCGTACCACCGGCGGAACGAGCGGCAGTGGGGCGTGGCTTCACTGCCGTTTTCGATGCCGGGGATAGGGAACGCCAGTTATGGATGGTCGTCTGCTCATTTTCAGTGGCAATGCCAACCCAGCTCTGGCCAGAGAGATCGCGGCAAACCTGCGCATGACCCTGGGCCGTGCCATGGTCGGTGAATTCAAGAACGGCGAGACGCGGATCAAGATTCACGACAATGTTCGTGGTTGCGATGTCTTTATTATTCAGCCGACCTGTACGCCGGTCGATCACAATCTGATGGAACTGCTGCTGATGATCGACGCCGTGCGACGGGCCTCGGCCCGCCGGGTCACCGCGGTTATCCCCTACTATGGCTACGCCAAACAGGAGAAAAAAACCGCCGGGCGCGAGCCGATCTCCGCAAAGCTGGTGGCCAATCTCATCCGCACCGCCGGCGCCGACCGCGTGCTCACCATGGATCTCCACGCGCCGGCAATCGAAGGCTTTTTCGACATCCCGGTGGACCACTTGCAGGCCGCCCCCTTGCTGTCGGACTACATCCACGGTCTGAACCTGCAGAACCCGGTGGTCGTCTCGCCGGACGCAGGCGGGGTGGGGCGCGCCAATCGCTTTCGCGAGCGGATCGGCGCAGGGCTGGCAATCATCGCAAAGCAGCGACCCGAGCCGGATACGGCTGAAGTGATCGAGATGGTCGGCGAGGTTGAGGGCAAGACGGCGATCATTGTTGATGACATGATCTCCACGGGCGGCACCCTGATCGAGGCGGCGCAGGCTCTGGTCGATCGCGGCGCCAGAAAAGTGTACGCCTGTGCGACCCACGGCATCTTCGCAGCCAACGCGCTGGAGCTGATCGCCCGATCGGACCTGATCGAGACCATCGTCACCAATACCATTCCCCAGAGCGCGGCTGCAGCGACGGCCCGCGTGCGCGCCATCAGCGTGGCGCCCCTGTTCGCAGAGGCGATCATGCGCATCCACAAAGATCTTTCCCTCAGCGCTCTGTTCTCGTAACGATCCCGCACCGGCTGCGGGGACCGTCTGTGGGGCTGTGCCCTCCCATACCCTCCCCCCTCAGGGAGGGGCATGGGGAAATCCGGTTTCCCCAGCTTATTATCAGGAGGAGGAGTGCTTCCTTGGAGGAACCCGAACCTGGTTTGATGATCATCGGCATTACACTGTGTTTGCTGGCGCTCGCCTTTGCTTCGGCGATTGATGCCGCGGTGAACGTGCTCGGGCGCCACAGGCTCAGCACGCTGCTGTTGAGCGAATCGCCGGGCAACAAGCATATTCGAAAAGCGGTCGCCCGGCTGATGGACGACACGTATCTCTTTAAATCCACCGTTATCTTTCTGAACACGGTTACTCTGATCACGGCGACGGCGCTCACCATCGGGCTCAGCGCCGGCCAGGGAGTAGGGGCACTGGCCGGCGGGCTGGCCAGCCTGGTCATCGGCGGGCTGGTTCTCGGCGAATTGTTGCCCCGCGCGTGGGCCAGCCGCCATCCTGAGCGTGTTGTGCGCCTGCTTGGCGGCCCGCTGGTAGTCATCTCAACCCTGCTGTGGCCGGCGCTGGCCCTGGTGCGAGCATGGTTCCAGCTGGTTAGCGGGCAGGCCGCCCCGACGGCGCCGCTGGTCAACCAGGAGGAGCTGCGGCTGTTGATGAACGTTGGCGAAGAAAAGGGGCTGATCGAGCAGGAAGAGCGGGAGATGATCGAGGGTGTCATCGCCTTCGGTAACACCCTGGTGCGCGAGATCATGGTCCCCCGCGTTGACATCGTGGCCCTGGAGAGCCACAGTACCCTCGAACACGCCCTTGACGTGGTAAGCTCGAGTGGCCATTCCCGCATCCCTGTCTATGAGGGTACGATTGACCGGGTGGTCGGCATCCTTTACGCCAAGGACTTGATCCCCGCGCTGCGCCACAACGACAGGAGTATGCCGATCCGTACCATGCTGCGGCCAGCCCACTTTGTGCCTGAGACGATGAAGGTCAACGCCTTGCTGGAGGATCTCCAGCGACGCAAGGTCCATATGGCGATTATTGTGGACGAGTACGGCGGTACGGCCGGGCTGGCGACGATCGAGGACCTGATCGAGCAGATCGTTGGCGAAATCCAGGACGAGTACGATACCGAAGATCCGTCGGTGCAGCCGGTGAGCGACAGCGAGTTCGTTGTTGACGCGCGCCTGCCGATTGAAGATGTGAACGACCTGCTGGATACGCACCTGACCTCGGAGAGCGCCGAGCGGATCGGCGGGCTGGTCTACGAACACCTGGGGCGCGTGCCGCGCGCCGGCGATCAGGTGGATCTGGGCGAGGTGCTGGTGACGGTTCAGTCAATCAAGGGTATGCGCGCGCACAAACTGCGCATCGAACGGCGCAAGCCGGCCCCTGGTC
>JBDNDG010000514.1:0-2778 GCA_046719255.1 Chloroflexaceae bacterium
CGACACCGTTACGGTGCGCGACCGCGACAGTATGGCCCAGGAGCGCGTACCCATCGCCGACCTGCCGCGTTACCTGCGCGAGAAGCTACGCTAACGTTCGTGCCAATACCCCCGGAGCGACCCGGAGGTGCCGGCCTGCGACCCGCACGCGGGCACGCCCCCTGCACACCCGGACCACCGGTCAACCCGGGGCGTATACCTGCGCTGCTTGATGGCATCGCATTGGATCAGGCGGACGCCTGATCAGCACACAAGAGCTGCTATGAACGAAGGACGTTTTGCCATCCCCACCCGGATCCATCTCACGGCGACGCAACGAGCCAAACTGCTGCGTTTGCTCGAGCATGCCAATCGCGATCTGGATGAACTGCTGAGCGAACTGGTCGCAGCCTATCTCGAGACCCTGGCAGAGCCGCCGGCGCCGCCACCTGAACCTGTTGATGCGCTCGATGCCGCGCTGCGACAACGCAAAGCCGAGTTGCGCCGCTTACGCCCTAAGCTCCACGATCCGCACAACCCGCCGCCGGACTGGCTGCGGCACATGGCGACGGACCTGGAGCAGGAGATCGAGCGCCTGGAGCGCGAACGTGCCGGCCTCGCGGGCAACCGTGCAACCCGCAAAGAGGAGGAATAAGATGTGGGAGAGCTGCGCTCTCCCACATCCTCACCGCGAGCAGGGGTGCAGAGCGCCCCGGAGTTTCCCACTGTCACCTCAGGCAGGGGCGTGGGAAAACCCGGTTTCCCCCTTCCCCAACCGCTTCCGGGGTCGCCTGCCACCCCGCCGGGCAGGGGCGTGGGGAAACCCGGTTTCCCCAGAGTTCAAGTAATGGCAAAAACACGCCTTGACCAACTGCTCGTAACACGTGGGCTGGCCGAGACACGCAGCAAGGCCCAGGCCCTGGTGCTGGCCGGGAGCGTGCGCGTCGCGGGCCAACCCGCAACCAGACCCGGTCTGCTGGTAGACGAGAACGCCGCCGTCGAGGTCATCGCAGCACTCCCCTACGTCAGTCGCGGCGGCTACAAACTGGCCCATGCCCTCGACGTCTTCGGCCTCAGACCCGCCGGACTGATAGCTCTCGACGTCGGCTCCTCCACCGGCGGCTTCACCGATGTCCTGCTCCAGCGAGGCGCCGCTCACGTTTACGCAGTGGATGTCGGCTACGGCCTGCTCGACTACCGGCTGCGCTCCGACCCGCGGGTGACGGTGCTCGAACGCACCAACATTCGACACCTGGAAGCCTTACCCGAGGGGGTTATCGCCGACTGCGCCACCATTGACGTCTCCTTCATCTCCCTGCGCCTGGTATTACCGGTCGTGCGTCGGCTTCTGCGCCCGACCGGCTGGATCGTAGCGCTGATCAAGCCCCAGTTCGAGGCCGGCCCCGAGCAGGTGGGCCGCGGGGGAGTGGTGCGCGATCCTGCCGTCCATCGGGCGGTGCTCCACAATGTTCTGGCAACGGCTGCGGAACTGGATCTCACCCCCTGCGGCCTGACACGCTCCCCGATTACCGGGCCAGCGGGCAACATCGAGTTTCTGGCCTGGTTGCAGCCCGGCGGCCCACCGCTCGACGTCGAGGCAGCGGTGCGAGCAGTTACCCCTGGAGGCTAACACCAACCCATTCCTGATGTGAACATATGGGGAAACCGGGTTTCCGCCCACCCCTGCCTGTGGAGGCGGCAAGCCCTCCCCACCGGGAGGGTTTGAGAGGGCGAAGCCCTCCCAGAAACAACCCACCAGCAGGAAAGGTTTGGGAGGGCTGCGCCCTCCCAGGAACAACTATATTTTATTCTGGCGTTGTGCGGCGCAGCCGCATGGGTAGCTAATGTGAACAGGGGGAAACCGGGCCCCCCCGGGCCCCGGCCTCACCCGCGGGTGAGGCCGGCTGCCCCTCACCCGCACCGACAAAAGCGGGACCTGTGTAGACCAGTCGGTCTTCCTGCCAGCGGGCCAGATCCACGGCGCAGAGCCAGGCGGCGATGGTACAGGCGCGACGGCCAGCCGTGCTGGCGGCAAGAGGAGCCAGTTGCTGCAACGCCCGGGCCAGCTCCTGGCGATCCAGCCCCTCGCCTGCGCGCAGCCTGGCGATGATCGAGCGCATCGGCTCACGCTGGAGAAGCAACCGGCGCAAAAAGGTGCGCTGCTCGACCCGATTGCTTCGGACGAAGCTACGCCCCAGGGTAGTGAGCTGGAGCGCCTCTCCAGGGCCACCTTCGGTCACCAGGCCGAGAATACGCGCCGCCTGGGTGTAGTAGTGGCCCTGGCGTGGCACCTTCATCCCAATGTATGCTGCGATCTCTTCGGTGCTGTGGCGGCCTCGAGCGATTGCCTCGGGCACCCGTGCCACATCCCAGAGTTGATCCGCCTGAGGAATATCGGCCGTATCCAGGGTCATCGTCACCCTCCTGCCCGCAACGAACATCTGTTTGTATCTTAGCGCACCCGCTGAGTTTGTCAAGCCCGGGCTGCGGGGATGTGTCTACCCTTCTGCCGGGAGCGCTGGCAGCTCGCCCATACCTCTGAACACATACGATGAGCCCGGGGTTCCCCCACCTGCGATGAGCCCGTCGAACCGCGCCTCCCCGTGGGAGGGCTTGTCACCCCATGGGCAGGGTATGGGGAAACCCGGTTTCCCCGTATGTTCACGTCATGCGCCCATGCCGCTGCGCCACACAACACCAGAATGAAGATAACTACACTATTCCTGGGAGGGCTGCGCCCTCCCAAACCCTCCCGTGCGCGGGCTATGTTCACATCAGGCGTCCAAGCGGCTGCGCCAC
>JBDNDG010000515.1:0-2773 GCA_046719255.1 Chloroflexaceae bacterium
GCATCCTTACCGGTCTCTTCGCCCTGCTGATAGACTTTGCCTTCTTCGTTCTCCCCTTGCTCGTCGGCGGGACGCTTGTCGTCGCGATAAGCCTTACGCTCCTCCTTGCCGGCCCACCGGCCGCGCGGGTGTTGCCCTGGACACTGAGCGCCATCGGGCTGGTGACCGGCATCATCGTGCTGCTGATGTTCATCGCTGGCATTGCGCCCGTGGGCCGCCTGCGCTTCGCCCAAAACGGACGCATCGAAGAGGCTCTTGACCTCGCTACCCTGCGCTACGCCCTGATGCCCCCCCGGCGAAACTTCTTCCTGCGAGCGCGCCTGGCCTCCCTGCCAGCTTACCTGCCGGCCACAATCAGCACCGGTGTTACCTGGAGCCTGGCCTCCCTGCGCTTTCCCGGCCAGGTCGCCGTGTTCGCCCTCGGGGTCTGGCTCACCCTGGCAGCCCTCGTTTACGCCCACCTGGTTGTGGTTCAACTCTACGTGGCCGCCGAGCGTGAGGTGCAACGCAGGGGTGAGGCTTCCCCATCGAAAGGAGCAGTGTGAATTTCAGACGCCCATGCGGCGGAGCCGCGCCCGGCCCTGGTGTGAACTATCACAAACCCGCGCCATCACCTGAAACATTGAATCTTGCCTGGCGGGGTGCTACTATACCAGTGTGGTTCTCGCCTCCCCATCTCACCGGACAAACCGCCATGCCCTACCGCCTCTACCTCTGCGCCGGTCCCCACTGCACGGCGCGCGGCCCCGGCACGCATGCGACCCTCGAACGCGCCCTGTGGGAAGCCGGATTGCTCGGCGCTGTTGAGCTTCACCTGAGTGGGTGCCAGGACCACTGCGACCACGGTCCGAACCTGCTGGTTCAGCCCGGCAATTATCGCTACGTCGGTGTGACCGCCGAGCGCGCCGCCGCCATCATTGCCCGGCACCTGCGCGATGGTCTCCCCACCCTGGACTGGCAAGCCACCCCGGAGATGCGACGCAAGGCGCCCTGACGACTTTCGATAGCTACATCTTTTTTAATTCTCTGGTATAATAGAGGCGAGCAAGAAAGTATCTCAAAACCCCGCAGGCCATTCCGCGCGCCTGCGCCACAGCCAGAGCTCCGGCAGGGGCGTGGGGAACCCGGTTTTCCCACCCTCCTTCCAGGTTTTGAGATAGCTTTTCGATCCCATCTCCCACGAAACGACACGTCCAGCGAGTATTCCGGAGCACATCCATGGGTCTCTTCACGCGCGGCGCGCCCCAGATCACCGAGCAGCAGGTGCTCGCCGCCCTCAGTCAGGTACAGGAGCCGGAGCTCGGCGGCGACATCGTCTCGCGGCGCATGGTCAAGGACGTGAAGATCAACGGCTCGGCCGTGAGCTTCACGATCGAACTCACCACGCCGGCCTGCCCACTCAAGGATCAGATCCGCGCGGAGGCCGAGGCGGCTGTCCGCGCGGTGCCGGGAGTGGAGGAGGTCGGCATCGAGTTCACGGCGAATACGCGCCGTCCGGCGGGCATTCCCGAACAGGCGCCGATCGCCGGCGTGGCGAATGTTATCGCCGTGGCAGCCGGCAAAGGCGGTGTGGGCAAGAGCACCGTCGCGGCCAACCTGGCAGTGGCCCTGGCGTTGGAGGGTGCGCGAGTCGGCTTGCTCGACGCCGATGTGTTCGGGCCGAGTATGCCGTTGATGTTCGGGGTACAGGGGCAGCCGGAAGCCTTTCAGAACGAGCAGGGCGAGGCGATGCTGATCCCGCTCGAGGGCCACGGCATCAAGTTAATCTCGGTGGGCTTTCTGATTGACGAGAGCCAGCCGGTGATCTGGCGCGGGCCAATGGTGAGCCAGTTGCTCCGACAGTTCCTCTACAACGTGGCCTGGGCGCCCCTCGATTACCTGATCATCGACCTGCCCCCCGGCACCGGTGATGTGGCCTTGACGCTGGCCCAGAGCCTGCCGCTGACGGGTAGCCTGATCGTCACCACTCCGCAGGCCGTGGCCACCGCCGATGTGATCAAGGCCATGGAGATGTTCAAGAAGGTGAACGTACCGCTGCTGGGCATTGTTGAGAATATGGCCTACTTCGTGGCCCCCGATACGGGGAAGCGCTACGACATTTTCGGCACGGGCGGCGCCGAGCGGCTCTCGGCGCGGCTGGGGGTGCCCCTGCTGGGGCAGATCCCCCTGGGCATCACCGTGCGCGAGGGGGCCGACAGTGGCGTGCCGGCGGTGATCAGCAATGCCCCCGATGCGTATGCCGACGTCTTCCGCCAGATTGCGCGCCAACTCGCCGCGCGGATCAGTGTGCTCAAGTTCGCCGCTGCGTAGCTGCTTTGTGGAGGTGTAGCGGTGTGAGAGGTGTCAAAGCGATTGCATCGCCTGCTACCATCATCGCGTCTCAACACCTCCCCGGCGCAACACCTCCACCGTTTCATCGCAACGAGGCGTGTCATGACGAACGATCACCCGATGAAGGGCGTCGTCCCGATCAGCTTCTACGAGCCCCGGCGCCTTCCCCACTACCCAACCGATGCGCCCGCGCACGACAGCTTCGGGCGGCGTATTGACTACCTGCGCGTCTCGCTCACCGATCGCTGCAATATGCGCTGCGTCTACTGCATGCCGGCAATGGGGATGCGCTTCCAGCCCCGCCCGGAGTTGCTGACCAACGACGAGTTGCTGCTGGTCGTGCGTGCCGCTGCCGCTGCCGGCTTTCGCAAGCTCCGGCTCACCGGCGGCGAACCGACGCTACGCCAGGATCTGGTCGAGTTGATCCCGCCCAGGTGTTCTC
>JBDNDG010000516.1:0-2763 GCA_046719255.1 Chloroflexaceae bacterium
TGCTTGAACTCGCGCACCTGGTCGCCGGGGTGGGCGCAACGAGAATACCGGGTCGTGGGAGCGAAGAAGTTGATTGTGTTGTAGCCCCAGTAGTTACTCAGGCCTTTTTCGATCAGCAGCCGGTCATTGGTAAACTGGTGCACTGGCAGCAACTCGATGGCCGTAATGCCCAACTCCTGGAGGTAAGCAATGATCGCCGGATGGGCTACGGCGCTGTAGGTGCCGCGGATCTCGTCGGGGATCTCGGGGTGCAGCATCGTCAGCCCCCTGACGTGGGCTTCGTAGATGATGCTATCGTGGAGCGGGCGATCAGGGCGCTCGTCGCCGCTCCAATCGAAGGTCGGGTCAATCACCACGCACCGCGGCACATAGGGCGCGCTATCGCGCTCGTCATACGAGCAGTCCGCATCGGGGTGAAGAATGGTGTAGCCAAAGGCGGCATCGTGCCAGCGAATATCGCCGTGGAGCGCCCGGGCGTAGGGATCTATCAGCAGCTTATGCGGATTGAAGCGATGCCCCTGTTCAGGCGCATACGGACCATGGACCCGGTAGCCGTAGAGCTGGCCGGGCCGCAGGTGAGGGATGTAGATGTGCCAGACGAGGTCCGTCTGCGTCGTAAGCGGAACGCGCACTGTCTCACGCGGCGCGTCGGGAGAGTCGAAGAGGCAGAGTTCGACTGCCGTTGCGTTTTCGGAGAAGAGGGCAAAGTTAACGCCAGATCCGTCCCACGTGGCCCCAAGGGGGTAGGGCAAGCCGGGGCGAGTTGTTGTCACAGCGCTTCCTCGCTCAGTGGTTATGGGCAACTTCGATTTCGTGCATGGTTCGGGGAAGTAAGGTCGCTGGGCGGGCAAAGTCCACCCGGACCCTGCCGTTCAACCACTTGCCGACCGCGCCACCGGGGGAGCATCGAGAATCCGACTCGCAGCCTGGCGTGAGGGTCAGGGCGGGCGGGGCCATCTCCAGTCGCACCTTTCCGATTCGTATTGTAACACCGGCTGCTGATAGGCACATCGGGGAAACCGGGTTTCCCCACGCCCTTCTATGAGGGGAGGGTCTGGGAGGGCTGCGCCCTCCCAGGAAAAAAACGTGTCTTCATCGTGTCAGAGGATGGGGAAACCGGGTTTCCCCGCGCCCGAAAGCCGGCAACCAGCCGTGCTATACTGGTACTCACCTGAATGGAATGCCGGCGCGACCCGGTTTCGCCCCACATCGTCTTTCAGGCATGCCTGCGCCTCCCTTCCGAGAGGGAATCGCGTATGACTGACCTGCTCGGCCAGCTCCTGGGTAACTACCAGCTTGAGGCGCTGCTCTCCACCGGTCCCACCGGTCCAACCTACACTGCCCGTCACGCGCAACTTCGGCGACTGTGCAGCGTGAAGGTATTCGACCCGACGCTAACCGCCGATCCCTCGATTCAGGCGCAGCTCCTCGACAGCCTGCGGCGCGTGGCGGCGCTACGCCACCCCAATCTGCTTACGATTTTCGATCTGGGCGAGGCCAGGGGGCGCATCTTCGTCGCCAGTGAGGCGCCCGGTGGCGAGAGCGTGCATGCCCTGCTGCAACGGATGCGCCGCGCGCGCACACGCTTGACAATCAGCGGCGCCCTTGCCCTGGCCCGTCAGAGCGCCGAGGGATTGGCCCACGCCCACCGCCAGGGGATCGTCCACGGTGCGCTGCGCCCCGAGGTGGTGCGCCTGGGCGCCGCCGGCGAAGGGACCGTGCTCAAAGTGGGCGACCTGGGGATCGCGCCGGTGCTGCCGGTCGAAGCAACCGCCGCGCCAGCCTACCTGGCCCCGGAGCAGGCGCGCGGCGGCGCGCCCGATGCCCGTACCGACGTGTACCGCCTGGGTACGCTGCTGTACGCGCTGCTGATCGGGGTGCCACCCTTCAACCTCAGCGCCCTCGACCAGGCCGCCGAGAAGCACCTGCGCGCCCGTCCCGTGCCGCCGCGCGTGGTGCGCCCGGAGATCCCCCCCGCCCTGGAGACGATCGTTTTGCGCTGCCTGGCCAAGGCGCCTGAGGAGCGCTTCGCCAACGCTGGCGATCTGGCCGAGGCCCTGCGACAGGTGGAGTCAGCCCCGGCGCCCGCGGCAGAACCGCTTCCGCTCCTCAGCAGCCTGCTCGAAACTGCTCCGGCGCCTCCGCCACCGCTGCCGGCGGAGCCGGTCGTCAGCGTGATACCCGACCGCCAGCGCGTTGAACTACGCCCCGGGCAGCCCACGGTCGTCACGGCGCAGATCCACCACCGTGGCTCGGGTCCCGACCGATTCAGCCTGAGCCTGGAGGGTGTGCCGGCGGACTGGATCCACGCGACCGACCCGCCGGTTGAGCCTGGCCCCAACGCCCAGGCGCGCCTGTCGCTGCTCATCAATGTGCCGCGTGAGCACCGCAGCGCCGCTGGCGACTACCCGGCGGTGCTGCGCGCGCGCTCGACGATCACGCCCGAACGTAGCGCCACGGCGCGCATCGTCTGCTCCGTGCCGCCCTTCGTCGCGCCGAGCATCACCATCGCTCCTGCTCGCGCCAGCGGGCACGCAGAAGGGGAGTACACTGTAACCCTCCGCAACGACGGCAATACGGAGGCGATGTTCGGGTTGAGCGCCGAGGATCCGCGCCTCTTGCTGGCCTATGAGTTCGGTCAGGAGCGCGTGCGCCTGGCGCCCGGCCAGAGCGCCAGGATCCCGCTCACCGTCCTGGCGCCGCGGCGGCTCTTCGGCAAGCCAGAACCGCTACCCTTCAGCGTCTTTGCCGAGGCCGAAGACG
>JBDNDG010000517.1:0-2759 GCA_046719255.1 Chloroflexaceae bacterium
GCGCCGCGTAGCGTTCGGTATGGACCGTCTCGCCGCCATCCGGATCGTCGGTCTTGATCACCACTGGAAGGGGCTGGCTGGCAAGGTACTTCTCGGCGGTGACCAGATCGTGGCACACCCGTCCACGGGGAAGCGGCAGACCGTGGCGCTCCAGAAAGGCGCGCGCGAAACAGCGGCTCCCCTCGATCAACGTTGTGCGCTGCGCCGGGCCGCACACGCCAATGTGCATCGCGATGACTTCATCCACCAGCCCGGCGCGCAGGGGGCCACTGCCGGCAGGCACAATCAGGTCCACCTGTTCGGCAAAGGCCCAGCGCGCCACTTCAACCACATCGGCCGGGTCGAGATCAACCCGGGCCGCTAGCTGCACCGCCCCGCCATTGCCCGGGGCCACCAGCACTTCAGCCGTTGCGTGGTTGAACAGTTTCCAGACCAGGGCGTGGGTCCGGCCATCCGCGCCAAGCACCAGGATTTTCATACCTACCTGTAGCGTTACGTCAACCCTACGACACGGCCCCGGACGGCGGCGATCAGGTTCCCCAGCAGCACGGCGTTGGTCACCGGGCCAGCGCCTCCCGGCACCGGGGTAAGCATCCCCGCGACCTCAGCCACGGCAGCGAAGTCCACGTCACCAACCAGGCTGCCATCTTCGCGCACATTGGTGCCAAAATCAACCACCACGGCTCCGGGACGGATCATCTCGGCGGTGATCAGCCCGGGGCGCCCCACAGCCACACAGACAATCTCGCACTCGCGCAGCACGGCGCCAAGGTCAAGCGTGCGTGAGTGGCACAGCGTCACGGTAGCATCGGCCATAGTCAGCAGGTGGGCCATCGGGCGCCCGACGACGGCGCTGCGGCCCACCACGGCGGCTCGCCGGCCCCGCAGCTCCACACCGTAGTGCTGAAGCAGGGCCATACCGCCAGCGGGGGTATTGGGCACCATTGCCGGGCGCCCCTGGGCCAGCAGGCCGGCGTTGATGGGATGGACGCCGTCAATGTCCTTGCGGTAGTCGAGGGCCATCACGGCGGCATGGGCATCGAGGTGCGGCGGCAGGGGCAGTTGCAGCAGAATCCCATCAACGCCCGGGTCGGCATTCAGCGTGCCAATCGTTGCCAGGAGATTGGCCAGGGAAGTATCGGCGGGCAGCAGTTCCAGGCGAAACGCGGCTCCAGCGCTGTCGCACAGGCGCCCGATGCTCCGCACGTAGCGACTCGAAGCCGGGTCACCCTCCACCTGGACCACCGCCAGGCAGGGGGGGCGTCCGATCTGTTCGGTGAGTGTAGTGATCTCGGCGCGGGCGCTGGCGCGGAGCTGCTGGGCCAGGCCCTTGCCTTCGAGCAGAGTAGCAGTCATACCTACCCGCCTGGGCCGACGCCCGCGCCGGGGGGGGCGCGACCCGGCTACTGGCCGATGCGGCCACGCACAATTGCGATGATCCCCTCGGTCTCCTCACTGAGGCCGATGGTCAGATCCTCCACCTGCGCGCGGGTCTCACGCACGAAGAGCTGATCTTCCAGCCCGCTGAGGTTAATCTCGATATTGAGGATGGCGCTTTGCACCGTCGCACGGGCGAGCACGGCGGCCACGCCGATATCGCTGACCACCAGGCGGCTTACCTTGGGGGCCAACGCGGTACAGAGGGGCAGAATAGCAGCCGCAGCCTGAGCAATGCGCAGGGGCACCTCGGTGGCCTGGCGGGTCACCTGCTGGATGGCGGCCTGACGGGTCGCCGCATCGGCATCGGTGGTGCGGGGCAACTTATAGGCCGCCGACAGGCGCCCGAAGACCTCGATATCCCGGGCTGCCAGGCGCTGAAACTCCTGCCGTAGCGCTTCGGAGCGAGCGTGGACGCCGCGCACCTCATCTTCAATTGCCGCAAACTGCTTCTTGCCGACGGTGAGCGCGCAGACCATGCTCACCAACCCCGCCGCCATTGCCCCGGCGAGGGCTGCCACGCTGCCCCCGCCCGGCGCTGGCGCATTCGAGGCCAGCGCGTCGAGAAACACGCCGATTGGCTGGGTATCAAGTGGTTCTGACATGGGTGGTGGCTCCTTCCGTCGTGCCGAACCGGGTGGCGCGACACCGCCAACCTGTGGCTCGTGTCCTTCACACAACACCGGGTTCCTGCAACCGGGGCGGCCGCTTTCGCTGGTCACGCGGCGCGCCGATGGCACTCGCTATTATACCAGTTACCTGTGACGAGTGATGAGCGACGCAGGGTTCACGGCGTTCCGATGCGTTCCGGGCTCGTGGCTCCTTCAGCGTCGCAGGGCCGCTGCAATGTCGGTGGCGCCGGAGGTTGTTGGAGTTGCGAGGCACTAGCTCCGCTGGCGCACCGCAACTCCAGATTCTGCCCCCCCTCCCCTGGCAGGTTCAGGGGCGGACAGAACGTATGGGCGCCGAGGGGCGTGATGGCGTGGGGATGCGCCGGGTTGCCCTCACCCCCCTCCCCCTCTCTCGCGCGGGAGAGGGGAGACCAGAGCGGCGCACGGGGGCGTTCGAATGGGCTACGAGCCGTACTGGCTCCAGTGTTCTGTCCGCCCTTAAACCCTGATCAGGAGAGGGGGGAGCGAGCGTTGGGACGCCACATGTGGACACCCCCTCTCCCTTAGCGGGAGAGGGGGCTGGGGGGGTGAGGACTCGCTGCACCCATGGCTTCCCGATACGCCCCGCAAAAAACTCTAACCCCTGAGAGCCGTCGCCGCCCCGCTGTGGGCGCCCGCCCGCCCCGCTGTGGGCGCAAACATCGGTACGGG
>JBDNDG010000518.1:0-2757 GCA_046719255.1 Chloroflexaceae bacterium
TTGTCGCCATGCGCGCCAGGCGTCGGGCCTCCTCTTCGGTAAAGCGCCCTTCAATCTTGTTCAGCAGCTCGATGACGCCGATCGTGCGACCTTTGACCACAATCGGCACACAGAGGATGTTCCGCACCACAAAGCCGACCGAGTCGCTAACATCGCGCAGGAAGCGCGGGTCGCTGGCGACATCGTGGACGATCTCGTACCGCTGCGACTCGGCCACGCTCCAGACGATACCCTGGCCGTGGGGGATACGCACGCCGAACAGCTTCTCCTCGCCGGCCTCCAGGGTCATCACAAAGACCAGTTCGTCCCGCTCCTCATCGAGCATGAGCAGTGAGCCGGCCTCCACCTGGAAGTACTCGTTGAGTTTTTCCATCACCAGGTGGTAGACCTCGCGGGTATTGAGCGAGGAAGCGACGGCGGCGGCGATATCGTTGAGGGTTTCCAGCTCGGCGGTGCGGCGCTGGGCCTTCTCGGTAATGCGGAACGCGGTAATCGCCGCGGCGATCTGGCCAGCCAGCAGCCGCGCATGGCCAATCTCATCGTCGGAAAAGGAGCGAGGCTCCTCTACGCTGGCAAAGATCAGCAACCCGATGCAGGCATCCTGGGCCACCAGCGGGAGCAACAGCAGCGAACGGACGTGGCCGACGCTCACCAGTGCAGCGATCTCGGCCAGGTTCGGGTTCGTTGCGAGTTGGGAGAGTTCAGCAACGTCGTTGATCTGAGCGGGCTGCCGGTTCAGAACCACCTGGCGCATCATGGTGGTTTCCGCGAGGGGGAAAGGCGCCGGCAGTCTCGTCTGCGGTGGATAGGTGTTGGTAAGTTGCGCCAGGCTACCGTCTTCGCTCAGCAGCACCACACCGCTATTGTGCAGATTAAAGAGGTGGGCAAATTCGTTCAGGCTGAGGAAGAGCAGTTCATCGAGGGTGGTAGCCGTCTCAATTGCCCCGGCGATGCGCAGGAGCGCTCCGTTACGCAATTCGAGCAGGGTCTCGCTGGTCATCTGGTGCTCGTGATCGGTCATGCGCTTGCTTTCGTGTGAGTGGCAACTATGGAAGCAGGATGACCCGGAGCACCAGCACCTTTCCGAAAAGGCTGGCCCTGGCAGCCCGGTGCGTTGCGCACAGAAACACCAACCTGCGCCTGCATCGGCGCTTGCGTTCACCGTATTATAGCGATGGTTGCGTGTATGATCAACCTGGTTGTCATGGGTATACAGGGCTATTGCAACGTCGTTGGGGCAAAATCCTGACCCTGTCTCGTGGGGCAGCGTAACCGTCTCATCTCCCCTCGCTGGCGGTGGACCTTGCAATGGCCCCGGGAGAGAAGCGGGCGCCGGAAGGCCAGGAGTGGGCGCTCTCGCCCGCGTGCGGGAGAGATTCTCCTGGGAGGGCGCAGCCCTTCCCCTCCCGCGGACAGGGGCATCGGGACCCCCGGGTTCCCCTGATGTCAGACACAGGGCGAACGGCTCTCATAGAGCATCTCGTGGTGCGCGGCGATGGCGCTCCAGGAAAAGCGCGCGGCCAGGGCGCGCCCGGCGGCGGCAAGGCGGGCGCGGGTGGGGTCATCGGCGGCGAGGGCGACCATCGCTGCGGCGAGGGCTGCCGGATCGTTGGGGGGTACCAGGAGCGCCGCCGGGCGCAATGCTTCAGTGGTTGCCGTATCGGCGGGCGTGGTGCTTACCACCGGGCAGCCGTGGGCCAGGGCAGCGAGCAGGCTCCCCCGGCGAAATGAGGCCCCGTCGCGGAAGGGTAATGCCACCAGATCGGCAGCCAGTAACCACGCCGAGACCTCCTCGGCTGCCAGGTGCCCGGTTTCATGCACGCGGGGCGCCAGCCCAAGGCGCCGGGCCATGGCGCGCACCGCTTCGGCGTGGGCCACATCCTGTGGCGCAGTAGCGGCGCCGCCGATGATGACCAGCCGCCAGGAGGGATCGAGGCGGGCCAGGGCCTCGAGCAGCACATCCAGGCCCTTGCTGGGTGCCAGCAGCCCGAAGAAGGCCACCAGCCGCCCGAAGCCGTCAGGTCCCAGCCGGGCTCGCCAGGCTGCGCGCTCGAAGCCCGCTGGCGGTGCAACCGGGATGTTCGAGCCGATAGGGATCACGTGTGCATGTAAGCCGCCAAGGTGGGCTGCATCAGCCGCGGTTGTGGCAATCACCGCATCGGCGTCGCGGGCCAGACGCCAGTTGACCCAGCGGCGCAACGGCCCGGCCCTGGGGAAGAGGTAGGGCGTCAGCAGATCGTGAAACGTCACGGCGATCCGCGGTCGCCCGGGCAGGGCGCGCAGGCGCCACGGCAACAGATTAACCCCGGGACGCATGGCGTAGGCGCCGGTCTGGTACTGGATGTGCAACCAGTGGGGCCGCAGCCGGTCGATCGCGCCGATCACCGCGGGCCAGCACCGCAGCGACCAGTCCAGGCGATCGAACGGCGGCCCGAGCGGCTGCTCCGGAAGATCGGCCAGGCCGTACAGGCGCAGGCGTCGCTCCTGAATGGTCAGCACGGTTACGCTGTGCCCGCGTTCACCCAGGGCCTCGGCCAGCCGGCGGGTATAGTCGCCAACGCCGCCGGGTTGGGGCGGGTATTCGCCGCTCAACAGCGCGATGCGCATCGTCGTAAAAGGGGCGAACGAGGAGTCGCCCTCAGGTCCCCAGGGGCACGGGCTGGGGCACCCCGGCTCAACTCTGGCGGCCGATCAGGCTCTCGGCCAGGGCGCGCAGGCGGGCGCGGGCCGCGGTGCTTTCGGGGGTCTCCCCGGGCC
>JBDNDG010000519.1:0-2745 GCA_046719255.1 Chloroflexaceae bacterium
GAGCGGGCACAGCGGGCGCAGGTGCTGGCGGAGTGCCGGGAGGCAGTGGCCCGGCTGCTGGAGGAGGTGCACGCGGCGCGGATGACGGAAGCGGCGACGGAGCGAACGCGGCGGGTGAAGACGCTCGTGGAGCGCCAGGCGGCGGTGGCCCGGCTGCTGGAGGAGGTGCACGCGGCGCGGATGACGGAAGCGGCGACGGAGCGGGCGCGGCTCCGGGCTAATGCCGGATTGCGGCGCCATCGTGTGGCTGCCCGGCGGTACCCGCGCCGACCTGACGAGCCACCGAAGCTATACGTAACCGACAATCCGGCGCTCAAGGCGTCATCACGCAAACCTGCCGCTTCCAGTACCACGAACCCGGCCCGAACTCCGGGAACGCCGGTTGCCAAAACCGCTGTGCCTGCGCTCCCCGATCTCGGGTACACCGGCCTGGTAGCATTTGCGCAGATGACCCGTGTGGCCATACTGCGCGAACTCGAGCGTAGCGACCCTGACAGCAAGGCGCTGCAACGCCAGCTCGAAGCGCACCTCGAGAGCTTGCAGAGCAATGTGCAACCCTTGCTCGACGAACTCGGCGCGGTTTCCTCCGACGATGCGGAGCGTCAGAAGCAGCTTCTTGAAGTGGTTGAGGGCGTGCGCCGGAGCGTCGAGACCCTCAGCGCCGACCTGGGCGCGTTGCCCTGGCCCACGGCGCCTGAGCAGCAGCAAGCCTTTGCTGCCACGATAGCGCGGCTCTACGAACGGCTCAAACCGTTGCAAACCCACCTCGAGACCGCCTCGGCACGCCTGCGTCCTGGCCAGTCTCGCTCGCGCGCTAACCAGCGCGGACGCTCACAGAACGGGTCGAGCGATCCGCCGGTCTCGACGGCGAGCCGTCGCGCTGCTGATTAGGAATCAGAGCGGGTCAAGCCACCTGTCCCCTCACTTCTCCCTGCGGGGAGGGTGTGGGAGGGGGCGCAACCCTCCCGGGAACAAACCTGTCTGCATCGTGTCAGAGGATGGGGAAACCGGGTTTCCCGTGTCCCTCCCTGCGGGGAGGGCGTGGGAGGGCGCAGCCCTCCCAGGAACAAGTATGTTCATTCTGGCGTTGTGTGGCGCAGCCGCACAATAGCTGAGGAGAGAATCTATGACCCTGGCGGCACGCACCGTGGTAGAACCAGGACGGGCCACCCTGGCGCTCCGCCCCAGCGCCCGGTTTGTGGCAACCGGAGCGCTTGAAGAGGTGGCGACGCGCGCTCTCGGCTATCTTCGAGCCGGCTTCCCGGTCCACTTTCGGGGTCCTGCCGGCACTGGCAAGACGACGCTGGCCATGCACGTGGCTTCCCAACTCGGGCGCCCGGTAATGCTGCTCGTGGGCGATGAGGAGTTCTCGGCCTCGGATCTGGTGGGTGGGCAGCACGGCTATCGCTATCGCCGCGTTGTCGATCGCTTCATCCACTCGGTGGTCAAGTACGAAGAAGACGCCGTACAACGGTGGGTAGACAGCCGTCTCACCACGGCCTGCCGCGAGGGGTTCACCCTTATTTACGACGAATTTACCCGCTCTCGTCCAGAAGCCAACAATGTGCTGCTGACGGTGCTGGAGGAGCGCATGCTCGTGCTGCCTACCAGTGGGAGTAACGAGGCCTATATCAAGGTTCATCCTGAGTTTCGAGCGATTTTCACCAGTAATCCGCAGGAATATGCCGGTGTCCACGCAGCGCAGGATGCCCTGGCCGATCGATTGATTACGATTGACCTGGATTTTTACGACCGGCACACCGAGGCGGCCATTCTCACGGCTTCGACCGGTATTGACGTGGAAGACGCGGCGCGCATCGTCTGCCTGGTTCACGCCTACCGCGCCAGCGGCGCCTATGCTCAAACGCCAACGATGCGCGCAGCAATGATGATCGCTCGCATCGCTGCCGTGCAAGAACTGAGCGCCACGGTTGACGATCCGCGTTTTGTTGCGCTGTGCCTTGATGTGCTCGAGTCGAAGCGTACCTTCAACAGCCGCGAACGAGAGCAGCGCCGGCAACACCGTGAACTACTGCTCAATCTGATCCGTGAACACTGTCCGGGGAGGTACTGATGGAGCGACCACGGGTTCGTCAAAGCATTCCGCCCGGTTCGGCCATGCGCGGGCGCGCAACGGCCCCGTCGCCCTCAGCCGTTGCCGCCGAGCGCCTGGCGCTCGAACGCGAGCAGGCGCGACTGGAGCGCGAGCTGGCCGTGTGGCGACGCAATCAGGCCCGCGCCGAGTCGCGGCTACGTCAGGTGACGCAGCGCCTGGCTGCCCTGGCAGCACCGGCCCCTGATCGCGCATCCGGGGATCCGGCTGACCGCGCGCGGCCCGGTGCTTCAGGGGGGCCATACAGCAACATCGTGGTGGAATACTGATGTGAAAAGATGGGAAACCGGGTTTCTCCATCCTCCTCCCTGTGGGGAGGGTCTGGAAGGACACAGCTCTCCCAGGGGTATTGCTTTTCATTCATATAGTCTGCAGCGCAGCCGCATGGGTGTCTGATGTCGATGTGACGTCAACACTCCGCACGCAGCGGTGTGTCACAGCGCACCTGGACGCCGTGCGCGACCATCTGCAATCTGAAATCTACAATCCACAATGGTATGAGCTATGCATGACGAGCAATCGCAACGCCGGCCCGGCAGCGCGTTCACAGGTGGGTTGGGCGGTATTTTCAAGAATCTCGGCGACATGATCAGTTTGCTTGCCGATCTTGCCGAGCGCGAAGACGGAGGGAT
>JBDNDG010000052.1:0-16595 GCA_046719255.1 Chloroflexaceae bacterium
GCGCGGGCGACCGCTTCGATGATCCGCAGGTTCGCCTGGTGCGGAATGACCAGCGCCACGTCCTCGAAGCGGAGGCCCGCCGCAGCCAGGGCCTGCTCCGCCGACTCGGCCATACCGCGCACTGCGTGGCGGAACATCTCGCGCCCATTCATATGCACGTACTGCCGCCCCGTCTGGAGCAGATCAGGGGTAAGCGGCAGGCGCGTACCGCCAGCGTCTACGGCCATCAACGTTTCGCCCTCGCCCCAGGCCCCCACATTGGCGGCGATCAGGCCCAGAGGCTCGGCGCTGGCCCGGAGCACCACGGCGCCGGCGCCATCGCCGAACAGCACGCAGGTGCTGCGATCGTTCCAGTTAATCAGATGGGTAAACACATCGGCGGCCACCAGCAGCAGGCAGTTGCTCATCCCGCTCTTGATCAGCGCCGTGGCCACGCTCAACCCGTAGACAAAGCCACTGCACGCCGCCGCCAGATCGAAGGCCCCGGCGGCAGGAATGCCCAGACTGGCCTGCACCGCGCAGGCTGTGGCGGGGAAGGGCCGATCCGGCGTGCAGGTGGCAACGATGACCATATCCACCGCTGCGGGAGACAACCCGGCCCGGTCGAGTGCTGCGCGACCCGCGCGGGTCGCCAGGACCGAGGTGTACTCATCGGGCGCAGCCACGTAGCGCTGGCTGATACCGGTGCGGCTACGGATCCACTCATCGGAGGTATCGAGCCGGCGGGCCAGTTCCTCGTTCGTTACCACACGCTCCGGCAGAGCCATCCCCCAGCCGGAAATCGCGGCGTAGCGTGGGCCGATCACCGTTGCCTCTCTGTACAGCAAAAAGAGCGGTGGCAGAACTCTGGTCAGCCGACCGCTCCTCGCTTTTACTCCCACCCGTGCCTGACGGCCCTCACTCAGCCTGGGCGCCCTTGATCACCTGGCGACCCCGGTAGGTGCCACACTGCTTACACGGATAATGGTTACGCACCAGCGCCCCGCAGCGCTCGCACGTCACCAGCACGGGGGCGGTGAGCGCCAGATGCTGCCGGCGGTTGCCGCGGCGATGGCGCGAGACTTTTCGCTTCGGTACTGCACCCATGGTTGCTCAACTCCTGCCGTTCCGGCGCTTATGGCGTTCCGCCCAGGCTTTCAGCGCATCGAGCGGATTCTCATCCGGCCCGGGCGCCGGTTCTGCTTCTTCGCTCTCGATCCCTTCCGACTGCACCGTGTAACTGACCGGACGATCGCGATAGGCCGGGCTTACCGGGTTGAGCGGCAACTCCAGGAGCGTATACTCCCGTATCGCCTCGCCGATGTCGGCCATATGCAACTCGTCGAGGAGGAACGGATCCTCTTCCGTCGGTTTCGGCAGGGCGCCGCCGGTATACACATCTATCACCGAGTGAAACTGGTCGCTGAAGTCCAGCTTCACCAGGTAATCGAACTCCTCCAGCGAGCGCACACACGTCAACCGGACGGTGCCCTGAGCCTTGACATTGGCCCAGACGCCGCTGGCAGTGCGGGTAAAACGCACCGTTCCACTGATGTCGCGCAGCTTCAGCGTTTCATCGAGGGGCAGTTCGGCTTCCGTGAACGTCAGTTCGCGGCGAGCGCCAATCTCTTCGCGAAGCAATTGCGCGACGTTGAACTTCAGATCCGTCATGGACGTCTGTCTGGTATTGCAGCTCTATGCTGCAAACACTACATTATAGGCGACAGAGGCGCGCGCTGTCAAGGCCGGGGGCGCATCGCGGCGTCGTATTCTCTCTGCTCCAGGGTGCGCGGGCAGCTTGCCCCCATCCAGGCCATTGCGGGCGGAATGCCCGTCCGCCCGGGCTGGCACCGCGCCCCAGAAGCGTCCGCCTCCGGCGATGAGGCACGACGGCCTGCGCGCCACCGGCCCTCACCCATCACCCTTTCGCGACGGACCGCGGCCACCGAGTTCGTGCAACCCATTGCGCACACTGGTGACCAGCTTCGCCAGGCGGGCATCGAGGTCTTCGAGCACCTGGCGGGCGTAATCATCGGCGCCAGCGCGCACCATAGCCGCTTCCTGCTCAGCCTGCTGGAGCAACCGGGCGCGTTCCGCCTCTACCGCCTCCAGCAATCCGCGTTCCTCGAGCACCTGCTGCACCCGCGCCTGCGCCTCCGCGATCAGCCGCTCCTGCTCCTGCACGATGCGCCGGGCCCGCTTGTGCTCTTCAGGGATGGCGACCCGCATCCGATCAATAATGTCGAGGATGCGCTCTTCATCAACCAGGAGCCGGCCGCTGAACGGCACACGCCGCCCTTCCGCAAGCACGTCTTCCAGTTCATCAATCAAATCGTCAAGCTCGATGGCGCTCACCCCCTTTGCGCGAACTTTTGCCGTAGCGCCGTCACGATGTGCGGCGGCACAAACTCCACCGGATCGCGCCCCATCCCGGCGATCTCGCGCACCGCGCTGGAACTGATGTGAGCATAACGCCGGCTCGCCATCAGGACCACCACCTCAATCTCAGGATCGAGGGTCTGGTTCAACTGCGCCATGTTATACTCCACCTCAAAGTCGCTCACAGTGCGTAAGCCACGAATGAGGGCCACCGCGCCCAGGGCACGGGCAAAGTCCACAGTGAGCGCGTTGTAGCTGACCGCCTCGACCCGTGGGAGATCGGCAATGGCGGTGCGGAGCAAGGCCAACCGCTCCTCGGTGCTGAAGAGCAGGTTCTTCTGCGGCCGGTCAAACACCCCCATCACCACCCGGTCAAACAGGCGCGTCGCGCGGGCCGCGACGTCCAGATGGGCATAGGTAACCGGGTCAAAGCTCCCCGGATAGACGGCGATGCGCGTGGTCATCAGCGAGCGACCCTCACGTACTTCTCAAGCCTCAGGTCCGGCGCCCGTTGTGTCCGAACCGAGGCGATAGATCGAAAAACATGAGTCACCGAGGCGGCGATACTTGATCCGTGTAGCGCCCGGATAGGCATCGGCCAGGTTCACCCGCGGCGAGTGCCCGACGATCAACAGGCTGCCTTCGTGGCCGAGGCCATGCTCCAGAATGGTCGTGATCGTCTGCTCGATCTTCGGATCGGCATAGGGCGGGTCCATCATAATATAATCGTACCTACCGGCCCCGCGCCAGTGGTGCAGGAAGCGCTCAACCGGCATCTGATGGACCCGGCCGTATGGCGCCAGTCTGGTATGTTCCAGATTGGCCTGGATAATGGCGCAGACGTGGGGCTGTTGCTCGACGAAGTCGGCAAACTCGGCTCCGCGGGAGAGAAACTCGATCCCCAGCGCGCCCGTTCCGGCATACAGGTCGAGCACCCGCCCGCGGATCGGCCCGTAGCCCTCGAGCACGGAGAAGAGCGACTCCTTCACCCGATCGAGCATGGGGCGCGTGCCGAGGCCCTTTGGCGCCTTGAGTTTATGCCCTTTGGCTCTCCCGGTAATCACGCGCATGGCAGACCCTGGCGGCTTCCTGTCGGCCCATTGTAACATGGCCCCTTGTGCGCTTCAACCGGGCGCGGGATCAAAGCCCGGTTTGCGCATGTGAAGGCCGGGAATCCGCGCGGCGCGAGCAGGCGGGCGGGGCCCGCCCGGGCTTCCCTTGCCGGGGCGGCTGGGAAAGTCAGGGCCACCCATACGCCTGTCCGTGGTGGGAGTAGGAACGGGCAGCGCCCCCGCGGGTCTCCGCCTGAGGAAGTGGTGAGGCAAGCGCCTTCTTGTTCTGCGCCCACGACGCAGGTAGGGGCGAAAGGTGTTTCGCCCCTACCTGCGCTTGTTTGCGCGCTGCGCGCCCGGACGGTGAATTACCCGTGAGACGCCCGTGCGGCTGCGCCGCACAACGCCAGCATTAACTATATCCTGGGAGGGGTGTGCCCTCCCAACTCCTCCCCTCAGGGAGGGGCGTGGGGAAACCGGGTTTCCCCACATGTTCACGTTAGCGCTTGGTGTACTGGGGCGCCTTGCGCGCGCGCTTGAGACCGGCCTTCTTGCGCTCCTTCACCCGCGGGTCGCGGGTGAGCAGGCCCGCCTTCTTCAGCGTCGGGCGCAGATCGGGGTCAAGATCGAGCAAGGCTCGCGCCACACCGTGGCGCACCGCCCCGGCCTGGCTGTGTACCCCACCGCCGCGTACCTTGACCACCACGTTAAAGTTGGTCGTATTACCGGTCAGCTGGAGTGGCATCCAGATCTCGCGCTGCAACAGCTCGCGCGGGCCAAAATACTTCTCGGGTTTCTTATTGTTCACTATGAACTCCCCGCTGCCGGGGAAAAGGCGTACCCGCGCAACCGCGGTCTTGCGGCGCCCGGTGCCCTGGTAGTAGCGTTTTGCCTCCATCGTCAACCGATCTCCTTGTATGGTTGGACACTCACGCAGCTTTGCCGCTCGCTACCGGGACGAGAAAGAAGGTCATGGGAAGGCCTGGCGGCCCTCGCAAACCCTCTCCATCTTCCGCCGAGCCTGCGAAGCTCCTGAGGGCATGCGCCCCCTTCTCCACCTTCGCGATGTCTGGCGCCTTCACAGCTCCCGGGGGGCCACGCTCCCCCCGCCGTTTCGCTTAGCGCGGCGTCCAGACCCTGGGCTGCTGCGCGGCGTGGGGATGGCGTGGGCCGGCGTAGATGCGCAGCTTGGTCAATAGATGGCGACCCATACGGTTCTTGGGCAGCATGCCCTTCACCGCGTTACGCAGGATGCGGTCGGGATGTTTGGCCAGCATCATCCTGTAGGGTGTGGCCTTGAGACCGCCCGGATACCCGGTGTGCCGGTAGTAGATCTTCTGATCGGCCTTTTTACCGGCGATCTTGATCTTCTCACAGTTGATCACGATCACAAAGTCACCGCCGTCGATCGAGGGGGTGTAGGTCGGCTTATGCTTGCCGCGCAGCACCGTGGCGATCTGAGTTGCCAGCCGCCCGAGCACCTGGTCGGTGGCATCCACCACATACCAGTCGCGCTGCACTTCGGCAGGTTTTTGATGATAGGTTTTCACCGTAGGTATCCTTTCGTGCCCGGGTTAATCACGCTCCCACCGCACCAGGCCAGGCGGATAGCTGACCGACATGAGGATCAGCCCGTGGGGCGCCGCAGTCGGACCGGCCGCCTTTCGATCGCGTCCCTCCAGAACCTGCCGGAACTCGGTCACACCCATGCGCCCCCGTCCAACTTGCAGCACAGTGCCGACGATCACGCGCACCATATGCTGCAGAAAGGCATTCGCTGCCAGGTCAACCGCAATCAGAGGGCGGCCGAGGAGTTCCACCTCACGCAATCGCGCCTGGTGGACGGTGCGGACTGTACTCTTCTGTTCCGCCGACGGCGCCGTGAAAGCGGCGAAGTCGTGGGTACCTTCGAGCAGCGCCAGCGCTTCGGCCATTGCCATCACATCGAGCGGTTGTTCCACGTGCAGGGCCAGGTGGCGAAGCGTTGGCAGCGGCACCGGGCCATTATCAATCAGGTAGCGATAATCGCGTCGCACGGCGCTCCGGCGCGCGTGAAACTCAGCACTCACCTCGCGCACCGCCAGCACGCGCACATCATCAGGCAGCAGGGCGTTCATACCGCGCATAAGCGTGGCGGTTGAATGGCGTGTCTCGCTACGCACACCGGCCACCTGGCCGT
The DNA here is from genome assembly GCA_046719255.1 of Chloroflexaceae bacterium. Lineage (GTDB taxonomy): Bacteria > Chloroflexota > Chloroflexia > Chloroflexales > Chloroflexaceae > JACAEO01. Next base: position 5,590 of record JBDNDG010000052.1, read on the forward strand.
GGGCATGGACACCCGCGTCAGTCCGCCCTGCCAGCGTGAAGCGTCGGGTCTCCCGGGTCAACTCCTCCCAGGCCCCTTCCAGCGCGCCCTGCACCGAACGGCCCTGGTTCTGGAACTGCGAGCCGACGAAATCGGTGCCATCATAGGCCAGCAACAAGGCAATGTTTCGCACTAGACCAGTTCAATCACCGCCATCTCGGCGCCATCGCCCCGCCGCGGGCCAATCCTGGTGATGCGGGTATAGCCCCCATTGCGGCTCCCGTACTCCTGCGGCGCGAACGTAAACAGTTTGCGCATCGCGTCCTTACTGGCGAGCTTCGAGAGGGCCATGCGCCGGGAGTGCGGCGTATCCTCACGGGCGATCGTTATCAGCCGCTCCATCTCCGGCTGCACCGCCCTGGCTTTGGCTATGGTCGTGGTAATCTTGCGATGCTCAATCAACGCAATCATCAGGTTGCGGTACAGCGCCTTACGGTGTTCGTAGGAGCGCCCCAGCAACTTCCCGGCATGTCGGTGTCGCATTCTATCCTCACTCCAGCCGTCCATGCGGCCACGCCGCACAACGACAAGATCAACGTGGGTTGTTCCCGGGAGGGCCGCGCCCTCCCTGACCCTCCCGCTGCTGCGGGCATGCCACCCTGGCAGGCAGGGGAGCGATTCTCCGGGAGGGCTGCGCCCTCCCAAACTCTCCCCGCCGGGAGGGGTGCGGCGTCATTACCTCACAAGCGCCGGCCCGGAGGCACCGCGCTTGTTCCTGGCCGCGATCCTCACTCACTCGCAACAATCGTCGGGCGTGGGATGAAACCACGCTCGCTCAGCTTATCGCGGATCTCCTCCATCGACTTCTGGCCCAGGTTACGCACGGAGAGCAGGGCCTTCTCGTCCATCTGCAGCACCTGCCCAACGCGGGTAATATCGGCGCGCTTCAGGCAGTTGTAGGTGCGCGTCGAGAGTTCGAGTTCTTCGATGGGCGTATCGTACACATCGGCCGGGATGGTCAGGCCATTCGGCGCGGGCGGGGCCTCCGGCTCAACCGCCAGCCGGTTAAAGTCGGCGATGGTCTGGCTATACTGCACCAGCACCTGGGCGGCCTGGCCCAGCGCATCACCCGGCTTCAAGGTCCCATCGGTCCAGACCTCGATAAGCAGGCGATCGAAGTCGGTCGCCTGGCCGATACGGGTATTTTCAACCAGATAGTTCACTCGCGGCACGGGGGTAAACATTGCATCCACCGGAATCTCTCCCAGGGGCAACATCGGGCGCTCATCGGCCGCGAAGTACCCACGCCCACGTTCAATGGTCAATTCAAGCTCAAGCCGCGCATCGTCGCTGTCGAGCGTGCAGAGGTAGTGATGCGGATTAACCACTTCACAGTCCGGCGGCAGTTCAATATCCGCCGCGATCACTCGACCGGCGCCGCGCTTACTCAGCAGCGCGGTAACCGGTTCGGTGCTAGTGGAGCGTATACGCACCCCTTTGATGTTCAGCACCAGCTCGGTAACATCTTCACGCATGCCTTCAATGGTGGCAAAATCGTGAAACGCCCCGTCAACTCTGATCCTGGTGATCGCCGACCCGGGAATGGCCGAGAGCAGCACGCGCCGCAGCGCATTGCCCAGCGTATGCCCGTACCCCGGGTCGAGCGGCTCGATCTTGAAGCGCCCATAATTATCTGCGGACTCCACCACCTCAATTTTGGGCATGGCGATGTCCAGCATGGCACGCCTCCTTACCTGTATCCGACACAGCAGCCAGCCGGGAACGAGGGGTGTGGCAACGTGGCGCGCCGTACCACCCCGTACCCGTGCTGGCCCGAATCAGTAACTTACCGACTGTAAAACTCTACGATCAACTGCTCATTAATGCCTGCTTCGGCGTCTTCGCGGCGGGGCAGGGCCACCACGGTGCCGGAGAGGTTTGCCGGATCGAGGCGCAACCAGTCCGGCGCGCGGTGCTTGTTCAGCGCGCCGCTATCCACCAGATTCTTGAAGTAGGTGCGGCGGCGGCTCTCTGGGCGCACAGCGATCACCTGACCAACCTTAACGGTAAACGAGGGGATATTTGTCTTGCGACCATCAACCACAATATGGCCGTGGTTCACCAACTGCCGGGCCTGGGCGCGTGTGGTGGCGAAGCCGAGCCGATAGACCACATTGTCGAGGCGCCGCTCCAGCAAGCTCAGCAAATACTCCCCCGTCACCCCGCTGCGGCGGGCGGCCTGCTCGAAGATCCGGCGGAACTGCCGTTCGAGCACTCCGTAGATGTACTTCGCCTTCTGCTTTTCCTGCAACTGCAAGCCGTAATCGGAGACCTGGCGCCGCTTTGCCGCCGGGCCATGCTGTCCGGGCGGGAAGGGGCGCTTGGCCAGGATGCGTTGCCCCTTTTCAGTGATACCTATACCCAGGCGCCGGCTCACTTTGCCGACGGGGCCCGTATAACGCGCCATATGCTCTCTATCCTCCAGGGTGCGGGGGCCTCCGGCCTGCGGGCCAGAGTTCCGCCTGATCAACACGCGATCCGATGGGCGCTGAGGCACCGTAGGGGGCGCCAGGAAGCGAGCGCAAGCGTCTGGCGGGAATCCGCCCCCACGCGGTCGGGGGTGCGCTGCGCGCCTGCGGTACCATCTACGGTCATCGTATCGCACCAGTGTGCGGCCAGGGCCGCCGGTTACACACGGCGGCGCTTGGGTGGGCGGCACCCGTTATGGGGAATGGGGGTCACATCGGTGATCGCGGTCACCTGCAGCCCGGCGGCTTGCAGGGAACGAATCGCCGCCTCGCGCCCCGAACCAGGCCCCTTGACGAAGACCTCGAGCGAGCGCATCCCATTCTCCATCGCCTTGCGGGCTGCCGAGTCGGCCGTAACCTGAGCGGCGTAGGGCGTGCTCTTCCGCGAGCCTTTGAAGCCGCTCTGGCCGGCGCTGGCCCAGCAGATCACCGCCCCCTGCGGGTCGGTGATCGTTACGATCGTATTGTTAAAGGTGCTCAGGATATGGGCCTGACCGCGCGGCACATTCTTACGCTCGCGGCGCTTACCGCGTTGCCGACTGGCCGCTGCACCTGTTTTCTGTCCCTTGGGGGGCATGCCATGCTCCTTGACACACAGTCGGCACAGGCAGGCCACTCTTCACCCACCTGTGCGCGTGGTAGCTACGGGCTATTGCGAGAAACGACGGCGAGCACAGCGGCCCGGGCCTGGCTGCCCGGGGCAACCTGCCCGCTGACAGCCTACTTCCTGGTCTTCTTCTTGATCCCGATCGCCTGGCCCCTGCGGCCGCGCCGGGTCCGTGCATTCGTGCGGGTGCGCTGGCCGCGCACGGGCATACCGCGCCGGTGGCGCAGGCCCCGGTAGCACCCGATGTCCATCAGCCGCTTGATGTTCAACTGCACCTCGCGGCGCAGATCACCCTCCACGCGATACTCGCGGTCAACGACCTCGCGGATGCGGGCGACCTCCTCTTCGGTCAGATCGCGCACCCGGGAGTCGGGATTGACCTGGGCCTTGCGCAACACCTCGGCCCCGTTCGATCGCCCGATGCCGTAGATGTAGGTGATCGCGATCCCGACCTTTTTGTTGCGGGGAATGTCTACCCCGGCGATACGTGCCATGCACTTCCTCGTAACAGTTGCCTGCTCGCGGCCCTCGCCGCCAGACCGTTCGGAACCTTACCCCTGGCGCTGCTTATGCTTCGGTGTGCGCGAGCAGATCACGCGGATCACACCCTTGCGTTTAATCACCTTGCAATACTCGCAGCGGGGTTTAACTGACGCTCGTACTTTCACAACAGCCTCCCCGCGGCGACATATCTGCCGCCGAAACAATCCACACTTCGCCTGTCAACCCACACCCGAACACCTATTTGTAGCGGTACGTGATGCGCCCACGGGTCAGATCGTAAGGTGAAAGTTCGACCAGCACCCGATCACCCTTCAAAATACGAATATAGTTCATGCGCATCTTGCCTGAGATGTGGGCCAGCACCTCATGACCGTTCTCCAGTTCAACTCGAAACATCGCATTGGGCAACGGCTCGGTGATGGTCCCCTCCATCTCGATCACATCCTTCTTTTTCGACATATCACTCCTTCGGCTGCGCCGATGGTTCCAGGAACGGCCCCAGGGCCTTCAGCATCGCATCGGTGACCCACGCAATATCCTGCTGTCCGTCAATCTCGTGCAACAACCCCTGCTGCTGGTAATACTCGATCAACGGCCTGGTCTGCGCAAAGTATACGGTAAGACGATGCTGGGCGGTCTCCAGCGAGTCGTCGCTGCGCTGGTAGAGTTTACCGCCGCAAGCATCACAAATTCCCGGCCGGTGGGACGGGAAATAGTATATATTATACGTGGCTCCACAAACTTTGCAAGTCTGGCGCCCGGCAATTCGTCGCAGCAGCACGTCGTTGGGCACGTGCAGGTAGAGCACGACATCAATCCTGCTCTGGCGCTCCGCCAGCGAGTCCTGGAGGGCCACGGCCTGCTCCTTCGTGCGCGGGAATCCATCGAAGATCACCCCGGCGGCACAGTCCGGCTGGGCTACTCGTTCGAGGATCATCCGGATGACCACCTCGTCGGGCACCAGTTCGCCCCGATCCATGTACGACTTGGCAAGCATCCCGAGTTCAGTGCCTTCGCGTAGCGCCGCTCGAAAGAGATCCCCGCTGGCAACGTGGGTCAGCCCGGTTCGTTCGGCAAGCGTCTTCGCCTGTGTGCCCTTCCCTGCTCCTGGAGGCCCCAGCAAAATCACGTTGATGCTCATAGCGGTGCTCTTCTCTACCTTGCCGACACGCAGCCCTGCGCGCCGGCCTGCGAACCGACACCCGGTACCCCTGTGTCTTGAACCGGATAGCGTGGGTCACCCCCGAGCCACGCTACGCGGCGATGATACCACAAACGCGCAGTCCATGTAACGGCCAGCGTCAGCGGCTGAGAAACCCTTCGTATTCGCGCATGATCAGTTGCGCCTCGAGCTGGCGCATCGTATCAACCGCCACGCCCACCACGATCAGCAGCGCGGTGCTTCCCAGGCCGATCTGTAGCCCGGTGATCGATTGGGTGATGAAGGGTAGCACCGCAATCACTCCGAGAAAGAGCGCCCCGGCGAGGGTGATGCGGTTCAACACGCGCATCAGGTACTGCTCGGTGTTTTTACCGGGGCGGATGCCAGGGATGAAGCCCCCGTTACGTTGCAGGGTATCCGGAATGTCTTGCTGCTGAAACAGCACCAGGGTGTAAAAATAGGTAAAGCCCACGGTGAGCAGGAACAGCAGGGTGATGTAGACGATCCCGCCGCCCTGACCGGTCGGATTGAACGTGTTGTAGAAGAAGCCGGCCAGCGCATTGCCGAAGCCCGGGGCGCCGGGGCGGTAGAACCAGGAAGCCACAACGCCGGGGAAGATGATAATGCTCTGGGCAAAGATGAGGGGGATCATTCCCGCCATGTTCACCTTGAGCGGAATGTGGCTGCTCTGCCCGCCATAGACTTTATTGCCGCGCACACGCTTGGCGTACTGCACCGGGATGCGCCGCTGGCCTTCCTGGATCAGCACGATGCCGACGATGGTCACCAGGGCGATGGCCAGGAACAGGGCCAGGCCAATGAACGTGCCCACGTCGCCGGTCTGGCTGATCTGCACGCCCTGGACGATCACCGCCGGAAGACGCGAGACGATGCCACCGAAGATGATCACCGAGATGCCCTGCCCAATGCCGCGCTCGTTGATCAGTTCGCCCATCCACACCAGCAGCATCGTTCCGGCGACCATGGTCGTCAGGATGGTAAACGTTGGCAGGAAGTTGTTGACGATATCAAACGGCGTACGGAAGAGCGACTGGCCGGCGCCAAAGCTGCGCTCGATGGTCAGGGTCTGGCCATACGCCTGGAGATAGGCCAGGGGTATGGTCAGCCACATCTGGTAGCGGTTGAGCTTGATGCGTCCCTGCTCACCTTCGCGCTGCAGTTCCTGGAGCGCGGGGATGAGCGGCTGGAGCAACTGCATAATGATCGACGCGGTGATGTAGGGATAGACCCCCATCGCCGCCACCGAGAAGTTTTGCAGCGCGCCGCCAGCGAAGAGGTTCAACAACTGGGCCAACTGGTTGGTGGCCAGGGCCTCCTGGAGTTGGGCCAGTGATGCCGGGTTGATATTCGGCACCGGAATGTGCGCGATCAGCCGGAAGATCAGCAGCATCCCCAGGGTAAAGAGGATGCGCCGTCGCAGATCGGGCAACTGAATGGCGCGAATGAGAGCCTGAAGCATCGTGGCATGTTCCTCGATCACCGCGCGCCCCTGCGGGCGCGCGGTAAGGTGTTGACAGTTCCCTGCAGGGCGGCGGAGGAGCAGGTGGGAAAACCCGCATTCCCACCACGCGCCAGCGTGCTCTCCTGCCTTCTCAAGCTCGGAGGGTGCGCCTCCCCGCCGACCGGATGAAACCGGGTTGCTTCCCGGGCGCGCCTCGCCGGCAGGCAGGGGGTTGGGGAACCCCGGGTTCCCCACTGGTCACCTCAGCGCGACTCAGTTCGGGCCTTTTTCGCCGCGGCGTTACGCATAGACGGGTTAGGCCCGCGGGAACGGGAGTGGCGCTCGATGGTCAGCGGCAGTTCCACCACCGTTCCGCCAGCGGCCTCGATTTTCTGGCGAGCACTGGCGCTGAACTTGTGAGCATGCACCGTCAACGGGCGGGTCAGCTCACCATCACCGAGGATCTTCACTGGCAGGGCCTTGCGCCGCACAACCCGCGCCTCCAGCAGCGACGTGGGCGTTACCTCCACCTCGGCGGGCCAGGCGGCGAGCCGCCTGATGTTGACAGTCTCATACTCCACGCGGAAGATGTTGGTGAAGCCCCGCCTGAAGGGCATGCGCTTGACCAGGCGGTTCTGGCCGCCTTCGAAGGTGCGGTACGGCCCGGGGCCACTGCGGGCCTTCTGGCCCATCATACCTTTGCCAGCCGTTTTGCCCTTACCCGAGCCATGGCCACGGCCCACGCGCTTGGACTTACGGTGGGCGCCCTCGGCGGGCTTCAAATCGTGCAGTTTCATGCCGCCACCTCGTCGGGAAGTTCTTCAACCTCCACCAGGTGCCGCACTTTGAACAGCATACCCCGGATGGAGGGATTATCGGGCTTGATCACCGACTGGCCCAGTTTGCGCAGCCCCAGCGAGCGAATGGTTTCCTTCTGGTCCTTCGCGTAGCCAATCGTACTCTTGCGATAGGTAATGCGGAGCTTGCTCATACCGCGGCCTCCTCACCCGCCGGCTCGCGCCGGCTGCGCCGGGCGGCCAGTTCGTGCGGCGTCATATCGCGGCGCCGGGCCATCTCACTCAGCGAGGTCATCTCGCTGAGCGCCGCGAAGGCCGCCTTGACCACATTCACCGGATTGTTGCTACCGTAGACCTTGGAGAGCACATCCTTGATGCCTGCGGCCTCAACGACGGGGCGAACGCCGCGGCCGGCGATCACGCCCGTACCGGGAGCGGCGGGCCGGATCATCACCCGGGTGGCGGCAAACTTCGCCAGCACCTCGTGGGGCACCGTACCTCCCACCAGCGGCACGCGGATCAGGTTCTTCTTCGCAGCTTCGGTGCCTTTGCGGATGGCCTCGGGCACTTCGGCGGCCTTGCCCATCCCCACGCCCACGTGGCCCTTGCCGTCACCGACGACGACCACCGTGCTGAAGCTGAAGCGCCGGCCGCCCTTCACCACTTTCGATACGCGATTAATCTGTACGACGCGCTCTTCAAGGTCGAGCCCGTCGGCGTTGATTCGTTCTCGGTTCACGATTCCTCCCAAACCCGTCCCTGACGCTCCAGTACGGCAGCGGTGCTTCTCTGCGCGCTCCGCAGATGCCGCACCGGCGATTTGACACCTGATGGTGAAGCGATGATGCAGGATGGAGGGGCGCCCACAAGTGGCCTCTCCTTCGCCCCGACCCTGCGCCACCAGGGTGGCAGGCCGTCAGTGGCACGTCAACCTGGTGGCGCCAGTGTTTCGCGGAGCGAGCTTCGCCCTCCGACGCTCCTTCCCGTCGCATCCCTCACGATCTATCGTGACAGAGCATTAGAAGCTCAGGCCAGCTTCGCGGGCGGCCTCGGCGAGCGCCTTTACGCGCCCGTGGTACTTGTAGCCACCCCGGTCGAAGACCACTTTTGTCACTCCGGCAGCCAGGGCCCGTTCGGCGATCAAGCGCCCGACCAGAGCCGCTTCTTCGGTCTTGGTTTTACCCTCGCCGCCACTCCAGCCCTTTTCGGTCGTTGAGGCAGCCACCAGGGTGCGGCCCTCGACATCATTGATAACCTGGGCATAAATGTGCGCATTGCTACGGAACACACACAGGCGCGGGCGTTCGTGTGTGCCGCTCACGCGCTTGCGCAGGCGCTGGTGCCGTCGAATGCGCAGTTCGCGCGGAGTTCGCCTACCCATAATGTAATACCCTTGCAACTAGCGATGGAGACGGTATCCCCCACCGACGAGCATTGGAGCGAGCCAGGGGCGCACGGTTCCCGGCCGCGGCGGGCGTGGGGGAACCCGGAGTGCCTTACTTGGCCTTACCGGCCTTACCGGCCTTACGGCGGACCTTCTCCTCCGCGTACTTAATGCCCTTACCCTTGTAAGGCTCCGGCGGGCGCAGGCTCCGGATGCGAGCCGCTTCCTCACCCACCACTTGCTTATCAATACCGCGCACCAGCAGGCTCAGCGGTTCGCTGGCGCTCTTGCGCTCGCCAACCACATACTGCACATTGGGCGGAGGATCGATACGCACCTGGTGCGAAAAGCCCAGGCTCAGCACCAGCGTCTGGCCCTCCAGGGCGGCGCGATAGCCGACGCCGTTGATCTCCAGGGCGCGCGTCCAGCCATCGGTAACCCCGACGATCATATTGTTGAGCAAGGTCCGCGTCAGGCCATGGAGCGCCTTGTGCTGCTTATTATCCGACGGCCGATTGACCGTCAGCGTGCCATTCTCCTGGGTAATGATCATCTCAGGGTGGAGCTGCTGGGTCAGAGTACCCTTAGGCCCCTTGACCGTCACATGGTTCCCATCGTCGATCGTCACCTGCACGCCTTTCGGCACAGCGATCGGCTTTTTTCCAATCCGCGACATATCCGCTTCCTCCCCTACCAGACGTAGCAGAGCACCTCGCCGCCCACGCGCTCGCGCCAGGCATCGTGACCGGCCAGCACCCCTTTGGGAGTCGAGAGAATGCTCAGACCGAGGCCCCCGCGCACACGGGGAATATCTTCGCGCCTGGTGTAAATCCGCAGGCCAGGCTTGCTCACGCGGCGCAGGCCGGTGATCGCCGGCCGGCGATCAGGCATATACTTGAGCGTGATCGAGAGCGTATTGTACGGCTTTCCTTCGATCACGGTGTAATCTTTAATGAACCCTTCGCGCTTGAGAATATCGGCAATTGCCAGCTTCATTTTCGACGAAGGGATATTGACAACGCTTTGACGCGCCATACAGGCATTGCGGATGCGCGTCAGCATATCGCCAATCGGATCGTTAACGCTCACGGGGAGCCTCCTCACACGTTGGGTGGCGGTTCCTGGCTGGCGCAACGCCCTCGCGCCGCGCGCGGGGCGCTTCGGGGCTTGCGCCGGGGCGTGGCACAACCGAATCCACCCCGCATCTGCTACTTGCACGGGTATCCCACGTCTACCAGCTCGATTTGACCACACCCGGAATAAGCCCTTTGAGGGCGTGTTCCCTGAAGCAGATGCGGCACATGCCGAATTTCCGCATATACGCCCGCGAGCGGCCACAGATTTTGCAACGGTGGTACTCACGCACCTTGAACTTCTGCGGGCGTTGCGCTTTGACGATCCAGGATGTCTTCGCCAAGGGTGTTCCTCCTAAAGTGTTGGGCTGGTCAGCGCGTGCTCCTGGCCCAGACTAATCGCGAAATGGCATGCCGAGGCGCTTGAGCAAAGCATAGGCATGCTCATCGTTGGTGGCGCTGGTAACAATCACCACCTCGAGGCCTCGCAACTTATCGATCTTATCGTAATCAATGTCTGGAAAGACGATCTGCTCGCGCAGCCCCAGACTGAAATTGCCTCGCCCATCGAACGAACGCCGGCTCACCCCGCGGAAGTCGCGGATGCGGGGCAGGGCCAGGTTGACAAGCCGGTCGAAAAAGTCGTACATCCGATCGCCGCGCAGCGTGACCATCGCGCCGATGGCCATACCCTCACGGAGCTTGAACGAGGCGATCGACTTGCGAGCGCGGGTAATCACCGGCTTCTGTCCGGTAATCGTCGCCAGATCGTTCACCGCCGCATCGAGGGCCTTGGAGTTCTGAACCGCCTCGCCGACGCCGACATTGACCACAATCTTGGTCAGCCGGGGGACCGCCATCACCGACGAGAACTTGAACTCGTCTTTAAGGGCGGGCACGATCTCCTGCAAATACTTCTCACGCAATCGAACCATGGTGTTCATCTCCAGGGGCTTGGAGGCGCTCTAGCGCAGCGCGCGCCGGATGGGGCGTCCTCCGGCCCTGAGTACCTGTTTATTTATCCACGACCGCGTCGCAGGCCTTGCAGAAGCGCACCTTCCGTGGCCGGCCCTTATGATCGGTCTCCTCCAGGAAGCGATGGCCCGTGCGCGAGGCGCGCCCGCAACCGGGGCAGATGAGCATCACGTTCGAGACGTGGATCGGCGCTTCCATCTCGATGATCCCACCGGGCCTGCGAGGGCCACGGGCCTTCATATGGCGCTTAACGAGGTTCAGGCCCTCGACCACCACGCGCTCCTCACGCGGGAGGGCGCGCTTGATCTTGCCCTTCCGGCCCTTGTCTTTCCCGGCGATGATCAACACTTCATCACCAGTTTTTACGTGCATAATGGCACCTGCGTTTCCTGTCTCAGAGCACTTCGGGCGCCAGCGAGACGATCCGCATGAACTGCTTCTCGCGCAACTCGCGGGCCACTGGCCCGAAGATGCGCGTGCCGCGCGGGTTGTTCTCTTTCCCGATAATCACGGCGGCATTATCGTCGAAGCGAGA
>JBDNDG010000520.1:0-2744 GCA_046719255.1 Chloroflexaceae bacterium
ACCGAGGCCCCGCCGGGGCGGCTGGTGGCCTCGCGGTATGCGGTGGTAGCCGCCCGCAGATCGGCGCGCACCGACTCAAAGGCGGCCAGGTAGCTGACCGTCAGCCCCTCAACGACGGCGAGGGGTTCGGCTTCGAGGATAGGCGCGATGGTCGGGGTAGCTGGAACGGGTGTGGGCAGCGCCAGACTGAAGGCAGCGCCCTCCTCCGCAACCGGCGGAGGGTTCCAGGCCCGTTCGGTGGCCAGAGCGAAGCTCTGGTGCAGCACCAGGGCAACGAGCAGCAGAGTGATCGGGAAGGTCCAGAGCAGCAGCCGTGCCCGGCGCGTCTCGCGGAGGGAATGGCGCCAGCCGATCCACCAGGCGGGGTCGGCCCCGCGGCGCCGGGCAGGCGCCCCAGCAGGAGCAGCAGCCACCTCGGCCAGACCGGGGGCCGGACGCGCCACGCCGGTGTAGCCCTTGCGCTCCTGGAGCAGGTGTAAGCCACGCCGGGCATGCTGATTATCCGGGTTGAGCTTGAGCACCGCTTCCAGGCAGAAGGCCTGCTGGTGGGGATCGTCGAGCACCCCGCTGAGCCAGAGCCAGGCCAGTTCACAACTCGGGTCGAGCTGCAACGAACGGGTCAACAAACCAGCAGCGATGCGCTTCTGGCCGCTGCGGGCAGCCGCCACGCCGCGCTGGTACAGGCTCCGGGCCTCGCCAATATTTGCTTTGACTGCCGTCTCGGTGCCGCTGGTCATAGGCCACTGAGGTGAACATCGGGGAAACCGGGTTTCCCTATGCCCTCCCGGTGAGAAAGGTTTAGAGCCTTCCGCCCCCCTCCCAGCCTCCCCCGCCGGGGGGAGGTGCCCGGTTCCCACCCCCCGCGGGGGAGCGCCTGCTAATGATCCGGCAGCAACGGATTAATGGCCCGTTGCACAAGCGTAGCGTCTTCAACCAGGCTGGCGCGAATGGCGCGCCAGTACTCCGGTTGCTCGTAGCCAAGCTGCCAGATCGCGATACCGGCAAGATCCTGGGTCTGCACCGTCTTAATCTTGTCGGCCAGACCAACCTCGGTCATAAACCAGACCTCGCGCCAGCCCTGCGGCGTGCGGTAGGAAAAGGTGCTCTCTCCAACGCGGCCGCGGGCGTCGCGTTCGCGGAAGTTTACGGTAACGCCCTGGGTAGCGATAATCTCCTCCAGGGCCTTCCAGGGGCGAGCCGTGGCCGGACCGCCGGGCGGCCAGTCGTAGCCGTAGAAGTGGACGCCGATCAGCACCCTGGAGGGCTCAACCACCGAGCGGGCGTACTCGGCCACCGACTCGATCCAGTAGGCCGGGGCCACCGGGCCAGGGCCACTCCCGCGCCAGTGGTAATCGTAGGTCATGATCCGCAGTTGATCAACATGCTTCCCCAGTTCGGCCCAATCCTGAAAGCCGCCCAGACCGCCCCAGTCACTGTCTTTGGCATGCACCGCCACGGTGAGCAGGCGGTCGTGGCGGTGCAGAGCCGCGGCCAGTTCGGCAATGAAGGCCGAGAAGTCGCCGCGCAGCGACGGATCAAGACCCTCATAATCAATATCAATCCCGTCGTAGCCGCGGGCAAGCACCTCATCGAGGATGTTCTGCACGTGACGCGCGCGGAGTTGGGGGTTGCGCAGCACCGCCACGACCGAGGTGGGGTTTGCGGTCACGTTGTGGATCGAGGGAATGATGCGCACATTGTGCTCGTGGGCGATGCGCACCAGATCATCATTGCGGGTGCCATAGATCCGGCCGCTGGCGTCGGTGGAGTACCAGAAGGGGCTGATGTCATCAATAATGTCGGCATTGGCAAAAAACGACTCACGCGCCCCACCCTCAAACAGCGGCGGCAACCAGACCGCGATGTAGCGCCCGCTCTTGGGATGGTAACTGACCGGGCCGGCCTGGGGATCAGCCACGGTAGGAACCGGTGTTGGCGGCACAGCGGTCGGCAAGACAACGCGCAGTGGAGGAATGGGCGTACTGGAAGGGATAACCCGGGCCGTAGCGGCGGCAGCAGCCTGCACCTCGGGCAGACGCCGGGCGAGGTGGAGCGTCTCGGTGATCAAGAAGCCCGCAACCAGCAGCGCGCCAAGGTACAGCGCGCCAAGGATGAGAGCGCCGAAGGCGGGCGGGCGTCGCATACTTATACCAGTTTCACTTGAACACTCCCCGAACAGCGTTCCGTCAAAGCGCACCCGGACGCCTTGCGCGACAATCCGCAATCCAACTCAATAGGCTCCGAGTTCGCGCAGGCGATCATCGCTGATGCCAAAGACGTGGGCGATCTCATGGAGCACGGTGCGCCGCACCTGGGCACGCAGCGCCTCGGACGTGCGAAAGTCGCGTTCAAGCGGTTCTTGAAAGATCACGATCGTGTCGGGCAACGCCAGGAGATCACCTGTCCGTTCAGTGAGCGGAACACCGTAGTACATCCCGTAGACCGACTGCCAGGGTTTCAGCCCCAGCATGCGACGGTGCTCACGGGTAGGCCGGCGCTCTAGGATGATCTCGACGTTCTCCAGGTAGGCGGCGAACGCTTCAGGCAGGCTGTCGAGAGCCTCGACGACGAGTTGTTCAAACGCGGCGCTGTCCATAGCGGCATTATACGATTCGACGGCGAGGGGTGTCAAGCATTTTGCCTGACGCTCGCGCTTGGGCGTCGCTGAATAGCGCCCTGGATCGGCTACAATCCTGGCGACCCTGCTCCAGAGGGAACCGGACTCCTCCCCCCAGCGGGGGGAG
>JBDNDG010000521.1:0-2726 GCA_046719255.1 Chloroflexaceae bacterium
CAGGCCCAGCGGCGCCCAGCGCCGGTCGCCGAGTGAAGCCAGTTTGTCGTACCCGGCCCACAGCGCCCACGCCCCGAACAGGGCCATCCACGGGATGAGCATAACCCAGTAGCGGTGCTCGTCGGTGCGCCAGTAGGTGAGCATGAACAGCGTGTACGGGGTGAATGCGCTGATCAGCAGGCCCAGCAGGCGCGGACGGAAGCGTAGCGCCCCGATCGCGCCGATGAGCGCCAGCCAGGCCCCCATGTCCGAGGCCAGGTTCTTGCGCTCGTTGTCGCTGAAGAGCCAGTCTGCCGGGGTGGGGAGGCCATGCCATACCGGCATTACGTAATCGCGCAGCTCCTCAACCTGGGTCGCGAGCTTGGCCAGTGTTTTGTCGAACCCCCAGCGCAGGATCCAGCTTCGATCGGGCAGTCCCGGTCCACCCAGTTCCGGAGTGAACACCCGGTAAATCTCCTCCCAGGCATCGCCGCTTGTGCCCAGGTAGCCCAGCACCCAGGCATCGTAGCTTTCCGTCGAGTATACCAGCTGACCAGAGAGACGCACATTGCGCACCAGATACGGCGAGAGCACCAGCAGCGCCAGGGCGCTCCAGAGGATCACCGGTCCCAGCATCCGCACCAGGCTGGCCGGGTTCAACCCGCGCCGCAGTGTCACCCCGCTCCCTGACCAGCGCTGTCCCAGGAACCACAGTCCCAGCCCCAGGGCGATCATGGCCCCCGAGGGCTTCTGGAGCATCATCAGTCCTGTCAGTACGCCTGAGAGTATCAGCCAGCGGTGCGCCTGTGGCCCCGCCGGCTGACCGGCAAGGTCCCGCTCCCCGGCTTGTCGGGCTGCTGGCCCGGGGGGGGGCTGGGCCGCGTGCCTGACAACGAGATCTTCAGGCGCTGGTCGCGCTCCCTCCACCAGCGCATGCTGGCTGCGGTAGAGGGTGTACACCGCCCCCAGACTGAACACCACGAACGCCAGGTCACTGGTGGCGTAGATGGTCAGGCGAAAAAACAGGTAATTGGTCAGCACAAAGATCGCTGCTACCAATCCCACGCGTCGATCCCAGAACCACGCCCCGATGTGGTAAACCAGGGCCAGCAAGATGGCGTCGAACACCAGGTTCGGGATCTTCGCTGCCCAACTGCTCGGCCCGAAGACCAGAAAGAAGGGCGCGATCCATACCGGTTGCAGGAGCGGCCAGGTTTCCTGCGGGCGCGTCAGGCCGGTGTTGAGCCGGTAGAACTGCGTAACGTAGTCTACCACCCAACCCCGCCCGGCGACCAGGTTGCGGGCCACCACGGCGTTGTCGGAGTAATCGGCGTGGCCGACATAGGGCATCCTGCTCACCACCAGCGCGGCGTAGCCTATCCAGATCGCCCCGAACAGGCTCACCAGAAGCAACGCCCCCCGGCGCGACCCGATTGCGGCCACCAGGCGATCGGCGAAGCGCGGCAACCCCTCGCGCCCGAGCACGATCACCAGCAGCAGCACGCCGCTTCCCAGCAGAGCATAGAGCAGCGAGTCGGGAAAGATCTGCCAGAAGAGCGGGCGCCCGAAGGTGCCCATCCAGCCGAAGAACTGGGCCAGGGTGTGCACCAGCAATGCCAGGGCCGCCGCAACCAGACCATAGCCCAGGGCGCGTCCGAAGGTATAGCGACGCACCAGCGCCCGCGCACCGGCCAGAATCGGCCCCTGCCAGGCCACCAGCAACATGGCCGCCAGCACGACAAGCGCCACGCTTAACGCCGCGCCCATCCAGATCCGCGCGTAGGCCAGCCCGACCCCGGCCAGGCCCACTCCCAGGATCGTCAGCGTGTAGATTACAGATGGCCTGACCAGGAGGCGCGTCAGAATCAGGTAGAGCAACCCGCCCCCCAGGGCCAGCAAGCCGACGGCGCGCCATGCTGGAGGGTACACCGCCGTCAGCTTATCGGCGGCACGCACCTGCACCTCCGCCAGCCGCACACCCTTGGGGCGCGGATCGGCGCCAAACCGCACTGTATCGGTAAAGGTGTGCGAACTCGCCAGCGTTACCGTCAGATCGCTCCCCTGCCGCGCTTCTGCCGGTACACGGAAACGGTAGGTCTCCCATGCGGCAGTGGGCTGGAAGCGGCCGATGACCGTCCCATCAGCGCTAACGGCAACCGTGGGCTGGGCCACCGCTGCGCCGAGCACATCGACAGGCCAGCCCTGAAGCGTAAGGGCAAGCTCCAGGTCAGCGCCCGCGCCGATGTTCGGCAGCGTGATCCGTGCGTACTGGCGCGTCCAGCGGCTACGCAACGTCGGCGAGTCGGGAGTCAGATCATCGGCGAAAAACTCCCCCCGCGCCGCGGCGGCTGCATCGAGGCCGGCGGTGGCATCGAGAAACAGACGGTCGCCGATCCAGCCGATCTGCACCCGACCCGCAGGGGGCGCCTGGTAGGCCATAGCGCCCACTGCGATGCTCAGCAGCAGCACCACGACGAGCGTGAGGCCCCATCCTCCCGCCTGACGCGCAACCGGCGTTGCTGTGGCCCTTCCTGGCAGTGCATCTGGTTGTAGATCGGCAAGACCCATACGCGCCTGCATCGCTTCCGCTGCCGCGCCGGACAACCGGGCGCATCTGAGGCATTATACAGCCAATCGCCTGCGTCACTCCTGAACCTGAGGTGAAAATAGCCCGCGCGCGGAAGGGTTTAGGAGGGCTGCGCTCTCCCACGTCGCTCTCGGGGGGTGTGGGGAAACCCGGGTTCCCC
>JBDNDG010000522.1:0-2711 GCA_046719255.1 Chloroflexaceae bacterium
ACGCGGACGCGCCACCCCCTGGGAGGTGGCCGCCGCCCGGCTCCTGGAAGCCTGAGGTGAAGGGAAAACCGGGTTTCCCCATACCCTTCCCTGAGGGGAGGGTTTGCAGCGTTCTGCCCCCCTCTCAGGAATACCTCTTTGCATTGACATGAACATGGGGCAACCAGGTTTCCCCATCACACCGCCATCAGGCTCACAACCGCATCAAACAGGTCCTCGGCATTGGGCTTGGAGAAGTAGTCGCCATCGCTGCCGTAGGCCGGGCGGTGCGGCTGCGCCGTCAGCGTGACCGGTGGAGCATCGAGGTGCCAGTAGCCACCCTGCACTTCCAGCACCTGCTGGAGCATATAGGCCGACGCCCCGCCCGGCACGTCCTCGTCGAAGAAGATCACCCGGCTCGTCTTCTTCAGCGACGCGCCGATGACGCCGTGCAGGTCGAAGGGTAGCAGGGTCTGCACATCAATCACCTCAACATCGATGCCCACCTGCTCCAGGGCCTCGGCAGCCTCCAGGGCAATCGCGCAGCAGGCCCCGTAGGTCACCACCGTGACATCGTTGCCGGGGCGCAGAATCTCGGGCACGCCGAGGGGGAGGCTGTACTCGCCGAGGTTCGCCGGCATGCGCTCGCGGCGGCGGTAGCCGTTGAGCGCCTCGACCACCAGCGCCGGCTCTTCGGCCTGCAGCAGCGTGGTGTAGAACCCGGCGGCCCGGGTCATGTCGCGGGGCACACAGATGTGCATCCCGCGCAGCAGGTGCACCAGCGCGCCCATTGGCGAGCCGGAGTGCCAGACGCCCTCCAGGCGATGGCCGCGGGTACGCACGATCACCGGGGCGGCCTGACCGCCGCGGGTGCGCCAGTGCAGGCTGGCCAGGTCGTCGCTGAGGGGACTGAGGGCGTAGAGGATGTAGTCGAGGTACTGGATCTCGGCGATGGGGCGCAGGCCGCGCATGGCCATGCCGATAGCCTGGCCGATGATCGTCGCCTCGCGGATGCCAGTATCACTGACCCGCAGCGGGCCGTACTTCTGTTGCAGGCCGGCCGTGCCCTGATTGACATCGCCCAGCGCACCGACATCTTCGCCAAAGATGCACACCCGCGGATCGCGCGCCAGCCAGGCATCGAAGGTGGCGCGCAGGATCTCGAAGCCACGCACTTCGGGCGCATCGTCGGCGTAGCGCGCGGGCACTGTCGGCACACGCGCGGCGGCCCCGGCATCCTCGCGGTAGAGGTGCGAACCGTAGCGTTCGCGCCCACGGGCCAGGTAGTCGGCGCGCCAGGCCGCCAGGGCGGCGCGGGCCTGGCTCCCCCGCGTCCGCGCCAGTGCCGTATGGGCCGCTGTCAGCACCTCGCGGCGCAGCGGCTTCTGGGCGGCGCGCAGGTTCGCCGCGAGGGCGTGCAGTGCGTCAGGGTCGTCGGCCGTGGGAGCTACGCTCGCCAGAAGCCCGGCCAGCTCGCGGGCCTCGGCGCGCGGTTCAGCCAGAAAGGCCTCCCAGGCCCGTTCGCGGGCGGCCTCGGCCTCCTCGCGGGTCTCTGCCTCGATCGCGTCAAGCTCCTCGGGGTCGGCCAGGCCCGTCTCCAGGATCCAGGCGCGCATCTGCCGCAGCGGGTCGTAGGCGCGTTCCCACTCCAGGCGCTCCGGCGATTTGTAGCGCTCGTGGCTGCCCGAAGTGGAGTGGCCCTGGGGTTGGGTCATCTCGGTGACGTGGATAATGGCCGGGATGTGGTAGGCGCGCGCGCGATCGGCGGCCCGCAGGTAGACCTCGCGCAGGGCCGGATAATCCCAGCCGCGCGCGGTGTAGAGATCGAAGCCCTGGTCCGTGTCGGGGCGACGCCGGAAGCCGGCCAGCGCTGCCGACAGGTCGCCGCCGCTGATCTGATACTCGTTGGGCACGGAAATGCCGTAGCCGTCGTCCCAGATCGAGATCACCGCCGGGGCGCGCAGCACGCCGATGGCGTTGATCGCCTCCCAGAAGAAGCCCTCGGCGCAACTGGCGTTGCCGATGGTGCCAAAGGCAACCTCGTTGCCGTGGTGCGAGAACCGGCTCAGGTCGTGCAGCGCGTCGAGTTCGCGGTAGAGGCGCGAGGCGTAGGCCAGCCCGACCAGACGGGGCATCTGCCCCGCGGTGGGCGAAATGTCGGCCGAACTCTGCACTGTGGCGGTCTGAGGCAGCCAGCGCCCGTCTGCGTCGAGCTGCCGGGTAGCGAAGTGCGCATTCATCGTTCGCCCGGCGGTAGCCGGCTCGGCCGTCACATCGGTATGGCCGAAGAGCTGGGCAAAGAACTGCTGCGGGGTGAGGAGATCGAGCGCGAAGAGGAGGGTCTGGTCGCGGTAGTAGCCAGCGCGCGTATCGCCCGGGCGCATCACCCGGGCCAGGGCCAGTTGCGCCACTTCCTTGCCATCGCCGAAGATGCCGAACTTGGCATTGCCGCTCATTACCTCGCGCCGGCCGATCAGGCTGACGTGGCGGCTCAGCCAGCCCAGACGGTAATCGGAAAGTACTTCGGCCTGGGCAAAGGTAAGGGTCGGTCGTTCACGAAGTTCAAACTCGAATTCTTCGATCATTTTCTCTTCCTCCGGAGCGTCGTTGGTCCGAACAGGCTGCTGTAAAAATATGGGGAAACCAGGTTTCCCCATGCTCCTGCCCGGTGGCGGGCAGCACTCTCCTGGCGATTGGAGGGCGGGGAAACCAGGTTTCCCCATGCTCCTGCC
>JBDNDG010000523.1:0-2693 GCA_046719255.1 Chloroflexaceae bacterium
TGTCATCCTCGGTGACGAACTGGTCGTAGTCGGGCAGATACTCCGGCGGCGGCGGTTGGGTCAGGTCGAGGTCGGGGTCAAGTTGCCGCGGCTGGGCCACAACATCGGCGGCGATATCTGGGTCTATGGCGATGTGGAGATCGCCCCTGACGCCCAGCTCCACGGGCCGATCTACCTGGGCAACGGGGTCAAGATCAAGGGCGGCGTGATTGTCCACGGGCCTTCGGTGATCCGCGACTACACCATTGTCGACTCGCGGGCCAATATTGACCGCTCGATCATCTGGCGCAACTCCTACATTGGCGAACGGGCGGAGTTGCGCGGCGCCATCGTGCTGCGGCAATCCACCATTCGCCAGCGGGCTATGCTCTTCGAAGGCGCCGTGGTCGGCGATGGAGTGCAGATCGGAGCCGGCGCGGTTATTCAGCCCAATGTCAAGATCTGGCCCAGCAAAGAAGTTGACGAGGGCGCCACCGTCTCCAGCAGCATCATCTGGGGCAGCCAGGGCCGGCGGGTACTCTTCGGGCGGCACGGTGTCACCGGCCTGGTGAACATCGAGATCACCCCCGAGTTCTGCGCGAAACTGGGGGCGGCCTTCGGTGCCACCCTGCCGCGCAATTGCACCGTGACGATCAACCGTGACGCCCACTACACACCGCGGATGCTCAAGCGGGCCATCGTCGCCGGGTTGCCCTCCGCCGGGGTCAACGTTTGTGACCTGCAGAACGTACCCATCCCCGTCGCCCGTTACTACACCTACGCCACGCAAGCCGCCAGCGGGATCCATGTGCGCCTCTCACCCTACGATAATCGGGTGATCGAGATCAAGTTCTTCGACGAACGCGGGCTGGACATTACCCCGGCCACCGAGCGCAAGATCGAGAATACTTTCTTCCGTGAAGACTTTCGCCGCGCCTACCTGGACGAGATCGGGCGCATCTCCTACGGTGAGGATATCGAGCGTACCTATACGAGCGCCTTCATCAAGGCCCTGCGCTCCGACGCGCTCGAGGCCCTCAGTCGCAGTTTTCACCTCGTGGTTGACTATGCCAACGCCAGCACCAGTGCCTTCCTCTCACCGACCCTGCGCCGCTACCACGTGGATGCGGTGGAACTCAACGTCAATCTCGACGAGCGCATGGTCTTCCAGGTACCTGCGCAGTTCGAGGCGGCAATGCAGCGCCTGGCACAGATCACACCGGTCGTTGGTGCCCACCTGGGCGCCCGACTCGATACCGGCGGCGAGCGCCTCTTCATCGTGGATGACACCGGCGCGCGCCTGCATCCCCTCAAGGCCCTGGCCGCCGTCACCGCGCTGGTTATGCGCGCCAACGGCGGTGGGACCGTGGCCGTCCCCGTTACGGCGCCGCGGGCGTTTGAGGAGATCGCGGCGCGCTACGGCGGGCGCATCGTGCGCACCAAAGCCGCCGTGAGCGCGTTGATGCAGGCCGCGGCCCAACAGCCTGACCTGTTGCTGCTCGGCGACGGCACCGGTATCTATATGTTCCCCGGCTTCTTCCCCATGGCCGACGGCATGTTTGCCCTGATGAAAGTGATGGAACTGCTCACCGTCACCGAAACCCGTCTCAGTGAGGTGATTGCCGAATTGCCGCCGTACTACATGTTCCAGACCCGCACCCCCTGCCGCTGGGAGGCAAAAGGGAAAGTGATGCGCCTGCTGAATGAACAGTACGCCGAGCGTTCCGCGAATCATATTGATGGCATTAAGATCGAACTCGGCAGCGAGTGGGTGCTGATCCTGCCCGACCCCGATGGTCCCTTCTTCCAGGTGATTGCCGAGGGCGCTACTGACGAACAGGCCCGCATCCTGGTTGAGAAGTACTCCGGCCTGGTCACCAGCCTGCAGTAGCAGGGCGAATGCGACGTCACGGTTTTCGCCGATACGCGCTGCGCGCTCCTCGGGGCGCGAACGCCCCTTCGATACGGCCTGCGCATCGCTCAGAACCGGCTTCGGTCCGCTGGCGCTCGCTTTCCGACGTTGCATTTGCCCTGCTTCAGTAGATGGGCGATCCGTGGGGGCAACGTCGTGTGGTATCATACAAAGGGCTTTCTCTTCAAACAACAGGGGGTGTGGGAAGATTGCGCCCCCTCAAAATGCGGGGAGCTCCGGGTTCCCCCACACCCTGCCGGAGGGGAGTATGCGGCAGCGTTGCCTTCCCCCGCCAGGGTGCCCGGTAGCGCAAACCAGGGCCGGGCCGGCCCCGGAGCGCAGGCGAGACGCCCGCGCTGCCGGCGGCGCTCCATCGGAGCCGCGACATGTATGCGCTGCCGTACGCCTCTTCACACCGGCGGTGTGGGACGCAGCCGCGCAGGGCCCGGAGTACGGTTCAACCTTGCAGATCAAAAAGGAGCGCACCGATGAGCGAGGACACAGCGTTGCGTCCCAGCCGGCAGAATGATGGGATGCTCGGGACGATGGAAGGGGTAGTCACCCCGGTGACCCGCTTCGGCTACGGCATGCTTAACTTGATTGTTGGCCTGCTGCCACCCCAATCCCGCCAGCATACGCGGAATGCGATCCGTGAACTGAGTTATGCCTTCGCGAGCCTGCCTCGCGACTTTGCTGAAATTGCCGGGGGCGAGATTGAGTGCTGGGCGGTTCGAAGCGATGTAGAAGCCACGCTCGCCGCCTCCGCCTCCGCAGCCAGACCGGCGGCCCCCACACCCGAGGC
>JBDNDG010000524.1:0-2691 GCA_046719255.1 Chloroflexaceae bacterium
CGCAGCCGGTCGTGCTCGTCCTCGACGACTACCATCTGGTCAATGCAGCGCCGGTTGATGCAGTCCTCGGCCTGTTGCTGGCTCATCAGCCTCCCCAGCTACACCTGGTGATCGCCACCCGCGAGGATCCGCCGCTGCCCCTGGCCCGCCTGCGCGCCCGTGATCAGCTGACTGAGTTGCGCGTCTCCGATCTGCGCTTCAGCCACACCGAGGCGGACGCGCTGCTCAGCCAGACTGAAGGTCTGAGTCTGTCGGCAGATGTGGTCGCTGTCCTCGCAAGCCGCACCGAAGGTTGGGCCGCTGGTCTCCACCTGGCGGCGCTTTCCTTGCGAGGCCATCAGGACACAGCCGGCTTTGTGCACTCCTTCTCCGGCAGTCAGCGCTTTGTGCTCGACTATCTGCTCGAAGAAGTGCTCCAACAGCAGCCCATGCTGCTCCAGCAGTTCCTGCTACGCACGTCAGTGCTTGACCGGCTCTGTGGTCCTCTGTGTGACGCGGTCCTCGCCATGCCCGTCGGCACCGGGCAGGCGACCCTTGAAGCCATCGAACGCGCCAACCTGTTCCTCGTTCCCCTGGACGACCAGCGTTGCTGGTATCGCTACCACCATCTGTTCGGCGAACTGCTGAAGCAGCGCCTCCCACAGGAGGTGGCCATGGATGCGGGTGCGATAGCCACGCTCCACCTCCGGGCGAGTGGCTGGTATGAGGCCCGGGGTCTGATGCTTGAGGCGCTGCATCACGCCGCTGCGGCCGCCGACCCCGCTCGGGTTGCCGCGCTGGCCGAGCGCGCCTGGGCGCACATGAACAGCAGCTTTCAGTCGTTCGCATGGTGCCGCTGGGTGGGCCAGCTCTCGGAGGAGCTGCTGCGCGTCAGGCCGGTGCTGTGCACCCAGTACGCCTGGGCGCTGATGGATACCGGCCAGACCGAGGCGAGCGAGGCCTGGCTGCGCCACGCCGAGCGCTGGTTGTCTGCTGCGCACAGCACGGGGTCTGCGTCGCACGACGAAATGGCGTCTGTAGTGGTGGTCGCCAGCGAGCTGCTGCCCAGCTTGCCGGCGCAGATTGCCGCCGCCCGCGCCTACCTGGCCCAGAGCCGCGGCGATTTCGTCGCGGCCCAGCAGTATGCCGCCACCTCGCGGGACCTTAGCGCTGAGACGGATCCGCTGCTGCACGCTCAGGCGACCGTGCTGGCGGGGGTGAGCCACTGGGCCACCGGCGCCCTTGAGGCAGCCTACAGCGCCTTCGCCGCATGGGTTGAGCAAACGCGCGAGGCTGGCAACCTTGCTTTCGCCCTGGCCAGTGGCTTCTACCTGGCGGAGATTCGGCTTGCCCAGGGCCAGCTGCGCGAGGCGGCCCGCCTCTACCGGCAGTTCCTCAACCTGGTACCGGCTGATCACGAAGCCCTCAGGATGGCAGCCCCGCACCTGCACCTGGGTCTGGCCGTGATTGCCCACGAGCAGGGCGATGCCCGGGCCGCCACGTTGCACCTGCGCACCAGCAAAGAGCAGGGCGAGCAGGCCGCCTTGATCGACTGGCCCTTTCGCTGGCATCTGGCCCGGGCCCGGATCGCAGAGTCGTCCGGCAACTGGGAGGCCGCTCTTGATCTGCTGGATGCGGCCGAGCGTCGTTATCTCCCCAACCCCGTCCCGAACCTGCGCCCCGTCGCGGCGCTCAAGGCGCGGGTGCGTATGCGGCAGGGCAATCTCCTCGCCGCAACGGCATGGGTCGCGGCGTCCGGCGTCACCGCCACGGACGCCCTGAGCTATCGGCGTGAGTTCGAGCATATGACCCTCGCGCGCGTGCTGATCGCCCGCTATCGCCGCGAGCACGTCGCTGGCGATCTGCACGACGCGCTGGATCTCCTCACGCGGCTACTTGCGGCGGCGGAGGCTGGCGGCAGGATCGGCAGTCAGATCGAGATCCTGCTGCTCCAGAGCCTCGCCCACGAGGCGCTGGGCGACAGTGGTCAGGCACACATCCCGCTGCAGCGTGCTCTGGAGCTTGCCGAGCCGGAGGGCTACGTCCGGCTGTTCGTCGACGAGGGCGCACCACTGGCACGGCTGCTGGAACGTGAGATGGACGCAGGCGAAGGGATGCAGATGTACCTTCGGCGCTTACAGGCAGCCTTCGCGACCCGGCTGTCGGCGCCTCCGGCATCCCTCGCCCTCCAGCCTGCGGTGGAGCCGCTCACCGCACGTGAGCGTGAGATCCTGCACATGATCGCCGAGGGTCTCAGCAACCGGGAGCTTGCCGCGCGGCTGCACCTCTCGCCCCAGACGGTCAAGGTGCATACGCGCAACATCTACAGCAAGCTCGGGGTTGCGAGCCGCACGCAGGCGGTTGCCAGAGGCCGCGATCTCGGCTTCCTGGAGCGATCGTAGCGCGCCTGGCCTCCTGCTATACCCCGCTCGACACGTGTGAACGATCCGTAGCGCCGCGAGCCATAGCCACGGTGCAGTTCGCCGTTGCCCGTTGTACTCAGCCATAGCGCATTGTGCATCTACCCCCTCAAATACCACCGCGGTGGTACGCCATGCGCGCCGTCGGATGCTATCGTGGAGTTGTTCGAGCGCGTGGGCTGCGATGGAGCGTTGAGCATCATCGGACGCTGGCCCCGCACCATGAAGGAGTAACGACGTGAGAACCCGGACAGCAGAAATCATCGCCCTGGAGGACCAGCAGGTCCCGGTC
>JBDNDG010000525.1:0-2644 GCA_046719255.1 Chloroflexaceae bacterium
TGCTGCCGCTGGCGGCAGAAGGTGACCAGTAACGAGCAGCAGGGGGCAGTGGCGGCGTATGTCGAGCAGGCGCGGGCGCAGAGCAGCGCTGTCGTCCCGGGCGAAGAGAAGGAGAAGACGGGCGTCTTTACCGGCGGCTATGCGATCAACCCCGTCAATGGTGCGCGCATTCCGATCTGGATCGCCGACTACGTGCTGATGAGCTACGGCACCGGCGCGATTATGGCCGTGCCCGCCCACGATGCGCGCGACTTCGCCTTCGCCCTCAAGTACGGCTTGCCGATCATTCCGGTCATCAATCGCCCCGATGATGCGGCGCGTTCGGTGATTCGCGCTGGCACCTACCGCCCTGAGCTGCGCGAGGCGCTGCAAGCGGCGGGGTATGCCTTCAGCGAGGAGGCCGGTGAACTGCGCGTGGAGCTGCGCGGTGCCCGGGCAGCCGCCTACGCCGACCTGGTACGACCGCACCTCGTAGAGGGCTGGACCGAGGTGGCCGGTTCGGGCTGGCTGGCGATCTTTCCCGACACGGTCATTCCCTTTGATAGCGTCGAAGCCGATGCGCGCATCGCCAACCGTATTCGCACCGATCTACGGGTGGACGCCATACCCACCTATATGGCCTACCTGGTGACGGTGCCGGCCTACCGTGAGATCCTCTACCACGACGAGTATGGCACACCCATTCACTCCGGGCCGATCAATGGCGTGCCCGGCGCCGAGGCGGTCGAGCGCACGATTGCCTACCTGGAAGCACAGGGGCTGGGCAAGGGGCGCATGAACTACAAGATGCGCGACTGGCTGATCA
Source organism: Chloroflexaceae bacterium (assembly GCA_046719255.1). Taxonomy (GTDB): domain Bacteria; phylum Chloroflexota; class Chloroflexia; order Chloroflexales; family Chloroflexaceae; genus JACAEO01. Next base: position 806 of record JBDNDG010000525.1, read on the forward strand.
GCCGCCAGCGCTACTGGGGCACCCCCATTCCCATCATTCACGCCGAAGACGGTATGGAAGTGATGGTGCCCGACGAGCAGTTGCCGCTGACTCTGCCCGGGGTTGAGAACTATGAGCCGACGGCCACCGGCGAGTCGCCGCTGGCCAAGATCGACGAGTGGGTCAACGTCACCCTGCCCGACGGGCGCAAGGGCCGCCGCGAGACGGACACGATGGGCACGTTCGCCTGCTCTTCGTGGTACTTCCTGCGCTTTGCCGACCCACACAATGATCGCGAACTGGCCGCCCGGGAATTGCTCGATTACTGGCTGCCGGTGGATATGTACGTCGGCGGCGCCGAACACGCAGTGATGCACCTGCTCTACGCTCGCTTCTGGACGAAGTTCCTCCACGATTACGGCCTGTTGAAGTTCGTGGAACCGTTCAAGAGCCTGCGGAACCAGGGGCTGATTCTGGCGCCACCACGCGAGGTGAACGGGCAGATCGTCATCGAGAAGATGTCGAAGTCGAAGAATAATGTCATCACTCCTGACGAAGTGGTGGCAAAGCACGGCGCCGATGCCCTGCGCGGCTACGAGTGCTTTATTTCCGACTTCGAGGCCTCCGTGCCCTGGAGCACCGATGGCGTGCCCGGGGTGCGCCGCTGGCTCGACCGGGTATGGCGGATCGTGCTTGCTCCCGAGGAGGAGCGCCCTGCCGAGGCGACCTTCAGTGAGCGGCAGTTGCGCCGGGTCACTCACCAGACGATCATCCGCGTCTCGAACGACATTGAGGGCTTCAAGTTCAACACCATGGTCGCGGCCCTGATGGAGTTTACCAACGCGCTCTACAAAGCGCGCGACGCCGGCCTGGTGGGTACGCCCGCGTGGAGCGAGGCGATCACGACGCTGATCCTGCTGATGGCCCCCGTGGCCCCGCACATCGCCGAGGAGTTGTGGTCGCGCCTGGGCGGCGCGTATAGCGTGCACCAGCAATCCTGGCCGGTCGCCGATCCGGCCCTGGCCGCGGCGGACGAGGTGGAGATCGTTGTGCAGGTCAACGGCAAGGTGCGCGACAAGCTGATCGCTCCGGTGGATGCCGGCGAGGCGCGCCTGCGCGAGCTGGCCCTGGCCAGTGAACGGGTGCAGACGTACGTCAACGGAAAAACGCTGCGGAACGTGATTGTCGTGCCGGGTAAACTGGTCAACATTGTGGTTGGTTAGGAACAGACGGGCAGGGAAGGTTCTAAACCCGCCCCCGGGCAGGGGTGATGTTCACCTCTCGTGGTGGGGGTAGGTTTGACACCCGCCTGGACACCCGCGGATGGGCTATGTTCGCGCTGGTGAAGCTGCGCCCGCCCCCGCAGAGGGGTGTGGGAAAACCTGGTTTCCCCGATGTTCACATGAGCATGCCAACCACTGTACAGCGCATTATCTGGGCCTACGGCGTGGTACTGGTCGGGGGACTGCTGCTTGCGCTGCGACGGTTAGCGCTGCCAAATTACTTCGAGCTTGAGGGCCTGCCCCTGGCAATTGCCATTCCGTCGGCGCTTACTCGTGCTACACCAACCCCGCCCTGAGCACCTGCGGCGACGGGGTCATCTTCGCTCTGACGGCCCTTGGCGTGGTGGCGGCCACCGGTTGGGGCAGCCTGGGCCGCAGCATCTTCGCGGTGATCCTGGTGATCCTGCCCCTGAGTTTCTTTTTCCTCTTCGCTGCCGCCGGGCTGGCCGTGCCGATGCTCCTGATCATTCCCCAGGCGATCGAGTTTGGCGATCGGTGGCTCTTCGCTCCGCGCTGAGTTGCGCCGGTGCGCGGCGCGCGCTGCGACGCGCCGCAGTGGGCCACAACGGCCTGGCAC
>JBDNDG010000526.1:0-2643 GCA_046719255.1 Chloroflexaceae bacterium
TTTTGGATTAATCAATTCGGTGCTCTCATGGTTCGGCATCCAGGGTCCAGGCTGGCTGGTGCAGCCACAGTGGGCGCGCATCGGCTCGCACCTGCTCGGTCAGGCCGATCCCATCGAGCCGCGGCATGATGAGATCGGTAACGATCACATCAATCGACATCGTCTGGAGGTACTCCAGGGCCTGTACCCCATCCCGGGCGCAAACCACGGCGTAACCGTTCTGCTCGAGCACAAAGCTCAAGAGGCGGTGGTTGGGCGCATAATCTTCAACTAGAAGTACGGTGGTCATACGGTTTGACATCTCCTGGCGCAGAGGGACCTGGTGAGTCGCCAGTGGTTACGATCCGGCGCTGCGGTGTAGGTGACCGTGTCCATCAGTTGACGGATCAAGAACAAGCCATACCCGTGAACCCGGACCTGATCCAGATCTGGGATGGGAACACTGGCCAGATCGAACGATGCGCCGGTATCATAGAGATCCATCTGAAGCAATCGCTCTTCAATATCCAGGATTATCTCGATAAAAATTCGCCCCTGATCAAAGCTCCTGTATGCGTGATTAATGATGTTTGTACAGACTTCGTGGGTTGCCAGTTGAACCTCGTAGATGAGCGTCTCCAGATCAGCGACCCCTTCAGCAAGATGCAGCATGTCGGCAAGGCTCTCGCTAACAAGATGCAGGTAGACATAGCGGGCCGGAAGATCCAGACGAACGACCTCAGGGGACCGCAGTGTCACATTGCTGCTCCTTTGATCACAACAATAGTCTGGTCATCCTCCTGTTCCTGCCCCTGGCCAAAGCGATCAACGGCTTCGAATAGCGCCAGGGCGAGCGCCTGTGGCCCGAGGTGGTGCAGCCGGTCCACCAGTTCCAGTAGCCGCTCGATGCCAAAGGTCGCGTCATCGGCGCCGCGCACATCGCTGAACCCATCGGTGGCCACCACCAGCAGATCGCCGGGCGCCAGACGCAGCCACTGGTTGTGGCACTGCGCGTCGGGCAGCACACCCAGGGCCGTGCTCTCGGCGCGTAACAAGACGACTTCTCCGTCTACCGGACGGTAGAGCACCGGCGCATGGCCGGCATTGGCGTAGACGAGTCGCCGGCGCTCTGCCTCATACTGCCCGACGAAGGCAGTGGCAAAGACCCCCACCCGCGTGAAATCGTTGTACAGATCTTCGTTGGACTGGCGCATCACCGCTTCGGGGGTCGGAAAGGGCATAAACTGCGATTTGCTGTGAATGGCAGTGCGGGTCATGGTCATCAACAGTGCCGCGGACATACCCTTGCCCGTCACGTCTCCCACCGCGAACATGAAGGGCCGTCCGGGTTCAACGATAAAATCGTAGAAATCGCCTCCAACCTGACGGGCAGGGCGCGACTCGGCGTAGATCTCCAGCCCATCAATCCTGGGCAGGGTGCGCGGCAGGAGATCCAGTTGCACCCGCCGCGCCAGTTCCATCTCGGTACGTAGCCGGGTCTGCTGGAACATCTCCTGGTAGAGCAGTGTGCGTTCCACCTGGACGCTGGCCTGGTCGCTGAGGGCGCGCACCAGTTTGATGCCGGGTGCATCGAACCCGTCGGGCCGGTTGATCAACCCCAGACTGGCCATTACCCGGCCACGGATGCGAAGCGGCACCTGAAGCAGGTTGTGTACCCCCAGCGATGCCATCTCCGGATCGGTCTCGCCGCAGACGATCGGGCGCTCGCTGGTCAGGCCTTGCCGGTGCAGCCCCCACACCACGTTATCGGGCAACAGATCATCCGGTTGCTGGATGAGCAGGCGATACTCGGACGAGGCCGGTTCAAAGGTCGCAAAGCCTCCCTGCGGCTTGAGCATGCGAATGGCTTCGGACAGGACCACCCTCAGAATCTCTTCGACGGTGACCAGGTCGCGCATGCTTTGCGTAAGCCGGTAGAGGGCGAGTTGCTGATCCTGGCTGATCACCAGGTCAGCGGTCATCAGCTGCAACTCCTCCTCGAGCTGGAGCACATAGGCGATCAACGCCGCATCGGCCCGCAAGCGCTGCTGGAACGCCTCACCGTTCACCCCCGTAACCCGGATCTCGCCAAGCTCCTCGTCGCCGCGGAGAATTGGCGCCATCAGGCTCGGACGCATCAGGCGATGGCTCGTCGGCCAGTAGATCAGGGGATGGCCGTCCTGATAGATGCCAAAGGCCGTTGCGCCCAGCGACAACCAGGATTCGGCCAGGGCTGCAAAGCGTGCGTACTGTGAATTGAGCAATGTCACAAGCATACTGCGTTGTTCGAAACGGACAGAGCGCTTACTTTGCGAACGCCTGCAGGGCGCACTCTTTATCGGAAAAAATGCTGAAGGCTTTGTCGAGCCGGGTGAGTTCGAAGATCATATGGACAGGATGGCGCATTCCGCACAGGTACAGATCTCCCTGCATCTGCTGGCAGCGTTTAAGCGCCTGCACCAGCGTGGCCAGTGCCGTCGAATCGACAAAGGTCGTGTCGGTCAGATTGACCAGTACCCGCGCGCCCGGTGTGGAGGTTGTCTGTTCCAGCCAGGTCGCAACTGGCTGGACCGTACTGGCATCGAAGCGACCGGTGATTTCAAGAATGCTTATTTCTCCTGCAGTGTATGTTTTCATATCCATTTGATTTGTCTCCTGAAGACC
>JBDNDG010000527.1:0-2642 GCA_046719255.1 Chloroflexaceae bacterium
TAGACGATCATGCGCATGGCGCACAACGCCAGCCTGAACATACCTATTCCTGGGAGGGCGCAGCCCTCCCAAACCCTCCCCCGGGCAGGGGTGTGGGGAAACCCGGTTTCCTCCAGTTTCATCTCAGGTGAGCACAAGTAGCACGCCGATCAACGTAATCAGAACGCCAGCGCCGATGGTTAGAGATGGAAACACCCACATGCCCATAAATGTGTTCTCGCGAATGTCTTCAGGTTGCCGGGAATTATAGAGAATCGGCACCATATCACCGATCTGACGGGGGGGCTTAGATGCGATCGGAATTTTTGCCCGCAGCGTCACTCCATCAGCAGTCGTAAATTCGACGATCGGGTAATATGTATCCTCGTCCAATGAGCGTTCCAGTTCCACCACCATGGCAATGGTCTGTCTGGCAGAGCTGAGAAATGCCAGTGTTTGGAAAAGCAACCAGAGTCCCGCCAGAAGAAACGTCATGCCCAACAGAAGGGTAAGCAGTTCGACTACGTTAGTAGATGATGAGCTGCTGAACATTCCATACTCTCCGGTGGTGACGAGTTGATGTGAAAAAGTAAAGAGCAGGAACCGGCTTTTTCCACGCCCCTGCCCATCGGAGCGTCGGGCGACCCTGCCAGCGGTTTGGGATATGGGGGAACCGGGTTTCCCCGGTCCTTTACCTGTGAGGGTGGCAAGCCCTTCCCACGGAGAGGGTGTGGGAGGGTGCAGTTCTCCCGGGAACGAATATTTTCGTTCTTGCGTTGTGCGGCGCAGCCGCATGGGTGTCTAGCGTGAAAATAACCCGCGCGCGGGAGGGTGTGGGAGAACGAAACCCTCCCACGTCTCTTTCGAGGGGTGGTGGGGAAACCAGGTTTTTCCACCACCCTTCCTGGCGGGAGGATGTGGGAGGGCGCAGCCCCCCAGAAGAATCTCTTTTCGCTCCGGTGTTAGTGCCAACGGGCGCTGCCATCGGCATCACTGGCCTCCGGCCGTAGAGACCGCCTGCCCCGTAAACTGCCCGACAAGCCGCTTGAGGGCCGCTGGTTCAGCAGCGAACGTAGCCGGCTCGCGCAGGTCAACAATCGTGTGCGAGTCGATCGCGTAGCGCAGCACACTGTCGCCGTCCACGCTGCGGGCGAAGCTGGCGATCGCCAGCATTTGCGAGCGGTTCAGGTCCGTCTTGACATACCCGCGCAGGGCGCCGGTGTAGTCATCGAGGCTGGTAAGCTGTTGCAGCAGGCCACGCTCGCGAATGCGCTCAAAGATGGCCATCAACACCAGTTGCTGGCGCTGGTTGCGACCGAAATCGCTGTCGGCGTGGCGGGTTCGGGCGTAGATCAGGGCGCGTTTGCCGTCGAACACCTGCCGTCCGGGGCGGAAGCGCACCTCGATGGTCCCGTAGTCCTCGGTAGGGTAGGCCGGATCGTAGATCGCCTCGGGCACGTCCACCCTGATGCCGCCAAGCTGGTCAATCAGCGTCTCAAAGCCCTGAAAGTTGATCAACACGAAGTTATCAACTTTGATATCGAGCAAGCGGCTGACAGTGGCCTTGACCAGACTGGCGCCGCCACCCGGTCCGAAACGCGCTTCGCCACGGGCATAGGCGGCGTTGATCCGGCCCTCGCCACCGCCGGGGTAGCTCACCCACAGGTCACGGGGGATGGAGAGCATGCTGACACGCCCGCTATCGCGTTCGATGCGTACCAGCACCAGCGCGTCGGTTCGTGGCGGGCCGGTGTCGCCGGCTCGGGCATCGGTGCCAAGCAGCAGAATATTCAACGTTGCCTGGCTAAGTTGCAGGACGTTGTCGGATTCCGGTGCAGGGGCGCCAGGCTCTGGAACGGCCGGCTGGAACGACCCCGGGGTGGCCTGTCCGGGGCTACCGGGGCCGGTATCCAGCGGAGAAGACCGCTCGTCCAGAAGATTGGCCGGGGTGTCGGGCAGGGTAATGGCGGCAGGAGTGACAATCATGGAGTCAATGTCCGCGAGTGCCTGTCGCCATTCCAGGGCGAGACGCAGCATCGTGGCTGCCACTATCAGGCTGATGAGCAGAAGGGCGCTGATGACGAGGCGCCGGAGTAAAAGGGGCATACCTCCTGGTCTCCACACCAATAGTACAGATATTGGCCCTTACTATACCACAGGATAGTTACGCACAAACGCGAAAGCGGCTGAAATTGGACTGAAAACGGCCTTATATCGGGGGAGAGTGGGCACCGGGATGCCACGAGCGCGTCCCCTATCCCGCTCAGGGAGAAGGGGCCGGGAGGTGAGGGCTCACGGTGGCTATGGTGGCCCGATGCGCATCGCAAAAACGCTACCCCTGAAAGTCGGGAGGCGGGAGGTGCGATCCACGGGCGTGCAACGACGCCGCCTCAGCCCTGCACGCTCTCCTGCCGCCGGTGCGGGCCGCCGGTCCTCCCTGCCCGGACCTTCCCAGCGCGCAGCGCCCTTCCCAGGCATACCAGTTGGAATTGAACAGGCCGCATCTGCACGCCCACCAGCGCGCATGGCAACGCCACTGCGGCAATCTGCAATCCGAAATCTGAAATGGTATCAAACGTTGACCGAACCTTAGCCGTCCGTTAATCCTTCCATCGCTGGCTCACAATCTTTGCGAGGCATACTGCTACTGGTTGCGCTCCGGG
>JBDNDG010000528.1:0-2625 GCA_046719255.1 Chloroflexaceae bacterium
CCCATCCGAACACCTACCAATTGCTGCTCAACGCCGAGTTACTGACCTATGCGCCTTAGCTTGATGCGTATAGGGCGCAGCCCTCCCAACCCCTCCCTACAGAGAGGGGCGTGGGAAAACCTGGTTGCCCCATTATCGTCACACCGGGAACCGGGTTAGCGTCACTGCCCTGGTTGAGTAACCAGGCTCTCGGCAGGCACGAGGATCTTAATCTGCCGGGCCGCATCGGCCTGCGCCCGCAGTTGATCGACGAAGGGCAGAAACTTCTCCACAAAGGCCTGCTGTCCGGCCTGGGTCTGGAGAAGGTCGCTACTGGCCAGGGGGCGTACCTCAGGCGGATCAACGATCTCAATAATGTGCCAGCCAAACTGGGACTGGACCAGGCGCCGCTCGCCGCGGGCCATGCTGAACACCGCCTCATCAAACGGTTCCACAAACAGACCGCGGGGCGCCCAGCCCAGATCGCCTCCGTTAATGCGCGAGCCTTCATCATCGGAGTGCTCGGCAGCGAGGGCGGCAAAATCGGCGCCCTGATCGAGCTGGGCCATCAGGCCCTCAGCCTCCACCCGCGCCGCTTCGACGGCTGCGGTGTCGGTCAGCGTATCAGTGGCGATGAGAATATGACGGGCGCGCACCTGCTCCAGAGGCGTATGCCGGCGGATCATCTCCTCGATCACCTGGTTGCGTTCAAGGAGGCGGCGGAGTTCTTCGAGGCCGTTGATATGTTGTTCCTGGAGAAACGCCTCGAATCGGGCGTCGTCGCCGTTGGCCTGGGTGGCCTTGATGCGCTCGATCTGTTCGGAGACCACGGCAGCATCAGCGCTCACGCCTTCTTCAGCGGCTGCCTGCACAATCAACTCGATCTGGATCAACTGGTCGAGCACTTCCTGGGGGTCATTGCCCGGCTGGTAGAAGCGCACGAAGTCGCCACGGGAAATTGCCGCATCGCCAACCGTGGCAATCACCTCCGTCCTGTCGCCATCCACTGCTACGGGCAGGGGCAAAGCAGTAGGCACACCCGCCTGCATAGTGGCAAGGGTGGGCGGCACCTGATCGATCTCGCGCAAGGGGCCGGAGGGCAGGATCAGACCAAGACCAACGCCAATCGCGGCCAGAATCAGCACCAGCCCGATAATAACCGGCCAGCGTGGGCGCCCGCCGGAGTCGCTCTCTTCAACATCGCCTGCCTCGATTGTCTGAGGCGTGGAATCAGAATCGTCGGGTTCAGGGAACGTGTTGTCACTTGCGGGCGTGTCGCGGTTACTGGCCTGCTCGTCGGTCACCGGGATCTCCTTGCCTGGGGTATGGGGAACGTACTGCCAGTTCAGATTGTAGATAGTCGCGCAGAGCATCCAGGGCCGCTCTGGCGCAACGCTGCTTGCGGAGCGTTCGGATAAAACTATTATAACGTCATCAGTCTACCATATCGTTGAACAGGCCGCATCCGCACGTCCACCAGCGCGCATTGCAACACCACTGCGGCAATCTGCAATCTGAAATCTGCAATCTGAAATAGTATCAGGCGCCGTTGGGGGGTCGCCGCGCGATGAGATGAAACGTGTAGAACCGCAGCGGCGCTGCATCTCTGCGCCCAAACCCTCCCGGTGGGGAGGGCTTGCCGCCCCCCGGGGCAGGAGGATGGGGAAACCCGGTTTCCCCATAGGTTCACATCAGGCCCCGCTCTCGGGGCGCACAACGCCAGAATGAAAATCAAGCTGCCTGCGCTTCCCGGAGAAGGGCGAACACATGCGCAAGAAGTTCGATAAGCGAGGCGGGCTGCCATCGCGTATACTCCCAGGGGCAGGGAGGATTCGAAGGGGCGTAGTGAAGCTGCGGCGCGCGTGTCTCGGCGGGAGGTTCACTGGCCGCAGGCCCACGAAACACAACCCGTTTCCGCCGCGTCGGAAAGGGGTTAGCGCAGGGGCAAGGCCCCTGCACTTCCCCACAAGGACGAGTGGTGCACCCGGCACATCTCTGGTCATGCTGAGCGCAGCGAAGCATCTCGCCCGGGACCCTTCGCTGCGCTCAAGGTGACACGGAACGTGCCGAATGCGCCAATGCTTTGCGTCTCTCCGTGTTTCATGCTGACGTTGTGCGGTGCAGCCGCATAGGCGGCTAAGGAGACCTCCATGCCTGATCTGCTCGGCGAGTTGCTGCCGATGATCCTCGGCAACATCCTGGCGCCAATCTGGCTGATCATCGTCATGTTACTGCTCGCCAGCCCGGGTGGATCGGGAAAGGCAGCCGCCTTCGTCCTTGGCATGACCATCACCCGTGTGGTGCAGGGCGTGCTCTTCGGCGTGGTCTTCGCCGTAGCAGCAGGTGAGACGGCGGGTAGCGGCGCCCCTGTGGCTGCGGCCATACAACTGCTTCTCGGCATTCTGTTGCTGATGGCCGCGTTCAAGAAATAGTGTAAGGAGTAGGACCCGGACGAGCCGCCGCCGAAGTGGATTCAGTCGCTCAACCAGACCACGGCCCTCAAAGCATTGAGCCTGGGGGCCCGTGTGCCCCAATGGCGCGAGCCGGGGGGCAGAGGCGTCATCGCTGTTGCCTTCATGGTATACTGCCTCCGCGATGCGTGCTCGAGAGAGGACCGTTCGGAGATGACCCTGCTGCGCCTCCTGG
>JBDNDG010000529.1:0-2620 GCA_046719255.1 Chloroflexaceae bacterium
GGCACGCATGGGAACGAGGGCGTCCCGCCCTCGTCGTGCCTTCGCAGGCACAAAGGCACGCATGGGAACGAGGGCGGCGAGGGGCAGCGAGCGGGTCGGGGTTGTCTGTCCAGGTTTACGATATTTGAGAGCCATAAGCCAGTTCCTTTGCCGGCGCATCCGGCAGGTGCGTGAATGGAGAGGATCAGGGCCTCTGAGAACTCCGCTTCTTCAACGCTGCGCGCAGGGGACGTTGCCGGAGGCGCCACTACCGGTTTGTCAGCCTGGTGATCGTCATGTGTAACCGACCACTGCGCTATGACAGGTTCCTGGATGCGGAAGGGGCAGGCTCCTCCGCGTCCTTCCCGACGGTCGGAGTCACAATGTCAGGCTACTACGCTTAGGATTATACATCCTGAATCGGGCGTTGGGCAGGGGGTTGAGATTGAAGTCTCGTTACGCGGCGTTCTAATCTCACATCTCGGTGATCCGCGCGGGGGGCCTCGAGCTACCCTGCGCGCCGGGTGTGCTCGAGAGCGAGGAACGCACCGGCAAGGAGGAACGCCGTTCCGAACAGGAACGGCCCGAGGCTCTCCAGCCCGGAGCGATCGGCCAGTGTCCCGAAACCACCAGCCAGTGCCGCGCCGCCAAGCATCGCCGCCGCGATCTGGAAGCCGACCGTATTGGCGGTATGCGCCGCTCCCATCCGCGCTGGCGTCAGAGCGATGAACAACGGAAACATCGGCGCCAGGGCCAGGCCCAGCAGCGCAATCCCGACCAGGGTCAGCCAGGCTGCAAGGTGGAGCCAGAGCAAGGTCACTCCGAACAGCGCCCCGCCCATACACAGCCACAACAGGCGGCGCATACCGATGCGCCCGACCATCACGCCTGCCAGCAACCGCCCCAGGGTGAGGCTGCCCCAGTAGATGCTCACCCAGATGCTGGCCAGGGCCGGCGCTATGCCCCGTGTCTCGGTCAGGAGCGAGTAGAGCCACTGGCCCGCGCTGACCTCAAGACCGGTGTAGAGGAAGAACAGCAGCATGCTCAACCACACCGCCGGTAGGCCGAGGGTGTGGAGCAGTGCCGTGCCTCCGCCAGGTGCGGCGGTCCCACGAGGAGGGGGTGGCCCCCAGCGCTTGCGCGTGACAGCGAAGCAGACGGCCAGTGCCAGTTGGGCCATCCCGACCAGCAGATAGCCTGGACGCCATGATCCGGCCAGCCCGATGGCTGCGCTCATAATCAGCGGCCCGCTGGCTGCCCCGAGACCGAAAGCGGCGTGCAACCAGTTGACGGTGCGTGGCGTGAAGTGCTCAGCGGCGTAGGTGTTCAAACCGGCGTCGATCGCCCCCGCCCCCAGGCCCGCCAGCAATCCCAGCCCGACCATCCCTGCCCATAGGGGCGTCAGGCCAAAGCCAATCAGGCTGAACGCTGTCATCAGGCAACTCACTACCAGCAGCCAGCCCACCCCCAGATGGGCCAGCACTCGCCCGCTGCTGAAACTCGCCGCCAGATAGCCCAGGGTTGTGGTAGCAATCAGCGCGCCCAGCGCATCAAGTGGCAGCCCGAATGTGACCCGCAACGATGGCCAGGCTACCCCCGTCAGGCCATCGGGCAACCCCAGGCTAACAAAGGCGGCGTATGCCAGTCCGGCCAGAATTCGTGGAGGGTGGGTGACGGCGGCGGGAAGTGGTGATACTGACAAAGCGAAGATCCTTTTCAGGTGCTGGCGCGGCTGCGCCGCGCATGTGTGATGGTTGGGGAAGGCGGGTCTCCCCGCGCCCCTGCCGGTGGGGTGGCGCGCCTTCTCCGGTGTGAGGATGTGGGAGGGCTGCGCCTGCCCGGGAATAGATCTGTTTTCATCTTGTCAGGGTGCGGCGCAGCCGCGTGGTCGTCTGACAGCGAGATGCCAATCTATCGCAGGGCCTGCATGTTCAGTGTTGGGGTAACCGCGTCAGCCCGGAAGCACGGGCGTCCCACCCTCTTCAGCGTTTGAGGGCAGGCTGCCCACGGTCGCAGGAGTAGCGCGAACACCTGTCGCAGGGCCGAACCATGCAATTCCTGTGCTACCATACGTGCATATCCCTCGCTCGCGAGCGAAAGCACGAAGAGAGGAGCCTATGAGTACCAACGGAAACGCCAGCACCAACGGACGCTCCCTGGCCCCGGTGGCCCGCAATGTGCTGGGCGGGCCACTGGCCGCCTGTAGCACCGATCCGCTGACCGGTTTCTACCGTACCGGCTGCTGTGATACTGGCCCGGACGACCTGGGCCTCCACGTGGTCTGCGCCCGGGTCACGGCGGAGTTCCTGGCCTTCAGCCGTTCACGGGGCAATGATCTGATTACGCCGCGACCCGAGTATGGCTTTCCTGGCCTGCAACCCGGCGACCGCTGGTGCCTCTGCGCAACTCGCTGGCAGGAGGCTCTGGCAGCCGGCGTTGCGCCGCCGGTGATCCTTGCCGCGACCCATGAAGCAGCCCTGAACATCGTGCGGCGAGAGGATCTGCTGCGCCATGCCCTTGATGTAGCCGGAATGTAAGGGCAAGCCCTCCCAATAATAAACCCATGTGCATCTGATGTGAACATCGGGGAAACCCGGTTTCCCCATGCCCCTCCCCCCTCCCAGCCTCCCCCCGCCGGGGG
>JBDNDG010000053.1:0-16565 GCA_046719255.1 Chloroflexaceae bacterium
TCTCTACGATCGCATGCCCCCAGAACATGTCTCCGTCAGCGTACCAGAAGGCAAACGAGCCGTCGGGGTGCACCGTAATCGACTCGAGCATCATGCGCTCCTTGAATTCATCAGGACTCAGCTCCGCTCCATCCTCCTCTGGCCAGTGACGATTCTTCTGCCAGAGCAACTCCTGCACGGCATAATCGCGAACGCGCCGATCCCACTCTTTTTGATTCTGCCACAGCTCGCGTGCTACGCGCAAAGCCTCCTGCACCTGCGCAGACCCGGAAAGGCTGAACGAAACAGCCTTCCCGTCCCACATAACCACTGCCGTAAACCAATCAGCCTGGCGATCAAGGGTGAATAGGCCGAAGGTCGGATCCTCAAATGTTACCGGCTTCTGCAACTCCTCTGCGTGGCGATTCAGTTCTGCATCGGTAGTCTCAACTCCGACGAATTCCTCAAGAAGGGCTTGATGGCCCCCGAAGGCAGATTCCCCGACCCGTGCTTTGATGCGGACGACGGTATACGGCGCAATCATGTTTCGCAATCTGTCAAATTCCTGTTCGGTTACTTTCCGGCTGATGCTCAGAGGTTCAGTGTGGAGGTCGCCGCCGACAATCCGCCACGCATCAAAGGTAAACATGAGCACCCACATGTGCTCACTTCCACCACGGCCCCCGCCGGCGCCATGTGCAGAGACAACGCCCAGCACATCAACGACCGGCGAAACCGCAAGCTGGTCACGTAAGCGTTTCTGGCGTGCAAAGGGAGCGTCGTCTGTCATAATGTTAAACCTCTTGTAATGAAAGCGCCGCTCGGCGAGCGTCAGCCGCTCGTCGAGGCGCAGTCGGAGGCGAGTCGCTGCACGCCGTGTTGGGCGGCATTACAATCTATGCAAGAATAACATGTATCCTCTCCAAAACCGCTGGATATCAGGCTGCCGATGGCACGGCGATACCCGCCCGTTGAACCACCCGTTCGGCTAAGGTGGGCGTGGTCCCAGGCGTGACGATGCGGTCGCGGAGAGAGTGAAAGAACCCCACGCCGAGTCTGGCTGCGGTGGCGGCCAGGGTTTGGAAGGTATCCCGGGCGCGTGCCCCGTCCCGTGATTGGGGGCCGAAACTCACATCGTGCTTGCGTACCCGGCGGCGCGCCGCGAGGTCCATGTCATTATTGTGGAGGGGAAGGTCGGGATGGTTCAGCACCGCCAACAACCGGGCGCGTTTATCGGCGGTTTTGATGATCCGGTTATCCAACGCTGCATCCCTGGTCGCATCTTCCACCAACGCGTCGAAGGCGTCCTCCAAGCGTGTCCGTTCCGCCACCGTGGGGGCCTGCCGGTAGGCCAGCAGGTCGCGATAGAACGTCCAGGAGCGCGTCCCGAACACGGCGAGTTTTGCCTGATGTGGCGCGACACCCGCCGGGCAGGTTTGGCATAGTGCTGCCGGGAATGCACTCACCACAGCGCGTGCGTCTCCGTGAGGTGGGCATCGACCGGGGCATCATCGCTCAGCATTCTTTCGGATTGCCGATAACCGGTGTTTCCCCTCAACCATGTTGATGGCTTCTGCTACCGTCTGACATAGCGTCTTGATGCCTTCGTGTGTCAGCCTGAACCCCCCCGATCAACACAGAGCAGGTACGCTATCCGACAACAGTTAATTACATCATTTGTCAAGAGGAATAACCAACCATGCACCCACAATCGCCATCCAAAAAACTGCTGGACCGGGTGCGCGACGCGCTGTGCCGTACACTCTTCGCACCGACCGGGCCCATGGCCCCGGTGGCGCTCCAGCGTTCCCCGGGCACAAAAATGGGACCGAAGGAGAAACCCGGTCTCTCCTTTGGTCCCTTCGCGCTGCTGCGCGGACGCTACCCTCCGGCCTGACCTGTGGCGATCCGCTCGGCCTCAACCGGCGCGCCCTGCTCCACCGGCACGCTCCGGCCCAGTTCTGGCCGCAGGGCCAGCGCCAGCACGCCAGCCGCACCTATCACCACAACTAGTCCCGATAGGTACGGCGCCGTCGCTCCAAAGGTATCGAACATCACGCCGGCGAAGAGGGGACCGATCACCATCATCAGGCTGTTAAGCGATTGCACGCCGCCGAGCGCCGATCCCTGGGCCTGCGGCGAGACGCGCCGCGAAATCAGGCTGGTCAGGCTGGGTGTAGCCATGCCACTGCCAATGGCCAGAATCGCGGTGACCGGGTAGAGCAGCCATCCTGCGGGGATGGAAGCGATCAACCCGAAAGCCAGGGCCATGAGCGTCAAACCGCTGACGGCCAGGCGCGCCTCGCCGAAGCGCGGAACCAGTTTACGGATCAAAAAGCCCTGCATCACAACCGATACCAGGCCAATGAAGGCGAAGACGAAAGCGATATCGGTCGGACCGAAGTCAAAGCGCGTGCTGGCGAACACAGCAAAATTGCTCTGCAAGCCGGCAAAGGCGAAGTTGAGCATCACCGTACCCAGCAGCAGCGGGCGGATCGCCTCCAGGCCGATCACGGATTGCAGGCGCCTGAAGGGGTTGATGCTATTCAACCGCTGCGCGCGTCCCTCAACGGGCAGCGACTCCGGCAGCCGGAAGTAGCCAAAGACCACACTGGCAAAAACCAGACCCGCCGCGACGAAAGCCGGGGCGCTCAAGCTGAGCAGGCTGAGCAGGCCACCCATGGCCGGGCCGAGCATGAAGCCCAGGCCGAAGGCCGCGCCTATCAGGCCCATGCCGCGGGCGCGCTCCTCGGGGGGCGTAATGTCAGCGATGTAGGCCTGCGCGGCACTGATGCTGCCACCAGTGATCCCGGCAATGATCCGCGAAACAAACAGCACCGCCAGCACCGCCTCGGCGCCGAAGCCGCGCAGACCATCGGCCAGGCCGAACAGCACATACGAGAAGGCCGCGCCGAGCAGACTCAGCAGGAGCACCGGCCGGCGCCCAAAGCGGTCCGACAGGCCGCCAAGAACCGGCGCGAACAGGAATTGAAACAAGGAGTAGGAGGCTGTAAGCGCACCGACGATCAGCGCGTGATTGGCCGCCAGCCAGGGTGTGCCCGTCTCCTCAATTAATTTGACATAAAAGGGGAGCAGGGGCAGCACGATACCGACACCCAGCAGATCAATGAAGACGGTCAGAAAAATAAACAGCAGCGATGCGCGACGAGCTTTCAAGGTTATCTCCCGGTACTTTGCCCTCAGGAATATTTCCATGTGAAGGATACCACGATGAATGCCCTTTGTCAACCCTTTGCACAAGTTTTGCAGAGCTTGATGTGAACACTGGCGAAACCGGTTTTCCCCATGTCCACGGGGGTGACAAGCGACCCCACCAGCGGTTGGGGGATGGGGAAACCCGGTTTCCCCATCCCCCTCCCTGGGGGAGGGTGTGGGAGGGCGTAGCCATCCCGGGAGCCAACCTGCCAGGGGGAGGGTGTGGGAGGCGCAGCCCTCCCAGGAGAATCTCTTTTCATTCCCTCAGGGTGCAGCGCAACCGCACAGGCGCTTAACAAGCATTGCCTGCAGGCTGCTTTTGGCCCGGGGATGTGGTAACATAGCGAGCAGGATTCGACCGGCGCGCAGGAGGCCCGTGGTGTTTACCGGCTTCTCAACCGATACCCTTGTGGGCCTGCCACCGGAGCTGTTCAGCGAGGTGATTCCGGCCATCACCCTCCCCAGTGAGCTGAAGGTGACCCTGCACATCTTCTACCGCCTGAGCCGGCAGCAGGCCACGCCACGCCGGCTGAGCTGGGAGGAGTTGCTGGCCGACCGCACCCTACGCCGCTCGCTGCGCTCCGTCTCGAAGCTGCGCCCGTTTGAAGATCTGCTGGCCGAAGGGCTGGAGGCGGCGGTCCGGCGGGGCACCCTGCTGCATGTGGCCCTGCCAGCCGACGGTCGCGTGGCCAACTGGTACCTGGTGCACACCGCTGCCAACCGGGCCTGGGTCGAGCGCCTGGCCCGCGCGCAGGGCGCCCTTGCCCCGGCTGCCGAGGTGCCGCCGCAGCGACCATCGCTCCTCGCCCTTTACGAGCAGAACATCGGCCTGATCACCCCGATGCTGGTTGATGAACTGCGCGAGGCCGAAGAACGCTACCCCCGCGAATGGATCGAAGAGGCCATGCGCGAGGCCGTGCGCGCCAATGCCCGTTCCTGGCGCTATATTCGTAAGGTCCTTGAGAGGTGGGCAGTCCATGGACGACAGGATGCGACGCATCGCGCCGAACGACCTATCGATGTGGAAAAATACACCGGCGGAGCCTTCGGAGATCTCTTCCGACGCGGCAGCGACGACACCGATCTCTGATGCGCCCTGCCCGCGCTGTAAGGGCGCTGGCTATCTGGTTGCCGATGCGCCCTACGGCCACCCCGATTTTGGCCGGCTCTGGCCCTGTAGCTGCCGCACAGCCGAGCGCCTGCGGCGGCGTGGCGAAATGCTGCGGGCTATGAGCAACCTCGGGCCGTTCCTCAATAAGACCTTCGAGAATTTCGACGCCGGGGTGCGCGGTGTGGCGAGGGCCTATGCCCGGGCGCTCAAGTTCGCCGAGCATCCTATGGGGTGGCTCATCCTCTTTGGGGGCTATGGCTGCGGCAAGACGCACCTGGCTGCGGCTATTGCCAACCGCCTCCTCGCCAACCACAACGAGGTGCTCTTTACGGTCGTGCCTGACCTGCTCGATCACCTGCGCTCGACCTTCGGCCCCCACAGCGAGGTGGGCTACGATGAGCGCTTCGAACAGGTGCGCAGCGCTGGCGTGCTCATCCTCGATGATCTGGGTACCGAGAATGCCACGCCCTGGGCCCGCGAGAAGCTGTTCCAGATTTTTAATCACCGCTATAACTATCGCCTGCCCACGGTGATTACCAGCAATCGCGAGCCTAAGGATATCGAGCCTCGCATCCTCTCGCGTATGACCGATCGCGATCTGTGCGATGAGATTATTATTATGGATGCCGATGACTACCGCCGCACCCCCGCTGCCCAGCGCTTTGAGCAGAAAAAGCAACATCACTTGCAGCGCATGGGCCGCCGCGATGGTAATGGCTGATATGACTATGGCGAAACCGCGTTTCCCCGCGCCCATGCCCATCAGGGCCCCGGGCGACCCTGACCGTGGTCGGAGGATGGGGAACCAGGATTTCCTCATACCCCTTCCTCGGAGGAGGGTTTGGGAGGGCTTCGCCCTTCAGGGCAAGACCTGATTGTTATCCTGTCAGTGCGCGGCGCCGTCGCAATTGCCCTGCGCGCGAACCCTATCGCCACGGTTTCCGTAATGCTCCTCTGGTATGATACAGTCTTGCATAGACGGTGTGCCCTGAGCACCCCTGTGACGGAGAGCGAGAGTGATGCTGCAGCACTATCTGTCAGCGGGCGACCTGGGCCGGTCAGAGGTTGAGGCCCTGCTGGATCGGGCCGCCAGCCTCAAGGCCGAGTTTCGCACCAATGGCGGAGGGGCCCACACCGGGTTGCCCCTCCGGGGCAAGACCCTTGCCCTGGTGTTCGAAAAGCCGTCGCTGCGTACCCGCGTCGCCTTTGAGGCCGGTATGACCCAGCTCGGCGGCCACGGCTCGTACCTCTCGGCCAACGACATTGATATGGGTGGGCGCGAGAGCGTGCCTGATGTGGCCCGCAACCTCAGCCGCTGGGTGCAGGCCATCGCCGCGCGCGTGTTTAAGCACACGACGGTCGAGACCCTGGCGCGCTATGCCTCCGTACCGGTGATCAATGCCCTCTCGGACCGCGAGCATCCCTGTCAGGCCCTCGCCGATATGCTTACCCTGCGCGAACGCTTTGGCGCACTCCAGGGCCTGCGCCTGGCCTACGTGGGTGATGGCAACAATGTCTGCCATTCGTTGTTGCTCCTGGGCGCCACCCTTGGCCTCGATCTGGCCGTGGCATGCCCCCCCGATTATCGGCCCGACCCGGAGATCCTCGAGCGTGCCGAGGGCCTCGCTGGCGCCAGCGGCGCCCGCATCGTCATCAGCGCTGCTCCGGCCGAGGCCGTAAGCGGCGCCGATGCGGTCTATACCGATGTCTGGACCTCGATGGGCCAGGAGCACGAAACCGCCCGCCGCCGCCCGGTCTTTGCTCCGTACCAGGTGAACCCGGCCCTGATGGCGCTGGCTGCTCCCCGGGCGGTGTTTATGCACTGCCTCCCCGCCCATCGCGGTGAGGAGGTGACCGCCGAAGTCATTGATGGCTCCCAGTCGGTGGTCTTCGAACAGGCGGAGAACCGCCTGCACGTGCAGAAGGCGCTGATCCTGGCATTGTTGGGAGCGTAGCGGTGGCATACGTCGTGCACCCCGGTACCAGACCTGTCAGGATGAACACAGGTTTTTGCCTGGGAGAGCTTCGCTCCCCAAACCCTCCTTGCCGGGGGGAGGGAACCGGGCTTGTCATCCCGGCGGGGGAGGGCCGGGAAGGGGCAGAACGCTGCAAATCCTCCCCGTCGGGAGGGGCGTGCTTCAACGGGCTCACCGCAGGTGGGGAGGGCTGGTTTCCCCGATATTCAGGCATCGCCCGGATGCGGATGATTCCGGGTAGATTGAGATGATCGCGTTCCAAGCGCAAAGAACAGAGCCATG
The DNA here is from genome assembly GCA_046719255.1 of Chloroflexaceae bacterium. Classification (GTDB taxonomy): domain Bacteria; phylum Chloroflexota; class Chloroflexia; order Chloroflexales; family Chloroflexaceae; genus JACAEO01. The sequence goes on from JBDNDG010000053.1 coordinate 6,565, forward strand.
CCAGGTAACCGCGCAATCTTCGACCGAGCGATGGAGCAGAGCCGCGAGGCGGCGCGCCAGGGCCAGTGGGATGACGCGCTGCGTGCGACGGTTCGCGCTCTTCAGGAGTTTCCACAGGATGCCGACGCGCGCACGGCGGCAGCTGTGGCCCTCTTCCATACCGGCAAGCTCGACCGCGCGCTGCAACTGTTCGAAGAACTGCGCGCCGCTGACCGGCAGAATCCCTTCTTTCTGAACTACATCGCCCAGGTGTACCAGCGCCAGAGCAATGTCGCCGCGGCGGTCGAGAGCTACCGTGGTCTGGCCGATCTGCACCTGGCCCAGCGCCGGCCCGCGCAGGCGGTGGAGGCCCTGCGCGAATTGCTCAAACTGCGCCCCGAGGATCGCGAGCAGCGGCTGCGCCTGGCGCGGCTCTACGAGGAGATGCAGGCGCGCCAGGAGGCGGCGCGCGAGCATCTGGCCCTGGCCCAGCAGGGCCTTGCGGATCATCAGTTCGATCAGGCCGCCGAGGCCGTCGAAGAGGCCCTCCGCCTCGATCCGAACAGCCGGGAGGCCAGGGATCTGCTCGTCACCCTGCGGGAGACTATGGCTCGCGAGGCCGGCCTGGAGAGCGCCCGCGCTTCCACCGCACCGGCAATCGCCAGCCCCCATCCGGGCCAGCTCGGTGTCACCGGAGCGTTGCGCTCGCAGCAGTTCCAGGTTGAGAAACTGGTCGAGCAAGGGCAGAAGGCTCAGGAGGCCGGAGACATTGATGGCGCTGCGGCGCTCTACGAGCAGGCACTGGAAGCCGGGCTGCAACGGGCCGACGTGCTCTACTCGCTGGGCCTGATTTACCAGGAGCGTGGCGACCACCGCGCCGCGGTGACCGTGCTTACCCGCGCCGCCACCGACGCCGAATATGCGCTGTCGGCCCATTTTGCCCTGGGCCTGAGTTACCGCGAACTGGGTCAGTTGCCCCAGGCTGCCCAGGAATTCGAGCAAACCATCAGTCTGGTGGATCTGGGGTCGATCGGCAAGGCCGAGGCCGAGGATCTCATCCAGATGTACGAGTACGCGGCGACAACCTTCGAGGAGATCGGTGACATCGCCCGTGCCGCGGCCCTCTACGGCGCCCTCGCCGGTTTCCTGGAGAGCAAACGCTGGGGGCGCGAGCGCGCCGTAGAGTTCAAGCAGCGCTCCAAAGAACTGGCCGATCGCAATATGTTCGCCAAGCTCCGCGAGATGGGCACCGGTGTGCTCACCTCACCCGCCGAGCCCGAGGCGCCCCCGGCTGAAGAGCCGCCCCTGGCGGAGAGCTGGGGAAAGATCCGCCCCATTACCGACTTCCTCCGCGATCATCGCTCCGTAACCACTGACGATCAGGCCGCTCCTGGCCCGGAACCCCGCCCCGAACCCCTGTTGTTGCTGGAGAGCCTGCCTGCGGTGGCGCCGAGTTTTGCCCCGGCTACACCTCTGGACACCACCGGCCTCTCGGAGGAAGCGAAAGGCTGGGTTGAGCTGAGCGGTAAGTATCTCGATCAGGGGTTGCTCGACGCCGCCCTGGACGCCTGCATGGAAGTGATCCGCCTCGACATTGACTATCTGCCCATTCACCTGCGTATGGGCGAGATCTACGAGCGTGAGAGGCGACCCGAAGAGGCCCTGGCCAAATACCAGTTGTTGATCGATACCTTCCGCGTCCGCGGTGAGCCGGAAAAGGCGATCGATGTCTACTTTCGCTTCATCGAACTCTCGCCCGACACGATCAACGCGCGCGCCCGTCTCGCCGAGTTGCTGCGTAGCGCGGGACGGATCGACGAAGCGGTAGCGCAGTCTATTCTCCTGGCAAACACCTATGTGCGCCTGGGGCAGACCAATAAGGCCCTGGAGGAGTATCGCCGCCTCATCCAGCTCGCCCCGCGTGACCCCCAGGTGCATACCCAGTACGGCCTCACCCTGCTCAAGCTCGAACGCTACGAGGCAGCGCTGACGGAGTTCCGCAAAGCGCTTGAACTCGGGCGGCCCAACGACCCGGTGGCCGTAGCGCGTCTCAATCTCACCCTGGCGCTGATGGGCGACCAGCCCGATGCAGTGTGGGACTCGCTCGCCACGTTGCTGGATCTGCTCAAGCAGCAGCCTCAGGAGCACAGTCCGGTGCAGGCCGAGTATCGCAGCGTGATGCTCCTGGTCGATGCGCCGATCCTGCACTACCTGCTGGCGATCATCCAGCAGCATGCCGGCCAGCACACCGCGGCCCTGCTCGAGTTGGAGCAGGCCGTGGCCATGCTCAGCGACAGCGTGGACCCGCTTCTCTCGCCGGTGCTGGTGCACCAGGCGGCCGCCGATAGCTGCATCGCTCTGGGCCAGGCCGAGGAGGCTCTGGAGCACTTGCGGCGCGCTCAGGCCGCGGTGGGGCCGGGCGCACCCGGTGGCACCTCGAAGCACCCCTTCGCGGTGCCGTTGAGCCGGGGCGACCTGGTGCGGCGCATGGCCGAGGCCTACGCCGCCAGTGACGATCTGGCGGGCGCCGAACGGGCCTTGCTCGAAGCGAAACAACTCCTGCCCTACGATCGGGCGATCTATACCAAACTCGCCGATATTTACTTTCGCCAGGGTAACCTTACCGAGGCGCTGGCCCAGCTCGACGACCTGGCCACCCATTACGAGCAGCGGCAACAACTCGACCGGGCCATCGAGATGCTCGAGTACGCCCTGAAGCTTGCGCCCAACCACATCGCGGTGAGCAGCCGTCTGGCCCGCATGCACCTGCGCCGCGGCTACCTCGACAAAGGGTTGGAGGGCCTGGTGCGCACCGCCGAGCTGCAACGCAGAGCCGGGCAACTCAAAGGCGCGGTCGCCTCGCTTCAGGAGGCCGCGCACGTCTACTGGATGCTCAACGACCACGAAAAAGCCCGCCAGATGTACGACCGCATTGTGCAGATCGCGCCCAACGACGTGGATGCGCGCCAGTGGCTTGCGCTGATGTACACGCTGGCTTCGCGCCGCGATGAGGCCATTCGTGAGAAAAAACAGATCGCCCGCATCTTTGCCCAGCAGCGCGACTACGAAAACGCCATCGCCGAACTGCACCAGATCATCGGCCTCGACCAGAAGGATCTGGATGCCTACTACATGCTTGGCGACATGCTGATGCGCCGCCAGGAGTATGCCCAGGCCATCCAGTTGTACAACCGCATGCTCAAACTCGAAGGTGTCGAGGTCGAGCGAGTGGAGGCGCTGGTCCTGGCGGCCAACCGCATGCTCCAGCAGCAGATGCGCTCGTAAGTCGCAGCAACCGCGTGCAGCCGGACGGGGGGCGGAACGCTCTAAACCCTCCCCGCCAGCAAGTCTCCAGGCGATAATTTCAGACAGCCGCTTACAAACGAAGGGGTAGGGAGGAACCCTGGTTCCCCCTACCCCTTCCGTTTATGTGACAAGAAACCCGGGTTTCCCCGACCCCTCCCTGCGGGGAGGGGGCAGCCCTCCCGGGAGACAACCCGCTGGCGAAACGAATGTGGGAGGGCGCAGCCCTCCCACAGACAATTCTTGCCACTCGGGCAAGGCACCTTCACAGACGAGTGTGGTCACGCGAGGTTCGTGCCCGCGCTGCCGCCCCTCGAAGGGGGCTGGCTCCCTAGAAAGGAGGTGATCCATCCGCAGCTTCCGCTACGGATACCTTGTTACGACTTCGTCCCAGTCGCGACCCCTGCGCTCGGCCGCTGCCTCCCCGGGGGGTTAGCGCACGGACTTCACGCATTGGCCACTCCCATGACGTGACGGGCGGTGTGTACAAGGCCCGGGAACGTATTCACCGCGCCATGGCTGATACGCGGTTACTAGCAACTCCGCCTTCACGGGGGCGAGTTGCAGCCCCCGATCTGCACTGGGGCCAGGTTTGGCGATTTGCTGACCGTTGCCGGCTCGCGACGCACTGTCACTGGCCATTGTAGCGTGTGTGTCGCCCCAGGCGTCAGGGCCATGCTGACTTGACGTCATCCGCGCCTTCCTCCGCCCATCAAGGCGGCTGTCGCGGCAGACACGGGTAACTGCCGCCGCGGGTTGCGCTCGTTGCGGGACTTAACCCAACATCTCACGACACGAGCTGACGACAGCCATGCAGCACCGGTGACGCACCCTCGCAGGCGCCGCGCTTTCGCGCGACTGCAGCGTCATGTCAAGCCTGGGTAAGGTGCTTCGCGTTGCGTCGAATTAAACCACACGCTCCGCTGCTTGTGCGGGCCCCCGTCAATTCCTTTGAGTTTTAAGCTTGCGCTCGTACTCCCCAGGCGGCCGGCTTACCGCGTGAGCTAAGGCACCCAGGCGCCGTTGCACGGCGCCCAGCCACCGAGCCGGCAGCGTTTACGGCGTGGACTACCCGGGTATCTAATCCGGTTTGCTCCCCACGCTGTCGCGTCTCAGCGTCAGGTCAGGCCCAGGTGGCCGGCTGCCCCACCGGCGTTCCTCCGGATCTCTACGCATTTCACCGCTACACCCGGAATTCCGCCACCCTCTGCCTGCCTCCAGTCGCATCGTATCGGCACGCCTCGCCCGGTTAAGCCGGGCGCTTTCAGCACCGACGCACACGACCGCCTACACGCGCTTTACGCCCAGTGATTCCGGACAACGCTTGCCCCCTCCGTCTTACCGCGGCTGCTGGCACGGAGTTAGCCGGGGCTGATTCGGGGGGTACCGTCACTCTCTTCCCCCCCAAAAGGAGTTTACAACCCGAAGGCCGTCGTCCTCCACGCGGCGTTGCTCCCTCAGGCGTGAGCCCATTGGGGAAAATTCCTTGCTGCTGCCTCCCGTAGGAGTCTGGGCCGTCTCTCAGTCCCAGTCTGCCTGGTCGTCCTCTCAGACCAGGGACCCGTCACTGGCTTGGGAGGCCGTTACCCCCCCAACTACCTGATGGGCCGCAGGCTCATCCCGGAGCGGCTTGCGCCTTTCCTCGCTGCCGAGCGTATGCGGGATTGCCACCGCTTTCGCGGCGATATCCCCCACTCCGGGGCAGATACCCACGTGTTCCTCAGCCGTGCGCCACGCAGCGGCGCAAGCGCCCTGCGTTCGACTTGCATGCATTAGGCACGCCGCCAGCGTTCGTCCTGAGCCAGGATCAAACTCTGCGTGGGATTGTGAAGCGCGCCCTCCGGCGCCCTCACCATCCGTTGTTGACGTGGACCATCAACTACCGTATTCTGGTTGTGAAGGTGCTCACTGAAAACGAGCCGGGGGAAAACAAAACCAGGAAGGTTCAGATGATTCTGAGCTTCCTGGCGACGTCTCTGATACGGCTATCAGCGCGGTTCGCTCGGTTTGTTTCCTCACTTGTTGCGTCTACCTCACAGTAGTCTGTGAGTGAGACGTAGCTCGTTGCAGCGCTGCTAGTATAGCACTCGCGTCGAGGGTTGTCAAGGATGTGTTAAGAGATGAGTCTTCCTGGATTATGGGGCTGTGAAGCGCGCCGCTGGCGCGCTACGCGCGGCGCCCCGGATCGGCTGTGATATGCTACCATGGGCTGGTTTCGGAACCGGGTTGCAGTTCCGGGCGCGCCTGCGGTTGTGTGGCCACGCCGCGCGTGCCGTGGCTTCAGGCGCGCCCGGCAAGAGTCAGGCGAGGAAACGATGTCTATCGAAGCGGCGTTGCGCGGGGTTCAGGTGGTGGAGGTGGCGACATATCTGCCGGGGCCCGCCTGCACCCGGTTGCTGGCGAGCCTCGGCGCGCGCGTGACCAAAGTGGTACGCCCGGGCGGTGATCCGCTCCGGCGGCTGTCACCGCTGCACGCGGCCTACGCGGCCCTGAATGCGGGCAAGGGTGAAGTGGAACTGGATTTGAAGCGCCCGGAGGACGCGGAAACCTTTCGGACCCTGGCGCGCCAGGCCGATGTCGTGGTGGATGGGATGCGTCCGGGCGCGCTGGACCGCCTGGGGGTGGGAGCGGCGGCGCTCCAGGCGCTCAATCCTCGCCTGATCTACTGTGCGCTGAGCGGCTATGGTCTGTCGGGGCCCCTCAGCCATCTGGCGGGGCACGATCTGAACTTCGTGGCGCTCTCGGGGCTGCTGGCAACTACGACCGTAGGCGACGAACCGGCGCTGCCGGGCACGCAGCTCGCCGATCTGGTGAGCGGCCTGACCGCGGCAACGGCCATTCTGGCGGCCCTGCTTGCCCGCGGTGATGGGCCGGGTTGCCGGATCGACGCGCCTATGCTCGGCGCGACCCGCTGGTTGATGACGCCCTGGTATGCAGTGGCGTGCGCTGGCGAGCAGGCAGGCGGGTTGACCGGCCGGGCGGCCTGCTATCGGGCCTACCGCACCGCCGATGGGCGCCACCTGGCGGTGGCGGCGCTGGAGCCGCACTTCTGGGCGCGCTTCTGTGAGGCCCTGGGGCGTCCCGACTTGATTCCCAGACACCAGGACGCCGATCAGCAGGCCCTGGCCGACGAGATCGCCGCGCTGATCGCCCGGCGCCGCCTGGAGGACTGGCTGCCCGTCTTTGTCGATCTGGATGCCTGTGTCACTCCTGCTTTGACGCTCGAGGAAGCATCCCGCGACTGGGACGGAGATGCCGGGTTGCCCTGTTCGTTTTACCTGTGATCTGTGCTTCGTGCTGGTATGACAACAAGACGAGGTCTCGGTGGGGTGGTGGGGACACGACACTGGTTCCCCACCTTCCCTGGACGGGTCTGGCCTTCTCGACCCTTTCCCCTGGCCTCACCGCCCGAGGGAATAAGGATCTTTCCCCGGTGCGCATTGGTGCGCGGTCTCAGAGCACAATCTTTCGTTCCGCGATCAACTTGTTCCGCAGCTTCCGGTACAGTTCATCGTAGTTGAGGCGCTCCATGGTAATCTCGTACTTGTAGGCCTGGAGCATCTTGTGAACCTCGGCGTCGAGGCGCTCCTCGACCATCAGTTCATCGGTAACAATCTCGATGATGGCGAGTTTCAGCGCCGTATCATCGCCACGAAAGAGCACGCCGTCAATGTCGGCAAGGGTGTCAATGAGGGCCACGGCCAGGGCCTCGATCTTTTCAGGAGAGAGTTTCATCCGTTCTCCTCACGGGTGGCGGAGAGGGTCTGGCGCAAGGCGCGCAGTTCGTCAATGCGCTCCCGGGGCAGGCGCTGGATCGTGCCGAGCAGCGTTGCCGCGTGGATGATCCGCGCGCAGTGTTCGATCTGCTCCATCAGGTAGTACGCCTCGAGGGGCGTGCTTCCCAGTGTCAGCGCGCCGTGATGGGAGAGCAGCACCGCGTTGTGCTCGCCGATCAGGTCGTCAACGGCAGCGCCCATCTCGGCGGTGCCGGTGCGGGCATAGGGCGCGGTGGGCACGGGGCCGAGGGCCAGCACGGCCTCAGGCAGGAGCGGCTCTGTCATACTGATGCCCGCCAGGGTCAGTGCCACGGCGGTGGGCGGATGGGCGTGCACGCAGGCCCGCGCGTCGGGCCGGCGGCGGTAGACGTGCAGGTGCAGCAGTTGCTCGGTGGACTGGCGACGACCCGGCGCCGCGCGGAGCAACTGGCCCTCAGTGTCGACAACGACCAGGTCCTCGGGTTCCAGGTCGCCTTTGCACATCCCCGCCGGCGTGATTACAATGGTGCCATCGGGCAGTCGGGCCGAGATGTTGCCGTCGCCAGCGACGATCAACCCGCGCTGGTAGAGCCGGCGTCCCACCGCGACAATGGCGAGACGGAGTGTCTCCTCGGCAGAAGTGTGGTCGTTCATTGGCTGCGATGGCGCCGCAAGGCGGCGCGTAGCTGGCGGGCGAGCAGCAGGGCGAAGAGCGCCCACCCGAGCCATGCGATCAGGGTGTGGCTCAAGCGCGTGAGCAGCAAGCCGATGAGGAGCGCGATCCGCACCGCGCCAACGAGGCTGCGCTTCCAGGCCAGCACGCGCGGGGCGGCCTCCCAGTCGATGGCAGCGATGCGCGGCAACAGCCCCCGTTCCAGGCACCCCTCCAGAGAGTAGACGTAGATCGGATCGGTAAATTGACTGGCGAGAATGAGATCGCGTTCAAGCGCCTCCCACGACAGGGGTGGCAGCCCTCTGATGCTCCTGGCGCGCGAACCGGCACTATCAACCACGCCAACCCCGATGCCATCCGCAGCCGGCCCGTAACTGGCGATCAGCGCGCCGCCCAGGTCATCTTCCAGGGCCGCCAGGGGAACGCTACTGTAACAGATCAGCACTTCCACATCGGCAGGTATGTCAACGATGTCGAGCACTCGCTGGGCCAGGGTACTGCCCGCTCGCCGGTCGTCGGCTACGACGGGCACCTGGTAGGTGTGCACCTCGTAGCCGTCGTGGCGGATTTCGCTCACCAGGTCGGTATAGGCATTACGGGCGGCGCTGTAGAGCACGTTGTCGCGGGCGCGCAGCAGGCGGCGAGCCAGGTGGCGCATGTTCCCATGTTGCAACTGATCAATGGCGCTGCCCGGAGGGGCAATGTTCAGGCCAACGGCGTGGAAGCGTAACCCGTGCTCCCGTGCCCAGTCGCGGAAGCGATGGTAGCGCGCAAAGGCCTGGGGGTAGTTCTGCAGGTTGAACCAGAAATCTTCGCCCGGCGGAAGGAGGAGCCAGGCGACGACCGGAACGTCGCGCTGGTTCAACACGCGCACCGCCTCGGCAAGGCTCGGGGTGAAGTCGTAGAGCGCCAGCGCTACCCCGTAGCCGTGCGTGGCAAGGTAAGTGGCAAGACCACCGTCGCGAAGGCGCGCGAGCAGCTCGGTCCCGTCAAGTTCGCTGAAGAAGATGACCTGGGGATGGCCATAGCCAGGTCCGACCGCTTCTCTTGTTGGTGTTGTAGCTTGCACAGGTGTTGATGCGCTTGATGGCACATCCGGCGAGGTCCCTGATGCGCATGGTCGGGTAAGCGGATCCCTGACAGGGCGAAGCCCTCCTGGTCCCTTCCGTTCGAGACGTTCCGGTGCGCCACTTCGACAGGGTTTCGGGCGGCGTTACGGTCGGGAAGAATGGAAGAATGGGCGCGCACTTTCCTCCGCCACGCGCAGGGCGGGCACAGGGAGGTGTGCGCCAGAACGACGAACCGGTCTGCTACTACCGGTATTATACATCGCTATGCCACGTATTCCATCCGCCATGTTCTCAAACGGGAGGAGGGTCTGGGAGTTCTCAGGGGTAGCGTTTGTTGCGGAGTGCGCCAGGATGCTACGGCAGCCGCGCGCCCTCACTCCCCCCAGGAGCGGGGGCGCCCACGTGGGGCGTCCCAACGCTCACCACTCCCTCCCGGTGGGGAGGGCCTGACGCCCCGATGGGCAGGGGTATGGGGAAACCCTGTTTCCCCGTCTTTTCACATCAGCCGTCCATGCGGCTGCGCCGCACAACGCCAGAATGAACATACCTCATTCTTGGGAGGGTGCAGCCCTCCCAAACCCTCCCCGCTGGCGGGTTGTTTTCTTGGGAGGGCTGCGCCGCACAACGCCAGAATGAACATACCTCATTCTTGGGAGGGCGCAGCCCTCCCGGACCCTCTCGCCTGCGGGCAATTTTCACGTTAGAACTCCCGTCCTCGACCAGGGGCGGAACGGGAGTTGCCGGGTGCGCCGCTGAGGTTCACGGCTGAGCTATGTCGCAGCGCGGGCTGGCGCTGGAGGCCACCGCAGTTCTTCCGCTGAGGAACCAGACCAGCACGCTTCCGTCCCACTCCACACTAAAGGAGAATCGCGGATAGACCTCAGGCTCGCCCGGCGGGAAGACCGTGGGTTGACCTCGATCGATTGGCTCGGGTGAGAAGCGATTGTCCGGGCCAACGGCGACAACGACGGGACCGGTCGGGGTGTTGCGATAGGTAAAGTACGCGATGTAGCGCGTCTCGTTAACCCTGGTAACACACTGCAGAACGGGACGCAATCCGAGGCTTTCATCAGGCTCGGTCATGGGCGTGCTGGTGGGCGTGGCCGTGGGCGTGCTGGTGGGCGTGGCCGTGGGCGTGGCCGTGGGCGTGCTGGTGGGCGTGGCCGTGGGCGTGCTGGTGGGCGTGGCCGTGGGCGTGCTGGTGGGCGTGGCCGTGGGCGT
>JBDNDG010000530.1:0-2609 GCA_046719255.1 Chloroflexaceae bacterium
AGGCAATCGTGCCCGGCGCTGGTCACGCCGTACACCTGGAGCAACCCGAAGCCTTCCAGGATCTTGTGGTACGATACGTACAGACAGGAAAAACCCTGCCTCCGCATGTTCAGAGCTGAAGCAAGGTACATACGTATGCCTATCGAGTGGATCAGAGCTGGCACCTATACCGACATCATCTACGAGCACGACGCCGCAGGCGAAGGGATCGCCAGAATCACCATCAACCGCCCCGAGAAGCGCAACGCCTTTCGCCCCGAAACGGTGCTTGAGTTGCTCGACGCCTTCTCGCGCGCCCGCGACGATGAACGCATCGGTGTCATTCTCTTCACCGGCGCCGGTGACAAAGCCTTCTGCTCCGGCGGCGACCAGACCGTGCGCGGCGCTGGCGGTTACGTCGGTCAGGACGAGATCCCCCGGCTCAACGTGCTCGACCTGCAACGACTGATCCGCATTATCCCCAAACCGGTCATCGCCCTGGTGGCGGGCTATGCCATCGGCGGGGGCCACGTGCTCCACGTCGTATGCGACCTGACCATCGCCGCCGAAAACGCCGTGTTCGGGCAAACCGGGCCGCGGGTGGGCAGTTTCGACGGCGGCTACGGCTCCAACCTGCTGGCGCGCATCGTCGGTGACAAGAAAGCGCGCGAGATCTGGTACCTCTGCCGGCAGTACAATGCCCAGCAGGCCCTGGAGATGGGCCTGGTGAACGCCGTTGTGCCGCTGGAGCGGCTGGAGGACGAGGGGGTGCAGTGGGCCCGTGAGATCCTCGAGAAAAGCCCGCTGGCGATCCGCATGCTCAAGGCAGCAATTAACGCCGCTGCTGACGGCCACGCTGGCCTCCAGCAACTCGCCGGCGATGCTACCCTGCTCTACTACCTCACCGAGGAGGCCCAGGAGGGGCACCGGGCCTATCTCGAAAAGCGCAAGCCCAACTTCCGTCGCTTCCGGCGCTTTCCGTAAGTAGCGTATCCGGCGCGTTCCGTGTCACCCCGAGCGCAGCGCAGGTGCCCGGCCGAGATGCTTCCCCTGCGACTGCGCTCGGGGCGGCGACTGCGCTCAGCCTGACCCATGACGTGCCGGACGCGCCGGTAAGGGGGAGAGCGTGGAAGGGTCGCGCCGTTCCACGCTCCCACGTGAGGGCCACGAGCAATGGCAACCAACGTTACCGCGCCCGCCCCACCCGGGCCACTCAAACGCTGGCTGATGGCCATCCGCGTGCCGACCCTGCCGGCCGCGGTTGTGCCGGTCCTCGTGGGGTCGGCAACGGCCTTTGCCGATGGCGCGTTCCGGCCCCTGGTGTTTCTGGCGGCGTTGCTGGCGGCGCTGCTCATCCAGATCGGCACCAACCTCGCCAATGATTACTTCGACCATCTCAAGGGCGCCGACACGCCGGAGCGCCTTGGCCCCACCCGCGTAACCCAGAGCGGCCTCATCGCGCCGGCCACGGTGCGCAGGGCCATGCTGCTCTGCTTTGGCCTGGCTGCCCTCTGCGGCGTCTACCTGATCGTCGTCGGTGGCTGGCCCATCCTGCTGATCGGCGTGCTGTCCATCGCTGCCGGCATTCTCTACACCGGCGGGCCGTTTCCCCTCGGCTACAACGGCCTCGGCGATCTGTTCGCCTTCCTCTTCTTCGGCGTGATCGCCGTCGCCGGCACCGATTACCTGCACACCAACACCTTTCGCCCAACGGCCCTCATGGTCAGCCTGCCGGTAGCAATGCTGGTGACGGCGATCATCGTCGTGAATAACCTGCGCGATGCGCCGACTGACCGCAAGGCGGGCAAGCGTACCCTGGCGGTGATCTTCGGCGAGCGCTTCGCCCGCGTCGAGTATGCCACTCTGGTGCTCGGAGCCTATCTGCTGCTGCCGGCGATCTGGTGGAGAGGAGCCGTGTCACCCCTGGCGCTGCTCCCCTGGCTCAGCCTGCCCCTGGCCCTGCCCCTGCTGCAGACGGTGTGGACCGAGCGGGGCCGCGTGCTCAACGTCGCTCTGCGGGGCACCGCGCGCCTGCACCTGGTCTTCGGCGCGTTACTGGCCCTGGGGTTGAGTCTAACGTGACCATAGGCCGTGCGCGGGAGGGTTTGGGAGGGCTACGCCCTCCCAAACATACACCTGTTTTGACCCTGTTGTTGTGCGGCACAGCCGCACAGGTGAACTGAAATGACGTATCTCCCCGACTGGCTGGCCCGTCGCGCGGCGCTGCACCCCCACCGTCCGGCGCTGATCACCCCGGTCGGGACGTGGACGTTCAATGACCTCAACCTGTGGGCCGAGCACATCGCCACGCGCCTGAGCGCCCTCGGAGTGCGCCCCGGGGATCGTGTCGCGGTGCTGGCGCGCAACGGTCCGGCCTGCGTGGCGGCCATCCACGCCGCGCCTCGCTGTGGCGCGGTGCTGGCGCCTCTCAACATCCGTCTGGCCCCCGCCGAGCTGGCCTGGCAACTCGCCGATTGCGGCGCCGCTCTGCTGCTGCACGACGCGGAGCACGCTGGCATCGCCGCCGCGCTTCGCAGCGTGCCGCAGGTGGCGCTTGAGACACTCGGCAGCCTATCACCCGACGCTGGCACGCCAGGCACCGACCGGCTACTGGCGCTGACCTGCGTCAG
>JBDNDG010000531.1:0-2601 GCA_046719255.1 Chloroflexaceae bacterium
GGTGTCCGGTGGCGAGGGGCCGCTGGCGCGCAGACGGATGCGCGGGGGGAAGATGCGCCAACGAATGGGAAACGAATTCCCGGGTCGTTGTCGCGCTACCAAAACTCTATCCCCGAGAGGAGACATAGAGGGGGTATGAAGCGCGATGCGGTGGGGGGGATGGGCACACCAGATTTCCCCAGACCCATGCCTGAGGGGAGGGTTTCGGAGCAGGGGCGCGGCCTCAGGGCGACGGACTCACGGGCCGTCGAGCAGGCGATCGATGCGCGCGCGCATGGCGGCATCGGCATACCGTTCTTCGCGGGTGCCCAGGCAGAGACAATAGGCCCCCGTGCCAGCGTCGCAGCGCACGGCGATGCGATAGGCGCCATCAGTGGGCAAGGGCGGGGCGTGGCTTTGCACCAGCCGGTAGTCGCGGCCCATAATGGCGAGGGGCGTAGCGGTTGGCGGCGGCGTCAGCCCCTCTGGCGGCAGGCCGGGGCCAGTCAGGGTGAAGTAGACGCGGAAACCGGCCTCGTAATCGCGCGCGGGAACGAGGAGCAGGGCGCGCACGCCTTCGCCGGCGCGCCCGTTGAAAGCGTAATGATCGGTGGGATGGGCACTGTTCAGCCGTCCGTAGATCGCCCGGGCCAGAGAAGGGTCACTGACGAAAAAGGGCGTTGCGGGATCGGGTGAGCCGGAGTCATTGGCGATGCCGAGGTGCAGGCGCGCCAGCGCGGCCCACCCGGCGACCAGCGACAGCGCCGCGGCGAGCCGGGCGATCACGCGACGAGCCTCCACAGATCGAAGCCCAGTGAGAGCAAGATAATCAACAAAATCACCGCCGAGAGGGGAAGCATGTCGAAGCGCCGGGGATGGCGGACGGCCCAGAAGTAGCGCAGGCTACGTACCAGCAGCGTCAGGGCGACAAGATCGAGCAGGATGACCAGAGGCAGGGCCAGATCGGTAGCGAAGCCGATCAGCGGAAGCACCACCGGTAGAATGATGTACTGCAACGTGCAACGCAGCCCTGAAATCAGGAGCGAAAGACCAAAGGCGCGTGTGGCCGGGGCGCTGTCTACTTCGCACGCAACAGGCGGCGCGTCGAGCGTTTCGGCAGCCGGTTGCGTCGGTGGGGGAACCCGCAGCAGCCGGGCAAAGAACCGATCCACGGTGTCGATCATAGCCATAGGCGTTCCACTTCCAGACCCGCAGGGTACAGCGCAAGAGCAATCCATCGGTGCAATGCCTATTATACCTGATTGCGCGAGAACGCAACGGGTGAATGCGCCGTGGTGGCGCGAAGATCGCCAGTCCGGGGTGCACCTTAAGAGGCCGACAGACGATGTGGGCGCATGGAACAGAGAGGGCCTGGGGATGCTCTGGAGACCCGCATCCCTGTACTCCTTCGGCTACGCCTTCGCTACGCTCAGGACAGGCTCAGGGGCCAGGCCTCTCCCACGCGCGGGAAAGCCTGCGCTGAACCTGGCGAAGCAGGGAGACCAGAGCCGTGCGCCGGGGTATCCCGATGCGGCGGAAGCTGCGGTGACTCGAGTGTACTGACCGCTTCTGAAGAGGTATGGCGGGGTGCGAAGGCCACAGCCCCCCGCAGCTCCCGCCTTCATGTCGCGCTGCCCGCAACTATGGCGTCACCCTTGCTTACCGGGCAAGGGTTCAATCGCGAGATCGGGCCGGCCGGTATCGAGAATGATCTCGTGTACCTCAACGGCGTGCGGCTGGTTGAACGCGGTATGCGGCAAGCCACCAAGGCGGGCGTGACTCTCGCGGAACGCTTCTGAGTTGAGCCAGGCTTCAAAATGAGCTTTGCTCTCCCAGATTGTCAGTATAATGTACGGATCACCGGGCCTGGTTGGGCGGAGCACCTGATTGGTTACAAAGCCAGGCATCTGATCGACCTGGCGCGCGCGGTTACGAAAGGCGGTCTCGAGCGCCGCGGCGTAGTCTGCGTGGACGAAGATGCGATTGGCGACCGTGATCATGGCTGTTCCTTCCGCTAATCTGTTACTGAATATGAAAATTAGGGGAAACCAGGCTTCCCCACACCCCTCCCTGTGGGGAGGGTTTTTGGGAGGGCTGCGCCCTCCCAGGAACCAAACCTATGCTCAGGCAACCTGCCCTCGAAATCGATCGTTGCGCCCTGGGGATTGTGTTTCCTCCGGTCGCGTGCTATACTCCTGGTAGTTAGCTATCGAAACACTATTGAAAGCGCTCCCCAGAACTTAGCCCGAACAGCGTCATCGTGGGGTGTGCCGGTGCCGCATACCGGGAGTTTCCGTGCCAGCAGGAGCGTCCAGAAGGCAATGTCCATGGGGGATGTTCCACCAGTCAAGCGTTCCAACCCGCGCCAGCGCCGACGGGTTGGGGTTGATGGCCCGACTACCAAGGAGCGCGACTACCTGGAAGTCCTCTACTACCTGTCGCAACGAAGCGAGCCGGTAATCGCGGCGCAGGTGGCGCGCTGGCTTGCCCTGCAGCCGCCCACGGTGAGCCACGCTCTCCAGGAGATGGAGAAAAAGGGCTACATTCAGCGCGATGAGCGGGGCGAGATTACGCTGACCCCCCTTGGCGCCGGGCTGGCTGAAGGGATCGTGCGTCGCCATC
>JBDNDG010000532.1:0-2601 GCA_046719255.1 Chloroflexaceae bacterium
GAGGCAACCCCGTCGGCGCGGGGGGAGGCAGTGGCGGCAGCGCTGTCGGCAGGGGCGTCGGGGCCGCCCGCAGCGCTCCCGGACGGCGGCGCCTCGGGCGCGCCGCCGGGGCGTAGCGGCAGCAACGCTTCGGGTTCGCGCAGAATACGGGCCGTGGGCAGGGGCGCTGGCGCGGAGATAGCCACCGACTGGCCGGCGCCGCAAGCGGTAAGGAAGATCAACAGGATGGCGCAGGGCAACAGCACCCAGCAGCGGGCGAGTCTGACGCGCATAGGGCACCTCGTTCCGATGAGCACCGAGTCCGTCTTGTGCTGAATCGAACGGGGGCGGCGCGAACCGATGGGGCGCAACTGATTACGGCGTCATGATCGCCGGCTGAGGGGAAGCTGATGCGACACTGAGAGGCAGGGGGGTGGGGAAACCGGGCCGTCCCATGCTGTCACGGGTAGAGTATTTGGGCCACAGCCTCTCCTCCTCACCCCGGCCCCCCGCTCCCGCGCGGGGGTGAGGAGGAGAGGCAACCATGGCTTCTTGATGCGCTCTGCTCAGGGAGGGGCGTGGGGAAACCCGGTTTCCCCATATGTTCACGTCAGGGCGCCAGCGCCCACAAACGCAACCACCGTAAGAAGCGCCACAATTGCGACCACCACGACGAGGGCGATGCGCTCGTGGTTGTAGAGCGACCAGTCGCCGAAGAGCTGCGGCTCGAAGCCAACCAGGTGGAGCTGGCGCGGCTGCTCGTCGAGCACATACTCCACCTCGGTGATCGGCGCGCCGCGGACGGTCAGCTCCGCATGGCGGATGCGCGTGTCATCGCCCGCCGCTTCGATCACCGCGCGCAGCAACTCGGCAAGGGGCGCGACGCTGTGCCAGGGTCCCTTGTACGGATCGATGGGACCCTCGAAGACCGGCTCAAGGTGTTTGCGGATGGCCAGGAGCGGCAGATCCTCCACATCGTCGGAGTTCTCGAACAGCATGGCCCGGCGCGACCAGGTGAAGACCAGGTCCTCCACCAGATTGCCGCCCCCCTCGCATCTGGGGCAATCCTGCCTTCCGTCACCGCCGCAGGCCGGGCACCTGACTGTGATCGTCTCCTGCGAGCGGCTATGGTCGCGGTTCGAGACGCGGCTGACCTTCTCGACGCTGCCATGACCTTTGCAGGAAGCACAATAGACCTTGCCCGCGCCCAGGCATTCGTTGCAGGGAAAGACGCGCGCCGAGCCAGGCAGTGGCACCTCGCGGGGCCGCACGGCCTCAAACGGCCCCATCTCCGGGACGGGGACCTGCCACACGTCGGCGGGGTTCTGAAAGGGGCGCGGCTGTTCGGCGGGGGCCTCGGGGCGAATGCGGGGCGTCGGTTCCGTGCGCGTCTCATAGAGCACGCGCAGTTCGTAGAAGTAGACGTTGAAGCTGACGATCTGCTCGAGCTGGATGAGCTGGCCAAGGGCGCGACGGCGGAAGAAGCCATCGCGGCTCCAGCGATTGAGGAAGCGCCGGATGGCATCGCGGCGGTGCAGGTCATCGGCGCGCTTACGGGCACGGGCGAGATACTCCTGGAAGCGCTCGGGGAGCGCGGATTCGAGCGCGGTCTCAAAGGGGTTCGGGAGCCACTCGGCGTTTGTCTCCCAGCGCGACTCCTCCATATCGGTGGTGGCCTGGTCGATCTGGCCACGGAGGGCCTGGCGCAGCGCGGTGGCAGCGGCGGAGGCGCTGGGGAAGCGGGCCTGCGGCTGGGGCAGCAGCATACGGCGCACGACCCGGTCGGCGGAGGCCAGGGCCGGCTCAACCGCGGCCAGGCTGGGCAGGGGCACGCCGGGGTCAGGCGGTACCTCGCCCGAGAGCATATGGTACGTTACCGCCCCCAGACCGTAGATGTCGAGCGCGGGGCTGGCCTCACCGTCAGCGAAGCGCTGTTCGGGGGCAGAGTAGGGGGTCAGGTAATCGGCCTCCTCGAGGCTACTCAGGTCGGGCGTATCGGGACCGGCGGCGAGGCTCAGGTTGGTCAGGTAGGCTACCCCCTCGGCGGTGACGAGGATATTGGCCGGCTGCACGTCACGGTGGACGATCTGCTGGGCGTGCAGGTAATCCAGGGCAGCGGCGATCTGCGTAACGATACGCACGGCCAGCGGCGGTGGCAGGCGGCCATCGGCGAGCAGGGCGCTGAGGGGCTGGGCGTCGAGCTCAGGGGTGACCAGGTAGTGGCCGTAGCGCTCATCGTGGCCTGCGTCGATCACCGGCACCAGGTTGGGATGGCTGAGACGCGCGGCCAGGCGCGCGGCAAGCTGAAAGCGCCCGGAGGAGACCCAGTCGGTGCGACGCAGGATATGCACCTGAACCGGTCGCTCCAGGGTGAGGTGGCTGCCGCGGTAGACGGTCGCCAGCTCCTCCTGGGCCAGGCGCTCGATCAGCCGGTAGTTGCGCAACTCGGCGCCCTCGGCTGCTCGTTGGTCGGGCCGGGTGACGGGGCGCGGGGTATTCATAGATAGACATCCATGCGGCTTCGCCGCACAAAGACAAAATGAAAATGCGTTTTTTCTGGGCGGGCTGCGCTCGCCCATACCTCCCCCGCCAGGAGAGGAACCCGTGCTCCTCCCCCCAGCG
>JBDNDG010000533.1:0-2593 GCA_046719255.1 Chloroflexaceae bacterium
ATCTCCAGTGGCCAGGCCGGGTAGGTACGCGGTAGCTGCGGTGGGGGGTCGGGCTCGCTCAGGGGGAGATGCTCCTCAGCCATGGGCCACCGTGAAAGCGGGGCGAAACCGGCGCACCCCTGCTCGCCGGGCGCACCACGCCCGATGAAAAGGCTACTGTTCCCGGGAGGGCTGCGCCCCCCAAATCCTCCCCTCAGGCAGGGAAATGGGGAAACCGGGTTTCCCCATAGTTTCATATCAGTACTGTGAAATTATAACCTCGCCGGCACGTACCGAAAGATCAGAATAAACTGATGCACCTGATTGGCCACAAAGGCAAAGGGATAGCCAAAGGGGTACAGGTTGAGGCTCTGGTCATGCCAGATGCGATAACCGCGGAACTCCAATCCCGGCACCTGGCCCAGCGTGACCACAATATCGGCATGGAGCATATTGTGATGCTCGGCGGTCGGTTGCAAGTCCTTGGTGAAGAGCACCAGATGGCCTCCGGGCTTTAGCACGGCGAGCGCGCCCTCCAGCACCCGGCGCAACTCGCACAGGAACTCCCAGTAGCCCAGATTCCCCAGATCGGCGGGAGAGGCGGTGAAAGGGGTCGGCGCGCTCGCGCCACGCTTCTTGCGCTCGCCGGTCTTCTCACGGGACTGCATGGCTGCGTAGGGCGGGTCGGTGAGGATCAGGTCGAAGGGGCGCTCACGAACCGGCTCGAGGCGAGCCAGGTCACGCGCATCGGCCACCAGGTAGAGTTGGGGCGCGATCCCGAGCCGATCACAGACAGCCCGGTAGATCTCCGCATAGGCCGGCGACAGGTCCACACCCACTGCTGTACGGCGCTCCAGCGAACAGGCGATCAACGTGCCGCCGACGCCAGCGAAGGGGTCGAGCACGTGGCCGCCACGGCGGGTAAAGAAGCGCACCAGCTCGGCCAGCAGTTGCGGAGGTTTGGGCGAGGGATGGGCGCGGCGCAACTCGTGAGCGTAACTCTCGGGACCTTTTGTTGGATAGCGCGTGCTGATCACCGAACGCAGCGCATACGTCCACTCGCGCCCGGTCAGATCATTCAGGCGGTTGCGTGGGTCGACGCCGGGGATATCGGTCGGGTCGTCCATACCTGTCGAGTCGTCAGGCCCTGCTTCAGCGCCAGGCCGCTATGAGCGCCGTGAACTCGCGGAACAGGTAGGTTGCATCGTGGGGACCCGGGCCGGCTTCGGGATGGTACTGCACGCTGAAACAGCCCAGCCCCGGGTGACGCAGGCCCTCCACCGTCTGGTCGTTCAGATTGATGTGGGTCACTTCGACCTCGGGCGGGAGGGTATCGGGGTCTACAGCGAAGCCGTGGTTCTGCGAGGTAATCTCCACCCGGCCCGTCGGGACGTGGCGCACCGGATGATTGGCGCCGTGGTGGCCGAAGGGCAGCTTGTAGGTGCGCGCCCCAAGGGCCAGGCCCATCAACTGGTGGCCCAGGCAGATGCCAAACACCGGCACGCGCCCCAGCAGGTCGCGCAGGGTCTCGAAGGCGTAGCTTGCCGCAGCAGGATCGCCCGGCCCGTTGGAGTAGAAGATGCCGTCGGGCCGCAGCGCCAGAGCCTCGCTTGCCGGCGTGGTAGCCGGCACTACCGTTACGCGGCAGCCGTGGTCTACCAGGCGGCGCAGGATGGTGCGCTTCAGGCCAAAGTCATAAGCGACAACGTGGTACGTCAGCGGCGGCGTGCCATCGGGGTACACGGGGCCAAACGGCGCCGAGCCTTCGGCCCAGTGGTATGGCTCTTCGCAGGTAACCACCCGCGTCAGGTCAAGGCCCTCCATTAGCGGGGCCTGGCGAGCCTTCGCCAGCAGCGTCTCAACCGGCTCGCCGGTGGTAGAGATAATGCCACGCATGGCGCCGGCGGTGCGAATGTGCCGGGTGAGCGCCCGTGTATCCACCTCACTGATGGCAACAATGCGGTGCTCGCGTAGCAACTGGGCCAGACTGCCCCGGGCACGCCACGAACTGAAGTTCTCGCTGTAGGCGCGCACGATGAAACCGGCCACCTGGGGGCGGAGCGACTCGGGATCGAAATCGTTCACTCCGGTATTGCCGATGTGCGGGGCGGTCATCGTGACAAGCTGGCCGCAGTACGAGGGGTCGGTCAGGATCTCCTGGTACCCCGTCATGCCGGTGTGGAAGACCACTTCACCAATACACTGGCCTGGTGCCCCGAACGAACGCCCCGGAAAGACACGGCCATCTTCGAGTACGAGTACTGCGTCCATAACGTTGTGCGCCTCTGCTACGCATGTGGGAAAACCAGGTTTCCTTGCGCCCTGGCCCGCAGGTCGGGAAACGCTGTTTCCTCGCTTCGGACTTTACGGCGTGCCTGGGAGGGCGTCGCCCTCCCGGACCCTTCCTCTCTGCCGGGGATGTGAGGAACACCGGCTTCCCCGGTGGTCACCTGAGCCAGTCATACGGCTACGCCGCACAAAGATACTGCCTCCGGCGGGTCATTTGTCATGCTGAGCGGTGCCGCCGCCCTGAGCGCGGTGAAGGGGGAAGCATGTTGGCCAGGACCCTTCGCTTCACTCAGGGTGACACGGAACTTGCCGGAGGCGCGATTAA
>JBDNDG010000534.1:0-2593 GCA_046719255.1 Chloroflexaceae bacterium
TCATCGACAGGTCGATCTTCTGGCCGGCGACGCCAACCCGCTGGCGGCGGTGGGGCGCCTGGTAGCTGGCCGTCCGGAGCATCCCTACGCGCGCGTCGGTCTCCCGGCGCTGGAAGAAGGCCTTGCGCGTTTGCGGGCGCTCTGCGCCGACGCCGTCTACCCCCTGGCGGGCAACCTCCACCAGCGCCTGCTGCTCCCCACGGCTATGGGTGCGCTGCGGCCCACTACCCTGGCCCCGGCCACCATGGTGGCCGGCGAGTCGCGCCAGCTCGGCGATGGTCGCCCGACGTTGATCGCCGGCTTCCACGAATTGCGCGACTTCTTCCCGCCGCTGGCAGCGGCCAACCTCCGCGCCCAGGGCCTTCCCATCGATGGCTGTTATCTCGCCCTACCGCCAACCGGGCGCCGGCAGGGCTTTGACCCGGTGATCCTGGCGCGCCTGTTTGACACGGCGGAGTTCCGCGCTGAGGTGGGACGGCAGTTGGCCGCGCACGTGCGGCGTGGCGGCTATGCGCGGGTAGGTTTGCCCGCCATCCTGGGGTTGCGCCAGGCCACCGAGGTGGTGCGTGATCTCCAGTCCCGCGCCGGGGCGTTGATCTTTGAAATCCCCACCCTGCCGCCCTCCGTGCCGGGCATCCGTCTCTACCAGGCGCTGGAAGCAGCCCTGCTCCGCCTGGGCGGGCGCATCCAACTGGGCGCCTTTGTCCGGCGCGGCGAAGGGCGCGATACAACCCTGGAGGCGGTATACTCCGAAGCAGCGGCCCGCGAGCAGCGCCACACCGCGCGACGCTGGGTGCTTGCCACGGGGGGGCTGGCCGGCGGTGGTGTGCGCGCTGCACCCGATGGTGCGCTGCGCGAGACGGCCCTGGATCTGCCGGTGCGCGGCCCGAACGGGCGCCCGGACTGGTTTGCCCGGCGTTTTCTCGACCCGGCGGGCCACCCGGTCTTTAGCGCCGGCATTGCCGTTGATGCCGCGCTGCGACCCCTCGATGCCGCCGGTCGTGTGGTATTCGGGAATGTCGTCGTGGCGGGCAGCGCCATTGCCGGGTTCGACCCCATCCGTGAGGGTTGTCTGGAGGGTGTCGCGATTGCTACCGGCTATGCCGCTGGCAGGATGTGAAAGTGCAGCCGTCCATTCGGCTGCGCCACACAACGCCAGAATGCACATAGGAATTGTTCCTGGGAGGGCGCAGCCCTCCCAAACCCTCCCGTGGGGAGGGCTTGCCACACCGGTGGGCAGGGATTGTTCTTGGGAGGGCTTGCCACACCGGCGGGCAGGGGGATGGGGAAACCGGGTTTCCCCATATGTTCACATCAGATGAATGGGGCGGGCATGGATCATATTGAACTATCGCTTGAACAATCACTTGACCACTGCATCAAGTGCAATATCTGCACCGCGGCCTGCCCGGTGGCCGCGGTCACCGACCGCTTCCCCGGCCCCAAGTATGTCGGCCCCCAGGCCCAGCGCTTTCGCCACGAGCGGCAGCCGGCGCCTGATGCCTCGGTGGACTACTGTTCGGGTTGCCGGGTGTGTAACGAAGTGTGCCCGACGGGGGTGCGTATTGCCGAGTTGAACGCCCGTGCCCGGGCACGCATCGTAGCCGAGCGGGGCCTGCCCTTCCGCAACTGGTTGATCGCCCGCTCCGAACTGGTGGGTCGTCTGAGTTGCGGCCCCCACGCGCCGCTGGTGAATACCGGGTTGCGTTTCGGCCCCGCGCGCTGGCTGGTGGAATGGCTGCTGGGCATCCACCGGGCTGCGCCGCTGCCCGCGGCCAGCACCTACAGCTTTCGCGCCTGGTTCAAACGGCGTCAGCGGTCTCCGGTCTCCCGGGAAGCGCCCGCAGCGCGGAAGGTGGTCTACTTCCACGGCTGCTCGACCAACTACTACGAGCCGTGGGTAGGTCAGGCTGCGGTCGCGGTGCTGGAGCGCAACGGTTTCGAGGTGATTCTGGCGCCGCAGAACTGCTGTGGCCTCCCGCTGATCTCCAACGGCGACTTCGTCGCGGCGCGCAAGGCCCACGCGGCCAATGTGCGGAAGCTCCTGCCCTATGTGCGCCAGGGTATTCCCGTGGTCGGCACCAGCACCAGTTGCACACTCACCCTGAAAGAAGAGGCTCCCGAAATCCTTGCCATGCACGATGCCGATACGCGCGCGGTGGCCGTGGGGACCTGGGATATCTTCGAGTTCCTGCGGAGCCTGGCTGAGCGCGACGAACTGGATATCGCCTTCGACCGCATCGAGCGCACGCTGCCCTACCATCCCCCCTGCCAGTACCGCGCCCATCGCCTCGGCCTGCCAACGCTGGACGTGCTCGGCCTCGTCCCGGGCCTCACCCTCGTTCCCAGTCATGCTAGTTGCTGCGGCATTGCCGGAACCTACGCCCTTAAGCGTGAGAAGTATCAGATCGGAATGGATGTGGGCGCCGGACTCTTCGCCTTTGTGCGCCGCTCCGGTTCCAGCCTGGCCCTCTGTGAGAGCGAGACCTGTCGCTGGCAGATCACCCATGCAACGGGGGTTGCCAGCAAACACCCGATCGAGATTCTGGCCCGGGCTTATGGTATCGTGCCTGATGTGAAAATCGGGGCCATT
>JBDNDG010000535.1:0-2566 GCA_046719255.1 Chloroflexaceae bacterium
TTCGCGGCCCTCACGGATAATCTCACTGAGCGGGGGGATGGCGCTGGTTACCACGGGCAGGCCGGCGGCCATGTACTCGTAGACCTTGAGCGGCGACCAGAAGAAGCCAGCGGCGCGCAGGGCCGGGTGCGGCGCGGTGGTGAACGGGGCCACACCCACGTCGGCGGCGGCGAGCAGGTCGGGCACGCGCGGGTAGGGCACGCTGCCGGTGAAGGTGAAGCGCCCGGCCCAGGGCGCAGCGAGGGCCTCAGCCGCAGCGCGCTCCGGCCCGTCGCCGATCAGGGTGAAGCGCAGGTCGTGGCCGCTTTCGAGCAACAACAGCCCGGCGCGCACCACATCGGTTGCGCCATGCCAGGCGCGAAACGAACCCAGGAAGACCACGTTGGGCGGGCGGTGGAGCTGGCAGCGCTGCCGGGCCACGGGAGCGAAGCGCTCCACATCGGCGCCCCAGGGCAGTTCGACGATCCTGGCGCGGGGGATGCTTGCCGGCACGGTGGTGTGCAGCGGCGTAACAATACGCTCGGCGGCGCGGCACTGCCACTCGGCCCAGCGGCGCAGCGGGCCGCCCAGGGCATCGTCGAGGCGCCGTTTGAACACAGCAGGCGGGTCAACGATCAGGGCGTTGACTTCCAGGAGCGCGGGTATACCGAGGCGTCGGGCAGCGAGGATACCGGCCCCGGCGAAGTTGTAGTAGCGCTCCATTATCACATCGGGGCGCAGAGCGCGAGCCAGGCGCAGTACCGGCGCGGCGCCGAGCAGGCTCAGGGCCTTGGGCACATCCTGGTGGTGCAGGTGGATGCCGTCGAGGCGCGAGGAAACCGGGCGCACAAAGGGGGCCAGCCCGCTCCAGCCCTCACGCGAGGCGGCGACGAGGTGTACCTCGTGCCCGCGCCTCACCAGGCCCCGCGCCACTTCGTAGGCGTGGGTGCTGCCACCGAGAGCGCCCGGTACGGGGATGCCAGCGGCGACGTAGAGGATCTTCACAGGCGCTCGTAGCGCTCCAGGTCCATGATAATCGCCAGGGTGCCGGGGGCAACGCCTTTGACGAGATCGCAGGCCTGGTCAACCTGCTGATCCTCGACACCAACGAGCAGGGTCGTATTGCCACGGCGGAGAAAGCCGCCGGTGGTCGCCAGGCGCGTAACCCGAAAGCCGTGCCCGACCAGGGTATCAACGCTCACGTCAGCATGGGCATCGTCGGTGACAAAAACGATCAGTTTCATGGCCAAACCCCGCGCGCGAGCCTTCAGCGGCATTATAGCCAGCGCGGCACGCCCCGTCAACGGCGCTACCGTGGTGGAAGAGCCGCGCCTTTTCATCCCCTGGTATAATCACCGTGAGGGACGGACAGAACATGTGGGCGCATGCGGAAGATGGGGCTTGGGGACGCCCTGGAGGCCCTCACACCCATGCCCTCTCCCGCGCTTGAAAGGGGGGCCAGGGCTGTGCGTGAGGACGGTCCAGTGCGGTACAGGCCGCGTTGGCTCAGATGTTCTGCCCTAAAGGATAATCACCCCGGAGTCGCCGTTCGGAACGGTTATGCTGGCAATTCTCCTGCTTGGTCCGCCCCAGATCCTGCGCGACGGGGCGTCCGTCGCGCTTCCCCGGCGCCGGACGCGCGCCCTGGTCTACTACCTGGCGGCCCATGGCGAGCCGTTGAGCCGCGAGCACCTGCTGGCCCTGTTCTGGCCCGACCACGCGCGGGCCGCGGCCCAACAGGTGCTGCGCACCACGCTCCACAGCGCGCGCCAGGCCCTCGGCCCGGCGCTTGTCGGCGAGGACAGGCTTGCCATCGCCGGGGACGTGGATGTAGACTACCGTACTCTGGTTGCCGCCGTCAACTCCCCTGCCGCCGATGAGACGGCCCTGGCCGCGGCGCTGGCGCGCTATCGCGGCGACCTGCTCACCGGCTTCGACTTGCCCGGCGCCGAGCCGTTTATGGACTGGCTGGTGGCCGAGCGTGAGCGGGCGCGCCTGCTGGTCGTACGCGGTCTCGCCCGTCTGGCCCGCACTGCCCAGATCCGTGGCGACTACGCGGGCGCCCTGGCCAGCCTGGATCGCGCCCTGGCCTTCGACCCGTTACAGGAGGACCTGCAACGGCAGGCTATGTATCTTTGCTACCTGTCGGGGGATCGGGTGGGCGCCATCCGTCGCTACGAACACTTGCGCGAACTGCTCGATGCCGAACTGGGCGTGCCCCCCATGCGCGAGACCCGCGACCTCTACGATGCGGTGGTGACCGACCGGCTGGTGACTGGCACCGGGGCGACCCTGAGCAGTCAGGAGCGCAGCCAGGCAGCGGCGCGCCCCCCCATCGAAGGCGCCGGCCAGGGCGCCGCGCCGCTCGCGCCACTGCCGTTCACCGGGCGCGACGCCGAGTTAGCGGCGCTCGATGCAGTGGCGCCGGGGCGACTGGCGCTGATAGAGGGCGAGGCCGGTATCGGCAAGACGCGCCTGGCCGCCGAGGTGCTGGCGCGCCACGCTGCCCACGGCGGCCTGACCACGACTGCCGCGGCCCGCGAACTGGAGCAGGGCCTGCCCTACCAGCCCTGGGTCGAGGCCCTGC
>JBDNDG010000536.1:0-2535 GCA_046719255.1 Chloroflexaceae bacterium
GCAGGGCGAAGGCGTGGCCGGCGCGGGCGTCGCTGGGGGCGAGCAGGCGCGCCTTCTCGGGGCGGATGGAGAGCACCGCCGCCTCACCCACCTGCACCGGTCGCGGCGTGAGGCCACGCAGGCGCAGGCCATCGGTGGTCTCAATCGTTGCGGTGTTGACGCCGTTTTCGATGACCTTCCCGGCGATAAAGTTGGTCTCACCAATAAAATCGGCTACGAAGCGACAGGTAGGACGCTCGTAGATCTCCGTGGGCGAGCCGATCTGCAGGATCTTGCCCTGGCTCATCACAGCGATGCGGTCGGACATGGTCAGGGCCTCTTCCTGATCGTGGGTGACGAAGACAAAGGTGATGCCCACGCGCCGTTGCAGGCTCTTCAGTTCGAGTTGTAGCTCTTTGCGGAGTTTCTGGTCCAGAGCGCCGAGTGGCTCATCGAGAAGCAGCACTTCAGGCTGGTTGATCAACGCGCGCGCCAGGGCAACGCGTTGCTGCTGGCCGCCTGACAATTGTCGGGGACGCCGATTGGCAAAGGCGCTCAGCCGGACCTGTTCCAGAGCTTCCTGCACCCGCACCGCGATCTCATCTTTCGGACGGCGCTTCATCTCCAGACCAAAGGCCACATTTTGCGCAACCGTCATGTGCGGGAAGAGGGCGTATGACTGGAACACCGTGTTCACCGGGCGCCGGTGGGGCGGGATGGTCGCCATTTCGCGCCCGTGGATCGCGATAGAACCGCTGCTCGGGTATTCGAAGCCAGCAATCATGCGCAGGGTCGTTGTTTTTCCACAACCACTCGGTCCGAGCAGTGAGAAAAACTCCCCATCGCGAATCTCAAGCGAAACATGGTCCACAGCAACGGTGTCGCCAAAACGTTTGACGACATCGCGCAGTTCGACCGCGTTCGTGGTGCTCAACCTTAGGTGTCCTCCATAGCAGAAAAGTCGCATCAATGATGCGACAGGTGTGCGACACTGCGGGGGCGCGTTCCGAGGGAACTTTATTTTGAGTATACCATGGTTTTTTTTGTTTTTCCGCGCCTCACAGGATCGGCTAACCAGGGCCGAAGCATTCGCGCCCACCCCCGCCCCGGGCACATTGGCCGCCCACGCGCATGCTTCGGCCTGGCCCTCGTCGGGGCGCCCCGCCGCCCCACCACATACCATGCGTCCCGGGGCCACCCCCGTACCGCCCCGGGGCCGCCGCCCCGCGGCGTTACCGCGTGCCCCGCCGCCCCGCAGCGCAAACGGGAGAAACCGGGTTTCCTCCGTTTTCACGTTGGCAGGCAGGTATGCTACAATAATGCCCATTCCGAGGCACACACGTGATAGGCCCGTCCCACGTCCGAGAGAGGCACAGATGGACGAATTGATCGAACAGGTCACCCGGGCCATCGCCACCCTCCCCGGCATCCCTACCGGCTCGCCCCTGCCACGTGCCACGCCGGTGCCCTCGGATACGCCGATCGCCGGCCTGATTGACCACACATTGCTCAGACCTGAGGCCACTCCCGTCCAGATCGAGGCGCTGTGTGAGGAAGCGGTGCGCTATCGCTTCGCGAGCGTGTGCGTGAATCCCGTTTATGTGCCTCTGTGCGCCCGGCTGCTGCGCTCAACCCCCGTGGCGGTGTGTACCGTCGTCGGGTTTCCACTTGGCGCAACCACCACAAAGACCAAGGTCTTTGAAGCCACCCAGGCGATCGGCAATGGCGCGCGCGAGATCGACATGGTCATCAGCCTCGGCTGGCTCAAGGCCGGTGACTACGGGTTCGTGGCCGAGGATCTCCGGGCCGTGGTCGAACCCGCTCACGCCCAGCAGGTGCGGGTCAAGGTGATCATCGAGACCGGGCTGCTTGACGAGCGCGAGAAGGTGGCGGCATGCGCCCTGGCCGCCCGCGTTGGCGCTGATTATGTCAAAACCAGCACGGGCTTCCTGGGTGGCGGGGCCAGCGTTGCCGATGTGGCCCTGATGCGGCGAGTCGTTGGCTCTGCGATGGGGGTGAAAGCCTCAGGCGGCATCCGCACCCTGGCCGACGCGCAGGCGCTCATCGCCGCCGGAGCCGACCGCATCGGCAGCAGCTCTGGCGTCGCCATTGTGCAGGCCGCCGAGGGCGCATGAGTGGCGCATCCGGAACGTTCTATGTCATCCTGAGCGGAGCGAAGGGTCCCGGCCGAGATGCTTCCCCTTCGACTGCGCTCAGGGAGGCGGCTTCGTTCAGTATGACACCGACATGCCGGACGCACCAGTGAGGCGACCGTGGGGCAATCGGCTTGTCCCACGCCATGGCTCGATAGGCAGCCAGCGATTGCGAACGTTTGTTCGATTTTACCCGAATGTATCCTGTGGTTCAAGCGAGGATTGCAAGCAGAGGAGGTAGCCTTGAGCATCCTGATCGACGCGAACACCCGGCTGTTGGTGCAGGGTATCACCGGCAAAGAGGGCGAGTTCCACACCCGGGCGATGATGGCCTACGGCACCAACGTGGTGGCCGGGGTCGTCCCGGGACGTGGAGGCCAGCACGCAATTGATGGCCAGGTGC
>JBDNDG010000537.1:0-2532 GCA_046719255.1 Chloroflexaceae bacterium
GGCGGGCCCCCACCAGACCCCTCCCCCCAGCGGGGGGCGCACGCTCCAAACCCTCCCCACCGGGCAGGGGCGCGGGGAAACCCGGTTTCCCCGATATTCACATCAGATACGACCCGGTATCGTGGTAGACTTGGGCCGCGCGCCGTGATGGGCCGCGCGCGCAGGGCGCGATGGGGCGCCGGAGGACCCGGTGACCCATCCAGAGGAAGCATGCGACGATTGTTCTGCTTCGCCCTGCTCCTGGCCTTGCTCGTCGCCCCGGGGCGTCCGCGCCTCGAACTCGTCAGGGCGTGGGGGGCGCACGACGCGCTGGCGGTGGAGTATGTCGGGGCAGCGGCCTCTCTGAGCCTGCAGCCCGGCCCGAGTATTGAGCCGTTCGTGCGCCCCGATCTGGCCCGGCGACTGGAACGGCTACGGCCCCTCATCCTTGCCGCCGCCAGACGGCACAACCGGCCCGCCCTCTCGGGTATGGACGACGAGAGCTTTGCCGTGGTAATCACCGTCATCATCTACAACGAAAACTTCGGCTGGCTGGAGGACGACGTGCCACCGCTGCGGTTGTTCACCCCCCTGTACCAGCGGTTGCAACAAACGGCCAACCAGTGGGTGCCCGGCAGCAACTTCAGCGTCTGGCCGGTGAACCTGCGCCCCTCCGTGGCTCTGGAGATCCTGAGGCAGCAATTGCCCCTGGCCGGCGGGCAAACGCTCCAGGTACCGGTACGTGTCGAGGGGAGCCGGATCGACCCGGCAGCCTATGCGCACCCGGCCGACCTGCTGGCGGCCATCAATGCCGAGATTAGCCGCGATGATCTGGCAGTAGCCTACCTGGCGGCAAACCTGGAACGGGGAATCTATCGCGCAGCGCTGGAGGGCGTGCCAGTCGCCTGGTACACGCTGGCAGCGTGGCACAATCAGGGGATTGTGGACCCGCGAGCGATTCGGGCCAATCCCACGGCCCGCGACTACGTGCGCCGGGCCTCGGCCTTTCTACCCCTGGCTCGCGCCTTCATCGCCGCTCACCGCAGTGAGGTTGCGCCGGCAACGCGCCTGCCAGCCGGGCGCAGCGGCACCGGCTGCGCGCGCGACGGCGGCTACGCCGGGCCGGGTCCGTCGCGGTGCGAGACGCAGGAGGCCTCCTCGCGGGTCACCGCCTGGATGGCCCGCAGCCGTTGCAACACTTCCTGCTCGAAGTCGCGGGGATTGACCCGGGGGAAGTATTCGGTCTCGATCATCGCTGCCGGCACATCATCGCAGGCAGCCATGCAATCAAGTTCTACCAGACGGAGATCCTGGGGGTAAGTAGCGGCAAGGCGCTTAACCGTCGCCAGAAAGGTGGGTCGGCTTCTTGCACACTGGCGGCAGAAAATTACATCAAGGGGCATGGACACAAACCTTTCAAGACGCCGGAGGCTCTGCCCATACCCCTGGCACGTGGGATACCGCTCTGGGTTTGACCACGCAATCCTGGCTGCAGGATCACAGCGCCTCCATAGTGTACACGGATTGCTCGAGGTTTGCAATACCTGTGCAAATTCTTCACAGTGGTTCGGGGTGTTCCAGTCGTTTTCCCTTTCCGCACCCTCCCCACCGGGAGGGTGTGGGCGGGCAAAGCCCTCTCAGGATAATCTCTTTGTAGCGTGCGACTGCGCCACACCGGCGCCTGAGATGCACACTGGTAGTACGCCCCCCCGCCGGGCAAAGGTATGGGCAACGAGGCCTTTGCCACGCGCCTGCCGCGCCAACATAGTGAAGTATAATACAAGAAACGAGATTTGTGGCGATGAATCTATCGAGTGTGCAAGCAACAGCCTGGGCCAGCATCACACAACGCTATCACGAAACGCTCGACATCGCCTACCTGCAGGCAGGTGAGCGCGGGCCGGTTGTGGTCATGCTCCACGGGTGGGGCGCCTTCAAAGAGCTATGGTGGAACACACTGCGCGGCCTGGGCCATGACCATCGTTGCTACGCTCCCGACCTTCCCGGCCACGGTGGTTCGCCTATTCGCAACCGCGACACCATCCGCGCCCTGGCTGAGGCGATCGGCGCATTCTGCGACAGCCTGGAGCTGCGCGAGATCACCCTGATCGGCCATTCGATGGGCGGCGCCGTGGCCATCGCCCTGGTGCTGCGCCGGCCGGAGCTGGTGCGGCGCCTGATTCTGGTGGACGCAGCGGTCGATGCGCTCCGAATGCCGAAGTTTGCCCGGGCATACCTGCTTCCCACCGCTGGCTGGGCGGTGTTTCGCCTGGTTCTGCTCGGCGCGCGCATCTTCAGCCCCCTCGGCGCGCAGGTGCCCCATACCCACCGCGGCGGCTGGGTGCGGCCCTGGCTGCGCCGCGGCTCATACATGGCTCGCTCCGATCCCGACGCGCTCTACCGGACCTATCGGGCCCTCTTTCGCGCCCGCGCCGGTCGCCGGCTGGCGCGGGTCCACGTGCCCACTCTGGTGATCAGCGGGCAGTTCGATGCGCTGGTGCCCCGCGAGCACTCGCGCCGGCTGGCTCAGAGCATTCCCCACGCGCGGTTCGT
>JBDNDG010000538.1:0-2521 GCA_046719255.1 Chloroflexaceae bacterium
TCCCCACCGGGAGGGGCATGGGGCAACCCGGCTTCCCCGATTGTCACGTCAGGCCCACGTCGCCGGTGGCAACCACGTGGAGGCTCCCTGCGGAATCACGCACGAGCAGGGCGCCGGTCTCGTCCACATCCTCGGCGCGGCCGGTCACCGGGCCGTCGGGCGTTTCGACGTACACCTCCTGGCCGAGGGTGAGCAGGCGTGTTCGCCAGGCGGCGAAGAGCGCCGCCTCATTGCCGGTGCTGAGACCGGTGTACCAGTGGTCGAGGCGCCGCAGGAAGGCCCTCAGCAACTCCAGACGCGCCACAGGCGCGCCGGCGGCTGCGGTGATGCTCGTGGCAGGGTAGCGCAAGGCTTCAGGTGGTGGCGCAGCGCTGACGTTGACCCCGCAGCCGATGATCGCCCAGTTGAGGTTCCGTATGCCCAGACCGACTTCGAGGAGAATGCCGGCGGTTTTGGCCCAACCTGCTTGCACCCGCGGTCCGCTCCCGTCGTCGTCGGGAGCTGCCGGTACCGATGCTCTGACGGGGAGGAGCACGTCGTTGGGCCACTTGAGCGTCGCCTGAAGGGTGGTGACCGCCTCAATGGCCTCGCAGAGGGCCACAGCAGCCATCCACACCAGGGTAACGCCGCGCTCGAGGGCCAGCCAGGAAGGGCGCAGGGCCAGCGAGGTCAGCAGGGCAGTGCCGGCGGGCGCCTCCCAGCGACGGTCCAGGCGCCCACGACCGCTTGTCTGCACCTCGGCTGTGATCAGCAACGGCCCCCGCTCCCCGACGTGGGTGGTCAACCACTCGCGCGCCAGATCCATGGTCGAACTGACCGTGTCGTAACAGTACACGCTGCCAGGCAGGATCGTGGTTCCCAGGTCACGGAGAATCGCTTCTGGTGTGAGACGGTCCATCTCAAGCTCCATCTCCATGTCGACGAACGTGAAAATAACCCGTGTGCGGGAAGGTTTGGGAGGGCTACGCCCTCCCAGGAACCTCGTATTTTCGTTCTGGCGTTCTGCCCCCCTCCCCCCGCGGGGGGAGGAGCCCGATTTCCGCCCCCGGTGGGGCAGGGCCAGGGAGGGGGCCGCCCTCTCAGGAGCCAACCCGCTGCCAGGGAGGGTTGGGGAGGGCGCAGCCCTCCCGGGAGAATCGCTGTGCATTCCTGAAGGATGCGGCACAGCCGCAAAGGCAACTGACACCCCGATGGGTGGACCAGGGTATGGGGCAACCCGGTTGCCCCTGTGTTCAGAAGACCTCAACGGCAAGGGCCACGGCTTCGCCGCCGCCCAGACAGAGCGAGGCAATACCCCGCCGGCCGCCGCGCTGGCGCAGGGCGTAAATCAGCGTCACCAGCACGCGGGCGCCGCTGGCCCCGATAGGGTGCCCGAGGGCGATGGCGCCACCGTTGACGTTGACCCGATCCACATCGAGGTGACCGGCCCGAATATTGGCTACCACCTGGGCGGCGAAGGCTTCGTTCAACTCGAACAAGTCATAATCATCCACCGTGGTGCCAGCGCGATCCATGAGGCGCTCCACGGCCAGCGGCGGCGCCGTAAAGACCTCGCGCGGTGCCACGGCGGCCTGGGCGGCGTGTTCCACGCGCGCCAGGGGTGTCAGGCCCAGACGGGCGGCGCGGACGCCGCTCATCAGCACCAGCGCCGCGGCGCCATCGGTGATGCCGGGTGCATTGCCTGCGGTGACAGTACCGTTCTCCTCGAAGGCGGGGCGCAGCCGGGCCAGGGCCTGCAACGAACTGTCGCGGCGGGGACACTCGTCGGTGTCCACCGTCACGGTCTGGCCTTTCGGACCAGGCACGCTAACCGGCGCGATCTCGTCGGCAAAGCGTCCGCCGTCAATGGCGGCAATGGCTCGCTGGTGTGACTGGAGCGCGTAGGCGTCTTGCTGCTCACGGGTGACCGCAAAGCTGCGGGCGACCCACTCGGCGGCATTGCCCATGTGCTGGTGCTCAAAGGCGCACCACAAGCCATCGTGAACCATGGCGTCGATCAGTTCGCCGTTGCCGAGGCGGTAACCGTGGCGCGCGCCGGGGAGCAGGTAGGGGGCATTGCTCATATGTTCCATGCCCCCGGCCACGATCACCTCGGCTTCGCCAGAGCGGATCAGCGCCGCGCCGAGCATCACCGCTTTGAGACCGCTGCCGCAGACCTTGTTCACCGCGAAGGCGCTTACACTGGCGGGTAGCCCGCCCTTGATCGCCGCCTGGCGCGCCGGCGCCTGACCCAGCCCCGCGCTCACGACGTTGCCCATGATGCACTCGTCCACGCTGGCCGGATCGATCCCCGCCCGGCTGACGGCCGCGCGCACCGCCACGGCCCCCAGATCGGTTGCGCTGAGACCGGCGTAGGCGCCGTTGAACTTCCCGATCGGCGTGCGGGCTGCGCCGACGATCACCACTTCATTCATGCTGTCCTCCTCGACGGCGCAGCCGTCTGTGGGGCTGCGCTGCACAACGCCAGAATAATTGTTCCCGGAAGGGCGCGGTTCTCCCGGCTGAGGGATGGAACCGGGCT
>JBDNDG010000539.1:0-2521 GCA_046719255.1 Chloroflexaceae bacterium
CGCTGCACCAACCGCGACGGCGGGCCGGTGGAGTGCCCGGTGGAGAATGGCGCCGCGCGGGTGGACGTGCAGACGGGGGCCACCTACCTGCAGATCTGGTTCTGATACGCCTGCCACGTTACGCAGGCAAAAGTGGCCTGATTGCAAATTCTGGTCCCGATCTGCTATGACTGGTATTGGTATGAGTTTTACTGTATTGTCCACCCTGGAACCAGGTATAAACCACAAAGGCGAACACGCTTATTATTGCTCTGGCCGGCTTTGCGATGTTCGCGATCAGTGCAAGTGTCTAGTACTACAACGAGAGCTGGTATAATCCTGCGTAGCCGCTGCTGTGCAGGAGGAACCGATGCCCACTGAAACCGTGCCCACCCTGAACTTGACGCCCGCTGACGTGGCCGATCTGGCCGATGCGCTGCACTCCTACCACGCCACCTACGGCGCGTTCTTCAGCCGTTCCGAGTCGCGTACCCGGGCCGAACGCTATGTGCACGGGCTGCTCAGCCCACTCCCGCGCAAATCGGCGGAGCCGATCGTGATCGCCCAACTCGGTGCCTCCGACAAGGCGATTCGCGGCATGCAGCAATTTCTGACGGACGGCACCTGGGATGATGTGGCCATCCTGCGGGGACACTGGCAGGAAGTTGCCGTGGACCTGGATGACGCCGAGGGCATGCTCATTGTCGGTGGGAGTGACTTCCCCCAAAAAGGGCGCAACTCGGTGGGGGTCAAGCGCCAGTACGGTGGCGAACTGGGCAAAATCGCCAATTGTCAGGCCGGGGTCTTTCTGGCCTACGCCAGCGCGCACGGGGCCACGCTGCTTGATTGGCGGCTCTCCCTGCCGCAGGAATGGCTGGAGGATCCGACCTTTGCCGAGTGGCGGGCGCAGTGTCGCATTCCTGAGGAGGTGACCGTCCAGACCAAACACGCGCTCGCCCTGGTCATGGTGCAGGACGTGTTGGCGAGCCAACGCCTGCGCTGCCGCTGGTTCCTGGCCGATGAGGCCTTCGGTCGAGATACGGACCTGCTGGATGCGGTGGATGGGCTGGGGCTGTGGTACATGGTCGAGGTGCCCCTGGAGACGGCGCTCTGGGGGGACGACGGCGCATCCGCCACGACCCCGCAGGCCCTGGTTCGTCGCCTGCCGGGAAATGCCTGGACGCGTCACCGGATTGGTGCCGGCACCAAAGGCTCCCGCATCGCCGAGGTGCACGTGCGCCGGGTCCGCGCGCAGCGGGACGGGCAGCCGGGTCCGGAGGTGTGGCTCATCCTGCGCCTGGACCCCGAACGTGGTGAGCAGAAAGCCTTCCTCTCGAACGCACCGACGACGGTGACGACAACCCGGCTGATCACCGTGACGGGGTTGTGCTGGCTGGTCGAGCAGATCTTCGAAATCGCCAAGCAGGAATTGGGGATGGGTGACGACGAAGTGCGGAGCTGGCCGGGCTGGTATCATCATATGACCCTGGTCACGCTGGCCCACTTCTTTCTGGTGCGGCTACAACACCGGTTAAAAAAAGTCCCGATGCTGACGCTGCCACAGGTGTGTCTCCTGCTCAGTGTGCTGTTGCTGCTTCCGGAGCGCACGCTTGAGGGCGTCCTGGAGCAGATCGCGTACTACCACCGCCGGCATGCGGCGGCCGAAACGAGTCATCGCGAACGAACGGAACGCTGGATCGCGAACATGGAGAACCGATTGATCCCGAGACCCCATTGCTGGTCCCGCCCATCAAGGCCTGAGCCCGTTTGGCACTCGTTTTGATAGCTCTCGTTGTAGTATTAGGATGACAGAATTTTAATATGATGATTGGGTGCGTAACAGACACTCAGACGATTTGCCCGCTCTGCCATGCTCGAGGCGTCAGGGTGGTAGTGTGGACTGGCCAGTGGTCAATTCACGCCTGCCAGGTCTGTACGAACGCGTGGACTGATCCGCCACCAGAGACGATCGACTACAGCAGCGAGAATTTCCACGAGCGTACCCTGCAGAAGTCTGAGCACGCAGTTCCGCACAGTATGGCCGAGCTACCACCTCAGTGGCGCTACTCACTTCAGCTTCAAGTGGATCGGCTGATGAAGGTGTTGCCGCCCGGCGCGCGCGTGCTCGAGATTGGCTGTGGCGAGGGGTTGCTGCTCGACGAGCTTAGACGGCGTGGGCTACGGGTCACTGGCATTGAACCAAGCATAGCGGCAAGTGCCGCCGCGCGCAGCAAAGGTCTGGACGTTCACACAGGCTATTTCCCTGGTGTGCCGATCGAAGGGCCTTTTGACGCTGTGGTCATGTCACATGTCCTGGAACACCTCTCACAACCAATCGAGACTCTTGTGGCCATTGACCGTTTACTGAATGGTGGCTACGTGCTGCTCATCCAGACCAACTGGCGTGGATTGATACCCCGCATCTGCGGTCGCCGCTGGTATGCCTGGGTGCCCGACCAGCATTTCTGGCACTTTACACCACGGGGCCTGATGCAGCTTTTCCAGCCTCTTGGTTGGAGAACAAGAGCCATTGACTATTCGA
>JBDNDG010000054.1:0-16432 GCA_046719255.1 Chloroflexaceae bacterium
GTGCCGCGGGGGGGGGCGGGGAGGCGGGGCGGGGGGGGGGCGCCGGGGGTGGCGCTGGGGGCAGGGCTGGCGCCCGATGGTGGCGCGGACAGCGCCAGGTCGCCACCTGCCGCGCCACCGGCGCCAGACGCGCCGGCAGGTAGTTGCATTAGATAGGCGACCAGAGCGGCTATCTGGGCGTCGGTCAGCACCTGGTCGAAATCTTTGCCTCCCATCGTGCCCCGCGCGATTCCCGGGCTGTAGCCGGGCACCACATACTCGTCGTGGAAACGGATCGAGCGTTCGATGTACTCAGCGGCAGTCATACCGGGGATGCGTTCGCCGGCGGTCCGCGCGATGCCGGCCAGATTCGGGCCAATCCCGGCACGACTCGCAGGATCGACGCTGTGGCAGCCGATGCACGCAACGGAGCCAGGTACGGCGATCCGCCCGGTGAAGAGTCGCTCACCCATATCAGGGTCATCCAGAGCCGCTCCGGGCGAGGGTGACGCAGGGGGCAGGGGATCGAGCAGAACAGCAGTGGAAGGACCGGCGCTACAGCCGGTCAGTGCTCCGGCGACGAGGATGGCGAACACAAGCACACAACTGGCGCGCCATGACCGCAAGGTACACATCTCCGCTCCTCTCAGAGGTGCCCGGGGCTGCGAGCCTGATGTGAGTATAGCCGGGCTGATCTGAGCCGTCGGTAAACAACCCTTCGCTTGCCGTTAGGTCTCGACTACTGGAGGGCGGAGTCGTGCTGCGAGCGCAGAGGAGCAACCCCGATCTGCCCACCCACGGTGGGCCTGTCGAACCGCGTCCCTCCCTGCGAGGACGGGCCGGGAGGGTCTGGAGCGCCGGTAGCGTATGGCTCGCGGCCCGCCATAACGCACTGAGCAGGCCGCATCGAGGGGTGCATTGAAGAACCATCCCTCCCGGACCTGGGAGAGCCTGCCCTGAGGCTGTCGAAGCGGGAGGACCAGAGGCGTGCGCTGGGGCGTCGCAATGCGGCAGAAACTGTGCTGGATCGGATGTTGCCCGCCCCTAACTGGTGCGTCCGCCACGTCATGGGTCACGCTGAGCGAAGCCGTCGCCCTGAGCGCAGGCGAAGGGGTCGCATCGCGGCCGGGACCCTCCGCTGCGCTCAGGGTGACACGGAACGTGCCGGATGCACCACTCCCCCTTTGTCCGGGGGAAGCAGCACAACCTCCTGCCATCCTGGCCCTGCGCGGCGCAAGCCGCGCGCATGGTACGCGCTGCCTCTGTCAGGCTGCCTGGGCGGCCAGCGGGCGGGCGTACAGCGCCTCGACCTTCTGGCTGTAGTTCCAGGCGGCCAGCGCAAAGAGCATCTGCGCAATTGTCTGAGTGATCTGTTCGAACCAGATCATGCCGATCGACACCTCTTTCATATTCGCCAGTTGCGACATGACCAGCACGACCAGCAAGGTGACCAGGAACAGCCCCCCGGTGACCCACATTTTGCGACCCCAGGCAGCGAGGGCCAGCATGACCAGCATGCCTACATTTCCGACGGTGGCAAGCAGGATCAGCGGTACCTTCCATGGCCCGCCGGCCAGGGCCAGGGCGAGCACACCAGCGCCAAACACCACGATGACCACCGTGGGCACGAGCCAGGGCCGGCTGAGGGGCGGCTGGTCGCGAAACACCCGGCGCACCTGGTAGAGTGACCAGGCTATCAGGGTGAAGCCGGGCGCAATCAGCGGAAACAGTCCCTGGTGAAGCAGCGCCACATCCGGCCCGCCCGCGGCGCTGACCAGCTTGCCGCTGGCCTTCAGCACGCCACCCAGTACGATCAGGACGGTACCGACGAGCGCCATGCGCCCCAGGCTTCGGTTGAGTTGAAAGACCATGCGGGTGAGGATGGCCAGACCGAGGGCCGAGAAGATGACCGTCATGTAGTCTTGCAGCGCGAGGGGAACGGTGACGCCTTCCATAGCCGTCTTCACTCCTTGTACTTCAAGCGGCGACCTTGCGCGAAATCTCCCTTGTGTCCTGATGTATGGGGGCACCGGGTTTCCCCATCCCCCTGCCTGTGGGGAGGGTTTGGGACGGTGTAGCCCTCCCAGGAACACGCATGCTTGTTCTGGCGTTGTGCGCCTTGCGAATCGCACCTGTTCCCACGCTACACGACCTATTGTATAAATGACAAAAGGGATTTGCAATAAGAAAAACGTCTCGTCCACGCCGCCTGTGCGTGGACGTTTCTTCACTGCCGGGAAGGAAAGGAGGGGGGAGCGCCGCGCGCCTGCAGCGCCACCGGCGCAAAGGGCGCCATGCATGGCACATTCGGAGCCACGTGCATAACCTGCGCCCGCAGATCCATCACCAGGGCGCAGATACTCTCGGCCCGGTCCAGGCGGGGCACGCGCGGGTCGGGATGCCGGCAGATGCAGCGCGGTGCGCCTTCGTGGTCGGTGAGGATGGCCTGGAACGCCGCAACGTCGAGCCGGCCAGCACCGCGGCGTAACAGTTCCCAGGCGCGCCCGAGTCGCTCCCGTGTGGTTGAAGTGGGCTCCAGTGGGCACTCACCCGCCGCTGCCCACGGGTGAACACAATGGTTGGCGTGGGCTAGCAGACCTGCCTGGGGGTGAACTTCGGCCACACCGCCCGGCGTGATTTCCAGGCTTACCAGGTCGCCGCGGGCGCTTGCCAGGGTAATGCACGATGAAGCGCTGGCCGGGGCCAGATTTGCGCCCGCCCGCGCCGTCGCAAAGTCGTGACCCTGCAGCATCTTGCGCAGCAGTACATGCACTGGCATCCCTACCGCGCGGCCGTCGTCGCGCGAGCGCAGCAGGTTGAGCGCAACCGCCACGCCGGCCCCGTTCAGGCCGCACTTGGCAAGCATCCCCGCTTCGGTCAGGGTCAGGATCTCGGGTTCGCCGGGGGCGCGCACCCGCAACAGCAGGCACGCGGCCCGCTGGTCGCCCTGCCAGTCCCAGGTCTGCGCCAGGAAGGGGCTGCCCGCCAGCGTTGCGGCGCCCGTGGCTGCCACGGTGGTACACTCGCCGTCGTCCGCGACGCTGACCGGAGGTGGTTCCGCTTCTCCCGGCTCAGGGGGATGCTCGGGCACGCCGGCCAGGCGGTTACGAGCGCGCGCCGCCGGGCCATCGGGGTGATAGCTGCCGGGGGAAATGCCGGCCAGCAACTCGGTGCGGGCGTTGAGCGCGATGATTTCGCCCAGGGCGTAGCCGGCGCCATCGGCAATGCCGTGCATCTCCTCCAGCAGATCGGGGGCCACGTCGGCGAGCAGGGACACGAAGCGCAGCGCCTCGGCCTGGCTGGCTGCCCAGTCTATGCCCCGGCGCGCGGCGAAGAGTCGGGCGTAGCTGGCGATACTGTGACGAATCAGGGGCGCAGCTGCCGCTCCATAGGCCCGCCCGCGCTCGTAGGCCGCTCCGCTGATGGTCAACTGTGGAAACATACTATCCTTTCGGCCGTCTACGCGGCTGCGCCCCACACCGATACGGGGTGTGGGGACCCCGGTTTCAAAGGGAGTCACGAGACCATCGCGTTCACGGCATGCGCGGGTGATGGCACTCGTGCTCGGCCGGCTGATGGGTTGGTGCGCCTCTCTGGAAGTATCAGGCCGCCGTTCGCACGCGTTTATTCGTTTCCCATGCGCTGGCGCAGAGGCGTTTTGACGCATCAGCCGTCTATGCGGCTGCACCGCACAACGCCAGAATGAAAATAACTATTCCTGGGAGGGCTTCGCCCTCCCAGGAACAGGCACGTTCATTCCGGCCTTGTGCGCCCGGCGCATAGCGCCTACATCGACTTACCCTCTTGCCGGCTGAAGACGAAGCGGTCGAGCACAACCCCTGTGCCCAGGCCCAGCAAGAAACCGACCAGTGAGGGGGTGATCCATCCCGAAGGCTGCTCCGGCACCGACTTTGCCCCGATAGCCGCCAGTTGCTCGCCCGTGTGCTCGACCTGCTCGCCGACGCGCTGGGCGGCCTTCTCCATCTGCGCGGCCAGATCCATGGCGTCCACCCGCTCGGCCAGGCGCGTGAGCAGTTTCGCGATTTGCTGCCCCGTCTCGCTGTCTACCTTCTCGCGGATCGTCTGGGCGAGCTGCTCGACGGCGGCCACAGCGCTGCTCTCCACCTGTTCAAGCGCGCTCTCGCCGGCGCTTTTGCGTTCAAAGAGGCCCATAGGTTGCTCCTTCACTCTTCACGATGGCGTGAGTACGCCACGATGCAAGTCTGACACTCAGCGATCATCGTATACCACCGCTCACGTTGATACACTGCACCATTGGGTAGATTTGCATGACCGGTTCGCCGGCGCTACTGGCAAGTGTCGAACCTCCCTGTGGGGAGGGTTCGGGAGGGCTACGCCCTCCCGAAAATAGTCATGTTCATGCTGGCGTTGGGCGGCGCAGCCACCATGGAACAGGGGCAACCCGGTTGGCCCTGTGCTTACCTCAATACATCATCACGAGCACCTCGGCGGCCCGTTCGCTCTCCCCCAGCAGTTCCAGTTCACCACTGATATGATAGCGCATCGGGACGAAGGCTTGCACAACCATCTCGATCTGCGTCTCGATGTCCAGCCCGGAAAGGTCCAGTCCGAGGACGCTGGCGATGCGCTGCAGGCGCGTCGCGCACTCCGGGTCGGTGCGGAGACTGACGGCCAGGCGCTGCCGGTCGTGGCGCTTGTCGGCGATGCGCCGCCAGAAGGGGTCGGCGTGCTCGCGGCGCTGCTCGATCCGTCCGGCTTGCAGGTGCTTCCAGTAGAGCCAGTGCAGGATGGCCTCGGGGTTGCTGGCAGGTGGGCAGGGGCCGTTGGGAAGAGAAAGTGCTGGTGTGTCAGGCATAGGTGCTCTCTGTCGTGCTGGATTGGCGCCGTTTGGCTCGCAGTCGCATAACGCCAGAATGAACATACGTGTTCTGAGAGGGCGCAGCCCTCCCAAACCCTCCCCAATCGGCGGGGGCATGGGGAAACCCGGTTTCCCCGATGTTCAGATCGGTCGTGACGGGCGTCATACCAGGTTCACTTGAACATCCCGCAAGCAGCGTTCCGTCAAAGCGCACCCGGACGCCTTGCGCGACAATCTGCAACCCAGAATCTACCATCTAACATGGAATCACTCCATCCGGCGTGGTCGGTACTGAATAGCTTCGGCCAGGTGGGCCGGGCCGATGTGCTCGGCGCCGGCCAGGTCGGCGATGGTGCGGGCGAGTTTGATGACGCGGTGGAACCCGCGCGCCGAGAGGTTGATCTGACGCGCGGCGGCCTTCATAAGCGCCTGACCTGCGCTATCGAGCTGGCAGTAGCGACGAATGTCGGCGGGCCCCATGTCGGCATTGGTACGCGCTCCCGTTCCGCCGAAGCGCTGGTTCTGCTGCTCGCGGGCGGCGATCACCCGCGCACGGATCACGCGCGAGGGCTCGCCCAGGCGGTCGCTGCTGAGCTTCTCATAGTTCACTCGCGGCACGTCAACGTGGATGTCGAGCCGGTCGAGCAGCGGCCCCGAGATGCGTTTCTGATAGCGCCCGACCATCGCTGGTGAACAGGTGCACTGGCGTTCGGGATCGCCGTACCAGCCGCACGGGCAGGGGTTCTGGGCGGCCACCAGCATAACCGCCGCCGGGTAGGTGATGCTGCCCGAGGAGCGGCTCAGGGTGACGATCCGTTCTTCCAGGGGTTGCCGCAGCACCTCCAGTTTGGGGCCAAACTCGGGCAGTTCGTCGAGGAACAACACGCCCCGGTGGGCCATGCTGATCATACCCGGCCGGGCGCGGCCCGCGCCGCCGCCTACCAACCCGGCGATGGAGGTGGTGTGGTGCGGCGCGCAGAAGGGCCGCCGGCGCACCAGGGGGGTGTCTCTGGGCAACTGGCCGCAGACGCTGTAGATCTTGGTTACCTCCAGGGCCTCGT
Source organism: Chloroflexaceae bacterium (assembly GCA_046719255.1). GTDB lineage: Bacteria > Chloroflexota > Chloroflexia > Chloroflexales > Chloroflexaceae > JACAEO01. Next base: position 5,881 of record JBDNDG010000054.1, read on the forward strand.
CGAGCCGCAGCGGGGGCAGAATCGAGATCAAGGCGCGGGCCATCATCGTTTTGCCCGACCCGGGTGTGCCGCACATCAGCAGGTTGTGCCCGCCCGCGGCGGCCACTTCCAGCGCCCGTTTGACGTGTTCCTGGCCCTTGATATCCTGGAAGTCGATCGGGAAGCTTTCCTCTTCGGGCACGTGGCGCACCTGGCTCAGGTATGGCGCGATAGGCCGCTCGCCGCTGATGTGGGCGAGCAGTTCCGCCAGGCTCCGCACCGGAATGACGGTGATGCCTTCGACCAGGCTGGCTTCGGCGGCGTCTTCAACCGGCACGTAGAGCGTGGTGAGGCCGTGCTGGCGTGCTACCGCGGCCATGGGCAGCACGCCCTCGGTGTGTCGCACCCCGCCGTCGAGGCCGAGTTCGCCGATGAACGCAGCCCCCTCGGTGGCGGCAAATACCTGACCCGAGGCCAGGGCCAGGCCCACGGCGATTGGCAGATCGTAGGCTGGCCCGGCTTTCCGCAGGTCGGCGGGCGCCAGGTTCACTGTGAGCCGTTTCATCGGGAAGCTCAGCCCCGAGTTGCGAACCGCCGAGCGGACCCGTTCGCGGCTCTCCTGCACCGCCGCATCACCCAGGCCGACGACGGTGAACGCCGGTAAGCCCTGGGCAATGTCTACCTCGACCTCTACCAGCATGCCTTCCAGACCAATGACGGCGCAACTGTGAACCTTGGCGAGCATCTGGTCCCCCGTCTTCGCGTCCCCTCGATGTTCCGCTGTGTGTACCGCGCGGAACTAAAGGAGGTTACGGGGTGGCCGTCTCTCCTACAGCGGGCGTAGCAGGTTCTCGTTTTCGCGCCCCTCTTCGAAGTCGGTGAGGTTGCGGATGGTCGTCTCGGCGATGGTGGTCATGGCCTCGTAGGTGAAGAAGGCCTGGTGGCTGGTGACCAGCACGTTGGGGAAGGTCATGAGACGGGCCAGCACCTCGTCGTCAATCACGGTATCCGAGAGATCGCGGAAGAACTTGCCTTCCTCTTCCTCATAGACATCGAGGGCCACGGCGCCGACGTGCCCGCGCTGGATGGCCTCGATCAACGCCTCGGTATCGATGAGGCCGCCGCGACTGGTGTTGACGAGCATCACCCCGGGCTTCATCAGTCCCAGGGTTGCCGCGTTGATCATGTGGTGTGTCTGGGGCAACAGGGGGACGTGCAGGCTGATGATATCGGAACGGCGCAGCAATTCCTCCAGGCTCACGTAGGTGGCGCCCAGGGCCAGGCACTCGGGATTTTCGCGCATATCGTAGGCCAGCAGCGGGCAGCCGAAGCCGTGCATGATCCGCGCGAAGATCGCTCCGATTTTGCCGGTGCCCACCACGCCCACGGTGCGTCCGTGCAGGTCGTGGCCGAGCAGACCTGCCAGGCGGAAATTGAACTCGCGGGTGCGGTTGTAGGCCCGGTGGATGCGCCGGTTGAGGGTCTGCAACAACCCGACGGCGAATTCAGCCACCGAATAGGGCGAGTAGTAGCTGACCCGCATCGCCGTCAGGCCGTGACGCTGGGCGGCGACCAGGTCAATATTGTTGAAGCCGGTGGAGCGCTGGGCAATCATCCGCACGCCGCCCCGGGCGAGCCGCTCGATTGCCGGCGCATCGGCCCGGTCGTTGACGAAGAGACACACGGCATCGTAGCCCTGGGCCAGCGCCGCAGTGTGGGGATCGAGTTGCGCCGACGTGTATTCCAGGGAGTGGCGACCCTGGTTCGCCTGATCGAGAAAGGTGCGATCATACGAATGGGTATCATAGACAAGGACGCGCACGGTTCCCTCCTTTACCTCTCAAGGATGGTTCACGCTCGTCTGCCGTTGCGGCAATCTGCGATTCAGGTGTTTATGCGGCTACGCCGCACAACGCCAGCATGAACCAGAATGGCCACGGTCAGCGTGGCCGCGTAACAGGGTTTATGCGGCTGCGCCGCACAACGCCGGCATGAACATACTTCTTCCTGGGAGGGCGCAGCCCTCCCAAACCCTCCCCGGAAGGAGGGGCGTGGAGACCCCGGGTTCCCCGATGTTCGTAGCAGATTCCTCCGGGAGTGCGTAGCCCTCTCACACCCTCCCGCGCACGGACCTATTCTCACCTCCGGGCGCAGCCCTCCCAAACCCTCTCCTCAGGGAGGGGTCTGGTCTCCTCCCGGCGGGGACGAGCTGGAGAGGGGCCGGCCTGTGCCAGCCTCATCGGGTACATTGGCGCGCAGCTCCTCCAGCCAGACGCGGGCGCTCGAGTCGCTGGGGGCGCGCCAGTCGCCGCGAGGCGAGAGCGAGCCGCCCGAGCCGACCTTGGGCCCATTCGGCAGCGCCGAGCGCTTGAACTGGCTGATCTGGAAGAACCGGTACAGAAAGACCTCCAACCAGCGCTTGATGGTTGGCAGGTCATAGGCCACCCTTCTGCTTTCGGGCAGCCCCTCGGGCCAGTCGCCGCGCGTGGCATCGGCCCAGGCGTGGTAGCTGAGAAAAGCCACCTTACTCGGGCGAAAGCCGAAGCGTGTCACGTAGTAGAGGTTGAAGTCCTGCAGCGCGTAGGGTCCGATGAGGGCCTCGGTGTGTTGCGCTGGCTCCTGGGCCGCGCCATCACGAGCCGGAACCAGTTCCGGTGAGATTTCGGTGTCGAGGATAGACTGTAAGGTGACGCTGGTCTCCGGGTCGAACTGGCCCGAACGGATCACCCAGCGAATGAGATGCTGGATCAGGGTTTTCGGTACCGATGCATTGACGTTGTAGTGCGACATATGGTCACCGACGCCGTAGGTGGACCATCCCAGGGCCAGTTCGCTCAGGTCGCCGGTGCCGAGGACCAGAGCCTGGTGGAAGTTGGCGAGACGGAAGAGGTGCGAGGTGCGTTCGCCGGCCTGCACGTTCTCGAAGGTGACATCGAAGACCGGTTCACCCTGGGCATAGGGATGGTTAATGTCGCGGAGCATCTGAAGGGCCGAGGGGCGAATGTCAATCTCACCGGCGCTGACGCCGAGGGCCCGCATCAGTGCGTGGGCGTTAGCGCGGGTGCGCTCGCTGGTGGCGAAGCCCGGCAGGGTATAGGCGAGAATATTGGTGCGCGGCAGGCCGAGGCGGTCCATCGTGCGGGCGGCGACGATTAGCGCCTGGGTGCTATCGAGGCCGCCGGAGACACCGATGACGACCTTGTGGATGCCGGTGGCGTTGAGCCGCTGCATCAAGCCGTGAACCTGGATATTGTAGGCCTCGTAGCACCGCTCGTCGCGGGTAGCGGGGTTGTTGGGCACGTAGGGGAAGCGTTCAACCACCCGCAGCAGGGGCAGTTCGCTGCCGGGCGGCTCAAAGGCAAAGGGAACGCGGCGGAGGGTTTGCAGGCGCTCGTGGTAATCGCTGGCCGCATCGCCGAAACTGGTCTGGCGCATGCGCTCCTGGAGCAGCCGTTCCAGGTCCACATCGGCAAAAATGATCTGCTCGCCACTGGCGAAGCGCTGCGACTCGGCCAGGCATTCGCCGTTCTCGTAGATCAGCGCGTGCCCATCCCAGGCCAGGTCGGTGGTGCTTTCGCCGGGACCGGCGGCGGAGTAGAGGTAGGCCGCCAGGCACTTGCCCGATTGGGCGGCGCAGAGGGCGCGGCGATAGTCGGCCTTGCCGATCGTGATATTGCTGGCCGAGAGGTTACAGAGCACCGTGGCGCCGGCGAGGGCGGCGTAGGTGCTGGGTGGGATCGGTGTCCAGACATCCTCGCAGATCTCGGCGTGGATGGCGAGGTTGGGCATTTCCCGGGCAACGAAGAGCAGATCGGGGCCGAAGGGCACAGGTGTGCCGAAGAGATCGATGGTGGGGCTCAGGGCGGCCCGGGCGGCGGCAAAGTGGCGTTTCTCGTAGAACTCGCGGTAATTGGGCAGGTAGCTCTTGGGGATCACCCCGAGGACGCGCCCGGCGTGAATGGCGACCGCGCAGTTGAAGAGCTTACCCTCAACGCGCAGCGGCGCGCCCACCAGCAGCACGGGGCGCAAGCCGGCGCTGGCATCCACCACCCGGGCCAGGGCTTCGACAGTGGCGTCGAGCAGGGTCGCCTGTTGAAACAGATCCTCATTGGTGTAGGCCGAGAGACCGAGTTCCGGAAAGAGCGCCAGCGCCGCCCCCGCTGCGTGGGCGCTCTGTGCCAGCGCAATGGTGCGTTCGGCATTGAAGGGCGGGTCGGCGACGCGCACAGCAGGCACGCCTACCGCGACCCGCGCGAAGCCGTGGCGATAGAGGTTGAGAAATGGGAGAGGCATACGCTGCTTCCCGGGTGATACCATTCTAGATTGTAGATTTCGGATTGCAGATTGTTGCGCAAGGCGTCCAGATGCGCTTTGATACAATATTGCGTGCGGAGGATTCAGGTCAAATTGGTATCAGTGCAGGATCGAGCGCCCGGTGCAGTGCTCGCCTGTGAGGCCGGGCCGAACCCGACCAGGATACGAAAGATTTTACCCCACAGGAATGAACCGCGCTTCTTCTCGAAGCGCTGCGCTCTCCCAAACCCTCGCCACAGGGAGGGGTGTGCCAACCCGGCGGGGCAGGGGGTTGGGGAGCCCCGATTGCCCCGCTGTTCATATCAGGAGAACAAGAAAACCGAAGGACCTCGTGGATGCCTTGCACCCGCGAGGTCCTCATTATATATTGTCTGAGTGGAGTGTTCAGGCCGCGATGGCCCGCTCACGCGGCTTGCTCTCGCGCATCCGGCGGGCAAGCGCCTTGAGGACCGTTTCGAGTTCGGTCGCCATCATCTCGCTCACCTGCTGAGTGGGCACGATGCTCGCCATTGGCCCGAGCATAGGCGCCAGGTTCAGCGAGGTGGTCAACTGGATATCCGTACCCGTCCTGACCTGCACCAGTTCCCAGGTGGTCTCTACCTGAACAGGGGTGCGGACCTTGAAACGAATGGCGCGGTCATCTTCCCAGGTCAATTCGCCTTCGGAGCGAATAGTGCCGAAGATGCCACCGATATTCATATAGGTTACAACCCGTGCAGTGCGGGTGTCATTGTTGCGCCGGGTAACCTCAACCCGCTGCACGCGGGGCAGAATATGGGCAAGGGCCTGGGTGTCGGAGAGGGTGGCGAAAATTTCCGCAGGAGTAAACCCTTCCAGATAGGCCTGGCGCGTAACGTTAATCATCGATCAGCTTCCTCTCCGGGCGTCAGGCCCGCGATCCTGTGCAGTTGCACACCCTATTGCACAGATTTGTCCACGCTTTGCACAAGAACAGTATACGCGGTTTCGCTGCGCCTGTCAACTGTCTCTGCAACGAAATGTTAACCGCAACGATGCATACGACGAACTCGGGTTCCCCTGGCTCCCGCGAGAGGGTGGAAGATACCCCTGCTCTCCGCAAACATCGGGCTGATGCACCATTCTTGAGCGCATGCAGACTCAGCTCCCTGGCCCCTCTCTCCGTCAGGCGGAGCTGGAGGAGTCTGCAGTGAGAGGTCATCCCCGTACGCTCTCGCTTCCCACAGGTGGGAGCGGGGGTGGCTCTCACGGGTAGAGTTTTTGAGCCACGGCCGCTGAACCTCCTCGCGCTCCGCTTGACGGAGCATGGGAAGGACGTTGTGACACTAAACGTGGGCGACTCCTCTCCCACTCAGTGAGAGGGGGCTGGGGGGTGAGGGCGTGCGGCAGCCCTGGCGTTCTGATCCGCTCCGTAGAACATGCCCCCCCTGAGAGGCGGGGTGGGGGTGAGAGCCGACCGTGCCCGCTTTGCATCAGACCTGTCTGTATTAAGGAGGGTACGCAGGGTAATACCGGTAGGGTATGATAGGATATGGCCCTGGATTTGCGGCCGCGCTCCCTGATATCTTGGCGGTCATGGGGTAACATGCAAATAGGGATACGCGAAGGGCCTTCAGCCATTAACCCGGCAAGACAGTAGCCTGGAGGCAGGAGGTGGAGCCCCGGAATTGACCTTCGCCAGCGACCGACGGTACTGAGAATGCCGGTGAGGCAGAACACGGGAATGCGGCCCACGCTACCTGGATGTGCAGACGGGTGCGCCGGGAGGATATTGATGAAGCGGCCCGCAACCCCATTCTCTATGACCGTACCTTCACCGCTCTGGATAGGGCTGAGTCTGATAACGCTGGCGCTGGTGACCGTAGCTGATGCGATTACGCCTCTTATGCGGACCATGGCCGTGCTGTACGTCCTTCCGGTGCTCGCGGCGATCCTGGTGCGGCGGGCCTGGTTCGTCCTCACCGTCGCAGCGCTGAGTACGCTTCTGTGCGCCGCCGGATATGCCCTGGCGCCGGCTCCGGGTGGTTGGTCGGTAGATGCATTGATCGGCCGTGGCGCTATGGTGGTCGTCATCCTTGCCGCATCCGGGTTGGGCGTGTTCCTGCTGCGTGCCCTGGAGCGCACCGAGGCACAGCGTCAGGCCGTGCAGCGCCAGTGCGATCTGCTGCAGATGTCCAGCGCAGCCGGACGCCTGGGCGGCTGGATCGTCCACCTGCCCGACGGGTCCGTGCAGTGGACCGATGAGGTAGCGCGGATCTTTGAGCTGGACCCGGCCACACCCCCCCGTAGCCTGGACTTTGAGCGCTTCATCGCGCCCGAGTTCGTTGCGGTTATGCGCGCGCGGTTCGAGCAGTGTGCTCATGAGGGTGTGCCGTACGATGAGGAGTTCGAAATCATCACGGCTGGCGGCCGGCGCATCTGGGTTCGGTCCTCTGGCCGCCCGGTGCGCGATCCTGCCGGGACAATCGTTGCGGTGCATGGGATCATGCAAGACATTTCACAAGCCAGGGAGCTGGAGAAGGCACTGGCGCGCAGCGAGGCGCGCTTCAGGCAATTTGCCGATACGTTGCCGTTAATTGTCTGGATCACCGACGCCGCGGGGAAGGTTGAATACATGAACCAGGCCTTTGCCAGTCTCGCGGGACCGGCGGCGCCGGATCAGGCCCTCGGCGATGGCTGGCTCACCTTCCTGCATCCCGATGACGTGGACCAGGCTCGTGCAGCGTGGGAGCAGGCCGTGCGTGCTGGCGTACCATCCGAGGCGGAGTTTCGCTTCCGCGCCAGCGATGGGAGCTATCGCTGGCACCTGGCGCGCGCCGTCCCCATCCGCGATGACCAGGGTCAGATCGTGAAGTGGTACGGTACCTCCACCAACATTGACGACCAGAAGCGTCTGTCCACACGCTTGCAAACGATCCTGGAGAGTATTACCGATGGATTCGTCGCCATAGATCCCGAGGGACGCTTTGCGTATCTCAACACCCCGGCCGAACATCTGCTGTTCCACAGTAAGGCGGAGTTGCTCGGCAAACACATGTATGAGGTGTTTCCGCAGGTGCGCGGAACGCGGTTCGATCACGAGTACGCCGCAGCGCGCGCCACCGGACGCGCAGCGCAGTTCGAGCAGTTTTTTGCCGGACGCGGGGTGTGGATCGAGTTCAACCTGTACCCTTCCGAGGAAGGTATGGCGATCTATTTTCGCGATGTTACCCGGAGGAGGACGACGGAGGAGCAGTTGCGCCTGCTCGAGACCGCGGTGGCGCAGCTGAACGATATGGTGATGATCACCGAGGCCGACCCCCTTGACGAGCCCGGTCCGGTGATAGTCTTTGTCAACGACGCCTTCGAGCGCATTACGGGCTACAGCCGGGCCGAGGCGCTCGGGCGCAGCCCTCGCTTCCTCCAGGGCCCGCGGACCCAGCGGAGCGAGCTTGACCGGGTGCGCAGAGCCTTGCAGCAGCGTGAGCTGGTATCGGTGCAGGTAATCAACTACACGAAATCCGGTCGCGAGTACTGGACGGAATTTAATATTGTTCCGCTCATGAATGCAGAGGGGCAGTGCACCCATTTCGTCTCGATCCAGCGTGATATTACCCAGCAACTGGAGCTCGAAGAACAGTTGCGCCAGGCGCAGCGCCTCGAAGCGGTCGGCCAGTTGACCGGCGGCATCGCGCACGACTTTAACAATCTGCTGACGGTGATCCTTGGCAACGCTGAACTCTTGAGTGAAGCGCTGGCCGGCAATCCAGACCTCCATACCCTGGCCGAGATCATCAGCGCCGCCGCCCAGCGTGGGTCGGCACTCACCCAGCACCTGCTGTCTTTTGCCCGCCGTCAGGCGCTCGATCCCCGCGCGGTTGATGTGAATCAGCTCATCAGCGGGATGGACGGGTTGATCCGGCGCGCCCTCGGCGAGCACATCGAGATCCGGCTGATCCTTGCCCCCGATCTGTGGCCGGCGCTGGTGGATCCGGCGCAACTCGAGAGTGCGCTGCTTAACCTCTGCATCAATGCCCGCGACGCCATGCCGACGGGCGGCGCATTGACTATTGAAACCACCAACGTCGTGCTCGATCCGGAGTATGCCGATCGCCACACAGAAGTCATCCCCGGCGCCTACGTGCTGGTCGCGGTCTCCGATACCGGGATGGGCATTCCGCCGGAGCATCTGCCCCACGTCTTCGAGCCGTTCTTCACCACCAAGGAGAAAGGCAAGGGCAGCGGCCTCGGCTTGAGTATGGTGTACGGCTTCGTCAAGCAATCCCAGGGGCATATCACGATCTACTCCGAGCCGGGGCAAGGGGCCACGGTGAAGCTCTATCTGCCACGCACGGTCGAGGAAGTGGCCAGCTACGACGCCACCGCCGACGATACCTGTTCAGGTGGCCAGGAGACTATTCTGCTCGTCGAGGACGACGAGGCCGTGCGTCACTTTGCCCGCCAGCAGTTAATGAGCCTGGGATACGCGGTGGTAGAGGCGGCGACCGGACCATCGGCGCTCGAGATCCTCCGCGCCCGCGACGACATTGACCTGATCTTCACTGACATTGTGATGCCGGGCGGGATGAGCGGGCGCGAACTGGTGGAAGCGGCGCGCCTGCTGCGGCCGGGGCTCAAGGCGCTCTACACGTCGGGGTACGCCGAAAACGTGATCGTGCACCACGGACGTCTCGATCCCGGCGTGGTGCTCCTCAGTAAGCCGTACCGTCGCGCCGACCTGGCGCGGAAGGTTCGCGAAGCGCTCGTGGCGAAGGCCGACCAGTAAGCAGGTAGGGACGACTACCGATGACTTCAACCAGTGTCGCGCGCAGACGTCTGCTGATTCTTGACGACGATCCGCTGATTGGAAAGACGATTACGGCGATCGCCGGAATGGCGGGGCTGGAGTCCCGCTACACCGCGCGCCCCACCGAGTTCTTTCGGGCCGTCGAGGAATGGAATCCGACCCATATTGCCCTGGATCTGGTCATGCCGGAGATGGATGGGGTGCAGGTGATCCAGGATCTGGCGCTCCGGGGGTGCAGAGCGGCGATTATTATCACCAGTGGCGTTGGCGCGCGGGTGCTGGACGCAGCCGGGCGTCTCGCCGCGGAGCACGGCCTGAACATCGTCGGCGTGCTTGCCAAACCCTTCACGCCGGCTCGCCTGCGTCAGTTGCTGCTGAGCGATGTCCCCATCGTGCCCTGTTCTACCAGCGCGCCCGTGGCAGCACCGGGCCCCGGCACGGAGGAGGACGTTGTTCGAGCGCCGGCGGCGCTGCTGGACGCCGGGGAACTGCGGCAGGCCCTCCACAGCGGGGCGATCGTGCCCTACTACCAGCCCAAGGTCGTCTGCGCCACCGGCGCCCTGGCCGGGTTCGAGGTCCTGGCTCGCTGGCGCCACCCGGAGCGGGGTCTCATTCACCCCGCTCGGTTTATTCCCCTTGCTGAAGCCAACGGGCTGATTGATGACCTGACCCTGCACGTGACCGAACAGGCCCTGCGCTGGTTCGCGCCGCTCTGCACGAGCAGCGATGGCGCCGACGGCCTCGGCATCGCTCCCACGCCTGGCGCGGGCGTGCAACTGGCGGTGAACATCTCCGCGCGCACGCTGAGCAATACGGCCCTCTTCGAGCGGGTGCGCGACCAGTGCCGGCGTCTGGGCGTGGCGCCCGAGCGGCTGAGTTTCGAACTGACGGAGAGCAGCGCGATGGATGATCCGACCGCCTCGCTCGACCTGCTCACCCGGCTGCGGATGCAGGGGTTCCATCTCGCCCTCGATGATTTCGGCACCGGCTTTTCGTCGATGCTGCAACTGGTGCGGCTGCCGTTCTCGGAACTCAAAATTGACAAATCGTTCGTGATGACGGCGATGCACTCGCAGGAGTCGCGCACCGTCACGCGCTTCATCGTCGATCTGGGGCGCAGCCTGGGGTTGCGCTGCACCGCCGAGGGCGTTGAAGACGCACAAATTCTGGCCTATCTGCAGTCCATCGGGTGCGATCTGGCCCAGGGCTATGCGATTGCCCAGCCCATGCCGGGCGACGTGGCCCTGCGCTGGATGCATCGGCGGGCCTGGGTACGCTAACGTGAAGATAGCCCGTGTGCGGGAAGGTTTGGGAGGGCGTAGCCCTCCCAGGAGCCTCTTCTTTTCGTTCTCGCGTTGTGCGGCACAGTCGCATGGACGGCTGAGGTGAAAATAGGCCGTACGTGGGAGGGTTTGGAGCGTACCGCCCCCCCTCCCAGCCTCCCCCCGCCGGGGGGAGGAGCCCGGTTTCCTCTCCCCGGCAGGGAGGGTGTGC
>JBDNDG010000540.1:0-2512 GCA_046719255.1 Chloroflexaceae bacterium
CGGGCGGCCATGGCGGGCCGGGCGGCCCCGCGGCGCGCGGCATTCCCCCGGGGCGGCGCCCCGGGCGACGGGGGACGTTGCTCAAGCCCTGAGAAGCCGTTCACTGCTTGCGCCGCCCGGCGCTGATGTGCTACAATCGCCTTGCAATAGAAAGCACCTTCAAGCACCTGAGTGCTTCTCCCGCATCGTTCCCGCCCGTTCACGCTGCTATTGCGCTTCTATTCCTCGCAGGTAGATCAATCAGGCTCAACAGGTATCTTTTCTCCTGCTCCCAGGAGCCTCAGGGCTGGTATAATTCGGGCAAACAAACTCGTTCCAGAAATCACAAACTACCACACCTGCCCCACCGTGTCTAGTCTGGCTGCTGCCGATGAGTGACATCACCCTCCATGCGACCGAGCCCGAGCTTCGCGACGTCCGCGCTCGATTGCAAGCTGCCCGAGGAAAGCAGTTCTGGCGCTCGCTCGACGAACTGGCCGATACGCCCGCGTTTCAGGAATTGCTCCGCCGTGAGTTTCCCGCCGGCGCTGCTGAACTGCCAGCCGATCCGCTGACCCGACGCACCTTTCTCAAGTTGATGGGCGCGTCGCTGGCGCTGGCAGGCCTCTCCGGGTGTACCTTCGCCATCAAACAACCTCAGGAACTGGTGGCCCCCTTTGCCCGCGCCCCACACAATCAGGAGCCGGGTATTCCCCTCTACTACGCTACAGCCACGAACTTCGAGGGCTTCGGCCTCGGTGTCGCGGTCAAGAGCTACGACGGGCGCCCGATCAAGATCGAGGGCAATCCCAACCATCCCGCGAGCCTCGGCGCCACCGACCTGTTTGCCCAGGCTGAGATTCTCCAGCTCTACGATCCCGACCGGCCCGAGACGGTGCTCAACAACGGGCGCATCAGCACCTGGGAACAGTTTCTCCTCGCTTTCAGCCAGGTGATGCAGTTGCAACGGGGCCTCCAGGGTCAGGGCCTGCGCGTGCTGACACCGACGATCACCTCGCCAACCCTTGCCGCCCAGTTCGAGGAGTTGCTCGCCACCTACCCCGGCGCGAAGTGGGTGCAGTACGATCCGGTTGGTCGCTCCAACACCTACGAGGGCGCGCGGCTGGCCTTTGGTGAGGTGGTGGAGACCCGCTATCGCTTCGACCGGGCCCGGGTGATTGTCTCCCTCGATAGCGACTTCTTGCAGGACCCGGCGGCGCGCGCCCGTTATGCTCGCGACTGGATCAGCCGCCGGCGCGTGCTCAAGGACACGACCGCGATCAGTCGCCTCTACGCCATCGAGCCGGTGTTCTCCAATACCGGTGTGGTCGCCGATCACCGCCTGCGGCTCAAGGCCGGCGAGGTTGGCGCGGCTGCCGCCTACATCGCCGCGGCCCTGGGCGTGCCTGGCGCTCCCCGCGCGACCGTGCCCGAGGAGGCCCGTCCTTTCCTCGATGCGCTGATCGCCGACCTGCGAACGGCCGGCTCGGAGGGAGTGGTCGTGGTCGGCGAATGGCAACCGCCGGTGGTACACGCCCTGGGTCACGCCATCAACGCCGCCCTCGGCGCCGTCGGCGTGACCGTAGAGCATACCGATGCGGTGGCGGCCCGCCCCGGCGATCAGATCGCCGCCCTTCGCGACCTGGTGAACGACCTCGATGCCGGCGCGGTCGAAGTGCTGGTGATCATCGACTCCAACCCGGTCTTTACCGCCCCGGCAGACCTGAACTTCGCCCAGGCGTTGGGCAAGGCGCGCTTTAAGGCCGCGCTCAATTACTACAACGACGAAACCGCGGCGCTGGCCGACTGGTTCATTCCCCTCTGCCACACGCTGGAGAGTTGGGGCGACATCCGCGCCTACGACGGTACCGCGACGATTATTCAGCCCCTCATCCTGCCCCTCTATGGCGGGCGCACCACCCACGAACTGCTGGCAGTGATGCTCGGCCAGAGCGGCCAGACTTCCTACGACCTGGTGCGCGCCTACTGGCAGCAGCAGAGCGGCTTTGAGGGCACGGAGTTTGACAATTTCTTCCGCGGCAGCCTGAACAACGGCGTAGTACCCGGCACCGCCCTGCCTGCCCGCCCCGTCGCCCTGCGCACCGATCTCAGCTTTACCCTGCCACCCGCCAGCGAAGGCCTGGAGCTGATCTTCCGCCCCGATCCGGCGATCTGGGATGGGCGCTATGCCAACAACGGCTGGCTCCAGGAACTGCCGCGCCCCATGACCAAGCTCACCTGGGACAATGCCGCGCTGGTCAGCCCCGGCACGGCCATCCGCCTGCTGAACCTGCCCTTCACCCTCGAAGACCTGGCCTCGCCTGACAACGCCGCCAGCCAGTGGGCCCTGGAACGGCTGAGCCGCGCCAATGGCACATTGATCGGATTGCGCCATCAGGGACAGGCTCTCACCATACCGATCTGGATCGTGCCGGGCCACGCCGAGAATACCATCACCGTTACCCTGGGCTACGGCCGCGGCGAAGAGGCCGGGCGCGTGGCAGCCAGCACTGGCTTCAACACCTACACGCTG
>JBDNDG010000541.1:0-2504 GCA_046719255.1 Chloroflexaceae bacterium
GCTCACTCGCCGCGCCGGAAAGAACCTCCTCATGGTCACGCACAGTCCTGAAGTTGACGGCCCGGCGGGCCGTCTCTACGCCGCCCCCGACGCATCGCCCCGCCGCCCCACGGGCCGCCCCGCCGCCCCACGGGCCGCCCCGTCCCCCCGACGGACGGTCTGTGCCTGTACATATGCTGTTCCTGGGAGTACAATGGCCGATATGTAATGCCTGCTCCCGGTCAGAGCGAGTTCATGTCATGCCAACGGTACGCAACGTGCTGGCGCGTCTACGTTTCTCTGCCCGCTTGTTGACCCACCCGGAACAGCAACGCCATTTCATTCCCTGGCTCAGGTCGCAGCAGCCCGACTACTTGTTGCGCGTCGGGTTACCGTGGCTGTGTTTCGATGCAATTGTCGCGCTCGACCAACTGGATCTGCGCGAGTGGCGCGTGTTCGAGTACGGCAGCGGTGGCTCCACACTCTACTGGCTCCGGCGGGGCGCCAGCGTGGTATCGGTTGAGCATGATGCGGCCTGGTACGCGCGCGTGCGCACTCTGGCGCCACCTGGCGCGCCCCTCGACTACCGCCTGAAGCTACCTGAACCTGCTCCGCCCGGCCCAGCCGATCCGAGCGATCCCACCGCGTATCGCTCGGGCGATCCGGCCTGCGCCGGGTACAGCTTCGCGCGCTACGCCGCCGAGATTGATGTCTTTCCACAGGAATACTTCGACCTGGTGCTGGTGGATGGTCGCGCGCGCCCTTCGTGCATTCTTCACGCTCTGCCACGAGTGCATCGGGGCGGTCTGTTGATCCTCGACAATTCTGACCGGGCCTACTACACCGCGCGGATCGGCCCGCTACTCGCCGGCTGGCGAGCCACGGTGTATGCAGGGGTCGCCCCCGGAGCGCCGGTGCTCACCCAGACTACATTCTATGTCCGGGCGGAGGGATAGAAAGGGCGCCCACGGTGACCCTCCTCGCCACAACCCTCGCCCGGCTTCGCACCGCGTGGGACCGCGCCAACTTGCGCCGCGCGCTCCGCAGCGCTGGCTGGATGCTTGCCGAGCGCATGCTGCGCCTGGCCGGCGGACTGCTGGTCGGTCTCTGGCTGGCGCGCTACCTCGGCCCGGCTAGCTACGGCCGCTACAATTTCGCCATCGCCCTGAGCATCATCGTTACCTCGCTGACCACCCTCGGGCTGGAGGGCATTCTGGTACGCGAGCTGGTGCGTCATCCGTCCGACGAGGGCCGCCTGCTCGGCAGCGCCGCGCTGCTGCGCCTGGCCGGTGGTCTCGGCGCAAACCTGGTAATCGTCGTCCTGGCGATGAGCCTGCGGCCCGACGACCCTGCAGTCGTGGCATTGACAGCGATTATCGGTGTAGCCGGGGTGCTACAGGCTTCCAGTGTGGTCGATCTCTGGTTCCGCGCGCAACTCGCGGCGCGCGACGCGGCGCTGGCCCGCGCGCTGGCCTACCTGGGTGCGGTGCTGCTGCGAGTGGGCCTGATCCTGGCCGGCGCGCCGCTGATCGCCTTTGCCTGGGCCTTCGTCGCCGAGGCGGCGCTGGGTGCTGCGGCAGTCTTCCTGGCCTATCGGTGGCGCGGCGGCAACCCGGCCCACTGGCGCCCATCGCTGGCCAGCGCGCGCGGACTGCTCGCCGACAGCTGGCCGCTGATCATCAGTGGGTTGCTGGTTAACCTCTACCTGCGGGTAGATCAGATCATGCTGGGCCGGTTTCGGGGTGATGTGGAACTGGGCATCTACTCCGGGGCAGTGCGTATCGCCGAGGTCTTCCCCATCGTGCCGAATACGATCGTCGTCGCGCTGCTGCCCACCGTCGTCGCTGCTCGCGCCGCCGGCCCTGACCGCTACGCGCAACGCCTGCGCCAGCTCTACGGCCTGGTGGCGGCGCTGGGCTATGCCTTCGCCCTGCCGGTGACCCTGCTCGCCGCACCGCTGACCACGCTGATGCTTGGCCCTGCCTACACCGGCGCTGCACCATCACTGGTTGTGCTCACCTGGGCTGGCCTGTTCGGCTCTCTCGGCGTGGCGCGCAGCAGCTTCCTGACAGCCGAAAACTACACCCGGCTGCACCTGGCCACGGTGGCCCTGGGCTGCGTGGTGAATCTCTTCCTGAACTGGATACTCATCCCACCACTGGGCGGGCTCGGCGCGGCCATTGCCTCGCTGGTGGCCTACTGGCTCGCCGGACACGGCTCGTGCTTTCTTTTCCCTGCGCTGCGTTCCACCGGTGTGGCAATGACCCGCGCCCTACTCTGGCCGAAGTTCTGGTGATGATGTCGGCAGGCCGCACGCGGGTAGTGCGCAGCGCCGCTGCGACCCTACCTCCGCCCCTTTGGAAACCCCCCAAAGCCCACGCCTGTGCCGGACGATCGCGGCCGTCTGCATGCCTCAGACCGCGCAGCGGTAGGCCGCCCGGCGAACCTTCGACAATATCGCGCTGGCTCAGTCCACCGACAACCATACCCGGAAAGCGGCGCGCGCCTTCGACCAGATCGGGTCC
>JBDNDG010000055.1:0-16410 GCA_046719255.1 Chloroflexaceae bacterium
GACGCCGAACCACGCGCTGCAGCAGACGGCGGGGGCACGTAGGCTTTCCCAGGGTTTAAGCTCACTCGGCCCCCCCGCTGCTGAGCTTGTTCGTTATGCGGCTATAGGGACGTGAGCAATGGAATACGTAAAATTCGAAAAGGTTTCGCTCAAGAACCACCCTCAACTAAACGAGCGTTGGGTGCAGGAACGTATCGCAGAGGACCCGACAATATTGGGTCTCGGAGACGTTGTCCTAAAGGACAAAGAGCGAATCCAGCCACGTGCAGGGCGACTTGACCTTCTGTTGCAAGATGCAGAATCGAGCCAACGCTACGAAGTCGAAATTCAATTGGGCAGCACAGATGAGAGCCACATCATTCGAACCATCGAGTACTGAGATATTGAGCGCAAACGTTACCCACAATATGACCATACCGCAGTCATTATTGCTGAAGATATCACAAGCCGTTTTCTAAACGTGATCAGTTTGTTCAATGGTGTGGTTCCTCTCATGGCAATACAAATGAGTGCCCTCAAGCGGGGGGACGAAGTAGGTCTAGTATTCACAACCGTCGTTGATCAAATGTCACTTGGGCTTGTAGATGAAGATGAAGAAGTGCAAGAGACTACAGACCGCGTATGCGTTCAGGGGGTTCCTGAGGGCAGGAGTCGTGGGGCGGGCTGCTTGGCCCAGTAGGCAGCAATGGCCTCGACCAGATAGGGCAAGAGGGGACGCTGATGCAGGTGACAGGTCGCGCTGACCGTGAGCATGCGCTCGACGAAGCGGCTGCCGCCGTCACTTTGGGTGCCGTAACAGCCCCTGCGCCAGAGCACGGCAGGACGAAGCGCCCGCTCGGCGGCGTTATTGGTCGGTTCCACGCCCTCCACGCGCGTGAAGGTCCACAGCGCTTCCCAGAGCGACAGCAACTCCGTGCACAGGCTCCCCAGGGTATGCTTTTGTGGCGCCGGTTCCTCTGCCAGTTCTCGCATTGCCTGCTGGATGGCCTCGATCAAACCTTGCATGGTTGGGCGGTCAAGCCTGCCCTCTCAGTAGCAGGCCCAAATCACCAGCACCTCCTCGGTCAGGGCCAGCAAGGCCGCCGCCGCTTCCTGCCAGGGGCCTCGTGCCTCGGCCCGCCCGCGAAAGTTGCGCACCAGATGGGCCAGGCACAGCTGCCGGCGCGCTGTCTCAATGCTGTTGTAGGCGCTCAGGCGGTCGGAGGTGACCAGCCCGGCAAACACCGTACCCAACAGCAGCGCCAGCTGGGCGCGACCCCGCCCGTACTGGATACGGAAGAGCACCGCCAGGCTGGTGACGGCGACCCAAAGCCAGGGCTTCTTTTGGCCCTCGTGCCAGCCGGTCTCATCGACGTTGGCCTGCTCGCTGCTCGTGACCGCCTCCTGCACCTCGGCGTATGCAGGTACCAGGGCCTCACTCGCCACCTGCTGGAGGTTGACCACACTCCCCAGACTGATTGGCAGGTGCCAGACCATCTCGAGCAGCACGACCAACTCGCGGTCGCTGATGCGGTAGCGTCCGTGGAGCAAGGCAATCAGGGCGACCACCCGTGGTCCGAAAGCCCCTGGGGGCACATCGTCCGGCCGCGGGGCCGTGACCAGCTCGCCACCGCCGCGACAACAGACCGTCAGGTACTGATATTCGGTAATCGTCGGCCACACCTCGGGCAGCTCCCAGACCTGCTGGCGTTGTGGCAGACAGGCAGAGCCCAGCGTAGCGGGGAGCATATCGTGGCAGTTGGGGCAGCAGGTCGGATGCACTTTCACGACCTTGTCCACCTCAGCCTCAGGGAGCAGTTCGCGCTGCTGCTCGGGGTGCCCTGGCTGGGCTCCCTGCTTCTTGGGCTTGCCACGAGGCGTTTTGGTGGGAGGCGGTGGAGCCGAAGGTGGGTCAGAGGAGGGAGGCTTGGAGGAGTTCTGGGAGTTCTGGTTGAGCCGCGCTTCCAGTTCCGCCACGCGGGCCTGAAGGGTGGGGAGTTCGGCCACCATCGCCAGGAGCATCTGGAAGGCTGCGCGCACCCGCGGTGGGGTGGCAGCCCATTCTTCCAGCGTCAGATCGAGTGGTGGCGTCTCTTCCATCATTATGGAGCGGAGTATGACATCAAACCAGCGCGCTGCCAAGCCCGAAGCGGGTAGCTCGGCCCCTACCTGAATGGATGCCCCGCCTCAGATTTCCGTTTGAGGCCCGCCCTGAAGCAGGCTTTTCAGACCCTACCTGAACGCATACAGAACACCGCGCTGCGGCCAGGTCATTTTCGATAGGGCCGGCATTCTGTGGGTTAGGGCCATAAAGCGGATTCCAGGTTGGGGGCGCACGCCCAGGGCTGCCAGGAGGGATTCCAAAGCCAGAGGGCATAGGCGAAGACGCGCTCTCCAAACAGATTCATCTCATCGTATAAGAAAGAGGCAGACCAGGCTTGCAAAGTCAGGTGCAGAAGCTCATCCGCTTCTACGGAAAGAAAAACTCTACAATTAGACGGGTGGCATCCAGGTTGCGGCTTTGGGCGCCAGCCGCGGGCAATTGACCAGGGCGCGGCGGCCAGGTATGCCCTCCGTTGTGGACAATGTAAGCCATAACCCGTGCCCCACCGGCACAGTTGACGTAGGTCTGCTGTTCAACGAACGTGCCATCGTCCACTTCGACCGGCAGGGTGACGGATTGCGGAACAGGGTCACACCTATTGGCAGCGGCAAAGGCCCCTACCGATTCGGCCTGCGCGACCACCCTCCCGCCCGCGCAGCCGAAGCGGATGTCCGCGCATACTTCGCCGCCCTCCAGCGGGATGAGCGGGTCGGCGCTGCCGTTGATCGCCAGAACATTCAATGGCGCAGACGGATGGCACGTGGCGAAAATCGGTTCGGGGATGTTGGCAATCACCGGGGCGATTCCGGCAAAGACGCCCGCGGTCGCGCAGCCCAGGCGGTAGGTCAGCATCCCGCCGTTGGAGGCCCCGGTCACGTAGACGCGGTTCGCGTCCAACGCGACCCGGCGGCCAATCTCGGCAACCATCTCCAGGATAAATTTCACATCGTCAACGTCAGCAGTCCTCTCCGTGCCGCGCCCATCGTTCCAGTGGAAAGTGCCCCGTTCACCGGGCGGCTGATACGAATCGGGATAGGCAACGTAAAAGCCGCGTTCATCGGCGTAAGAATCGAATCCCAAAAAGCGCTGCATCTTCTGGCCGGTGCCGCCCCCGCCATGCAGGACGATGAGCATGGGCAGCGGCCGATCCTGCCGGGCGGCAGGCGGAACGTGCAGGATGAAGGTGCGGGTCCGGCCATCCACTTCCAGCGCGAGGTCATGATTCCCGGGGCGCAGGTGGTCCGATTGCGGGCGAACGCAAGCAGACAACAGACAGATTGCTGCCAAAAAGAGAAAAGCGTTTTTCATGTGGCCCGCTCTCCGACCATGTCAACGGCAAAGTTGGCGAAGAGTGCGCCTTTGGCGCAAACGTTCACACATTCCAGACACATTATACATTCCGTAGAAAGCACCCGCTGGCCTTTTTTGATGTAGTCCGAAACGTGAATGTCCATCGGACACATGTGTATCCGTTCAGGGTGGGTAGACAAGCCGTAGAGTAGCTTGCCAGAGCGCACCGTTTACGGCATACTGCTGCTATGGACGAGATGCCGCCAGCAGACCTGACGCCAGAAGAATGGGCAGCCACCCCGCCGCGGGTGAAGGCGCTTGTTCGTTCGCTGCTGGCAGCACAAGCCGCCATTGAGACGACCCTCCTGGCAATGCAGACCCGCCAGGATGAACTGCTGGCCAAAGTTGCTGCGCTCGAAGCGCGTCTCAACCAGAACTCGCAGAACTCCTCGAAGCCGCCCTCCTCTGACCCCCCTTCCGCACCTCCTCGCCCGGTCAAGACCCCGCGCGGCAAGCCCAAGTCCAAGGGCGCTCAGCCTGGGCATCCCGACCAGCAGCGCGAGCTCGTTCCCACTGAGAACGTGTCCCGCGTCGTCGAGTTGCACCCCACCGGCTGCCCCTCCTGTCAGCTGCCCTTCCCCGAACTGCTGCCCACCCTTGGGCCGCCGCGGCGTCAGCAGGTCTGGGATCTCCCTGTCATCGTGCCCGAGATCACCGAATACCAGTACTTCAGTGTGTGCTGCCTGTGCTGTAAGGACTGGGTGACCGCACCGCGCCCTGACGACATCCCGCCTGGCGCCTTTGGCCCTCGCGTGGCCGCTCACGTGGCGCTCTTGCACGGTCGCTACCGCATCAGCCACCGCGAACTGGTCGCCCTGTTTGCCGACCTCTTCAAGTTGCCCATCAGCCTCGGAAGCGTGGTTGCGCTCCAGCAGGTGGCGAGTGAGGCGCTCGAGCCAGCCTACGGCGCGGTAGAGCAGGCAGTTGCAACGAGCGACCACGCCAACGTTGACGAGACAACCTGGCGCGAGGGGACGCGCAAGCCCTGGTTGTGGACGGCAGTCACGGCTGCGGCCACGCTGTTCCGCATCCACGGCAGCCGCGGCAAGAAGGGGCTGCTGGCACTTGTGGGCGAGGTCTTCGCCGGTCTGGTCACCTCGGACCGGCTGCGCACCTATAACAGCGTGGAGACCGAGCGACGCCAACTCTGCTGGGCACATCTGCTGCGTTCGTTCCACGGCCGGGTGGATGCGCGAGGGCCGTGGCAAGCGGCTGCGGCAGACCTGCTGGCGGTGGCAGAGCTGGTGATGGCGGTATGGGGACGCTTCAAAGCTGGGGAAATTGACCGCGATACGATGCGGCTGATCCTCCAGCCGTTGCAGCAGGCGATCTGGGAACAGGTCGAGCGCGGGCGACAGCAGAGCAACACGTTTGGCTCGTTGTGTGCGGATCTGGCCACACGCTTTCCCGCGTTGTGGACGTTTGTCGACCACGAGGAGGTCGAGCCAACCAACAACGCCGCGAAGCGGGCGTTGCGTCCGGCCGTGCTGTGGCGGAGAGGCTGTTTCGGCACCCAAAGTGAGGCGGGCAGTCGCTTTGCCGAGCGGATGCTCGCGGTGAGCGCGACCCTGCAGCAGCATCAGCGACCCCTCCTGCCCTTCATCACCGACGCGATTACGGCTTACTGGAGCCGCCAGCCCTCTCCCTCACTCTTCAACCCTGCCTGAACGGATACCCTGACACACATCGCACAGACCGGCATCGCGGAGGCGCTGGCGTTCGTCGGTGGCCTGGCTTGTCTTGTATTTCTCGAGGTCAAACCGGCATTCGCCCTTGCTCGGATCACACGCATCGCCACCTAGCCCGCGCACAATGGCCTCATACCACCACCGCAGCGAGCCCAAGATACCTGTTTCGTGGATACGGTCTACCTTGCCTGTTTCTGCGCCGCCGGTCCAGATAGGGGTTAGTGTTTTAATTGCTAACCTCATTTCCACCTCCACATCAAGAGGAGCTCTCGCAGCAGTTGCCGAGCCTGCGGCCAGCGCACGTCCTCGGCCTGGCACTGTGGGTGTACGGCACCGTACTGGCCAAAAGCGCCTGTCTGACGGCGATCGTGGTCGAACTTGCGGTGTTCCTGAAGCCTGATGCGGCCCGACAGCGGCTGCGCGAGTGGGTGAAAGACGGTCAGGACAAAGCCCGACCTTGCGCTGCACAAGTCGAGCGTGCCGCGTGTTTTCCGGCCCTGCTCCGCTGGGTGGTTCAGTGGTGGCACAACAGTACCAGCTTGCCCTTCGCCATTGATGCGGTCGCGCATCAGAACCGCGTCGTCGCGCTCGTGATCAGTGTGCTGTACCGTGGCGGTGCCATTCCGGTTGCCTGGCACATCGTTCCAGCCCAGACAACAGGCGCGTGGATGCCGCACATCCTGGCGCTGCTCGACCACCTCGCGCCCGCTATGCCAACCGACTGATGCGCGCTGGTGCTGGTGGACCGCGGCTTGTGGAGTCCGGAATTGTGGCGCCATCTGCGTCAGCGGCGCCTGCACCCGCTCCTGCGGTTGAACGACGGAATCGCGCTTCGCCCGGCCGGGCGCAAACGCACCGTGACGCCCGCGCATCTGGCTCCCGGACCGGGTCGCGGCTGGGTCGGCGTAGTGGATGTCTTTGGCGCGGAGGCGCGGCAGACGGGGACGCTGATCATCATCTGGGGCGTGGGACATTAAGGAACGCTGGATGCTGCTGACCGACCTCGCGCTACGCGCGGTACAGCACAGTTGGTATGGGCTCCGGATGTGGATTGAATTTGGGCTTCCGAGCACTGAAAAGTATGGGGTGGCAGTGGCAGAAAACGCGGCGCACGGAACCAGAACCGGTGGCGCGTCACTGACTGGTGCGCGCGGTCGCGACATTGTGAGTGTTGGGCTGTGGCACACGCGACGCCGACGCCGAGGTATTAGGAACCACCCCCGACCGCATTCGGGTTCCGCCCACACTGCTCACGCCGACCGAACACGGGCGCGTCAGCCTCTTTAGCGCGGACTGAGCGCCGCTCGACGCTAACTCGGTCACGGGCACATCTGGCACCGGCTCTGGTTGCGCCCCAGCGACCTGCCCGGCCCCTACCCGAACGTGAAAATGACCTTCCATCGCAATCCGAAGTCGGATATCCTACCTGGCCGTTACGTACCCCAGTAAGGGGGACAATGCCCCCGCTCGTCCGCCTGCACGCAGTGTTGATTGCGTTTTTAGGTTTCACAAACCTATGCGTAACGGGCATAGATATATTTTCGGCTACCCGGCGGATACTCATCTAGGATGGTGCAGCACGCCAACACCCGCATCGGCCGCCGTAACGTTCAACCCTAAAATCCGCACCTCAGACCATTTCGTAGCGCGAGTATAGCACGAACTCGCCGCCAGAATCAATCGCCCTTCAACGCTACGTTGCCCTGGACATTCACAACGACGATGTGATGGTGGGAGCGATGCATTCCGGCCAGGAGTGGGTGATTTGCCCGAGGCGGATGGAGATGAGCCATTTTCGGAATTGGGCAACCGGGAACCTGCGGACAGGCGAGGCGGCGGTCATCGCGACGACGACGAATGTCCGGGACGGCTACGACACCGT
The DNA here is from genome assembly GCA_046719255.1 of Chloroflexaceae bacterium. Classification (GTDB taxonomy): domain Bacteria; phylum Chloroflexota; class Chloroflexia; order Chloroflexales; family Chloroflexaceae; genus JACAEO01. Next base: position 7,004 of record JBDNDG010000055.1, read on the forward strand.
CGCGCAGCCGGGGAGCCGCACGGTGGTGGTGGATGCCGGGGACAAATCACCGCGAGGCGCGGGTCAAAACCGACGCTGATTGAGGCTGACTGGAGGGCTGTTCACCTGTCGCAGCTGTGGCAGCAGCGCTACGAAGAGCGCAAGCAATGGACAGGTTCCTGCTGAGCGATTGTGGAAGGCAAGAAAACCGCAGGATGAACACGAGCAGTAAACAGAACTTTCTCGTTTGGCATTAATGCGGTAGCTGTACCAGCGCACCAGCTCCCATGCCGTTGCGGCATCGGGAACGCGACAGATCGTCAGCACCAAACAGCGCAGCGGGTTACTCCCACGCGGCGCGTTTCGCCGCACCCACCAGCAGGGCCACCGCTGGCGCCGGCTACCAGTGGGTGCGCCTGACCTGATGGCGCGGCGGCCGCAGCTTCAGCTTGACCCGGCGCATCTCTAGCTGTACCGCGCGTGGCTCGCGCAGCGGGGTACGCCCGACGGGCTAGGACGATTGGACGGGCTTTGCGCGGCTGCGCAAGTACCGCGCGTGGCTCGCGCAGCGGGATACGCCCGACCTCCGGGGTCTGAGTCCCCCGCACCGGTGCGGCCCGCATCGCGTCCCGGAGGCAGGCTGCTTCGTGAAGGAAAGGAAACCCGGCTGCCCCTTAATGTTTAGCGCGTCATCTCATCGAGGATCTGGCCGTCGGGGCCGTGGAGGCGCACAGTGAGAGCCGGCACGCCAACGGCGTGGGTTGAGCAACTCAGACAGGGGTCGAAGGCGCGAATGCCGCCTTCGATGCGGTTGAGCAAGCCCTCGTCGAGACGCCCGCCGCGCAGGTAGCGTTCGGCGATCTGGGTCACGGTGCGGTTCATTGCCAGATTGTTCTGGCCGGTGGCAATGATCAGATTGACGAAGGTGAGCCGACCGTATTCATCAACGCGGTAGTGGTGGAAGAGGGTGCCGCGGGGAGCCTCGCTACAACCCACGGCCTCGAGTTGATTGACATCGGCCTCGGCGCGGAGGCGACGGGCGCGCAGGTCGGGATCGTCAAGCAGACGCTCGATCAACTCCAGGCTGCCCAGGATCTCGATCAGACGGGCGTAGTGATAGTAGAAACTGGCCGTCACCGGGCCACCCCCGGCGCGCCGACGCATCTCGACCAGTTCAGCGTCGGCGAGGGGTGTGCCGAAGCTGCGGCAGACGTTCAGGCGGGCGAGGGGGCCGACGCGGTACATACCTTCGGGGAAGCCGTAGGGCCGGTAGTAGGGGAACTTGAGGTAGCTCCAGTCCTGCGCCGCTTCGCCGATCACCTCGGCGTACTCCTCCGGCGGCACCCGGTCGGCCAGAATGTGGCCCTGCGAATCCATCACCCGCAACTGGCCGTTGTAGTGCTCCCAGGTGCCGCGCTCGTTGGTAAGGGCGAGGAACAGGCTGGCGAAGCGCCCGTAGGAGGCGACTTCCTCGGCGAAGCGGTCGAGCATGCCCTTGAAGCGCGCCAGAGTCTCGAGTACGGTGGCGCGCGCGGTGGGCAGGCCAGCGGCAATGGCGGCGCGATCGGCTTCATCGAGGCCATGCCGCACGCCGCCGGGCACGGCCCAGGCGGGGTGGATCTTGCGCCCGCCGAGGCGTTCAATCACCTCCTGCCCGAACTGGCGCAGACCGATGCCCTTGCGGGCCAGGTCCGGTTCAGCGGCGATCAGGCCAAAAAGGTTGCGCTGTGCCGGGTCACTCTCAAAGCCCAGGAACAGGTCGGGACCACTGAGGTGAAAGACGCTCAGAGCATGCGACTGGATGATCTGGGCCAGGTTCATCAGCCGGCGCAGTTTTTCGGCCGCAGGCGGCACCCGCACCGACAGAATGGCGTCGCCGGCCCTGGCCGAAGCGAGAATATGGCTAACCGGGCAGATTCCACAGATGCGCGCGGTGATCGCGGGCATTTCCCAGAAGGGGCGCCCCAGGCAGAAACGCTCGAAGCCGCGAAACTCGGTGACGTGAAACCGCGCGCCTGTGACTTCGCTGGCTTCATCGAGATAGATGCTTATTCTGGCGTGCCCTTCGATCCGGGTGACCGGGTCGATGAGGATGGTCTTACTCATAGGAGTGATTTCTAATGTGAACAGAGGGGGAAACCGGGTTTCCCCATTCCCCTCCCTGCGGGGCGGCTGTGGGCGGTCACAGCTCTCCCGGGAACAAACCTGTCTTCATCTTGTTAGAGGATGGGGAAACCGGGTTTCCCCATTCCCCTGCCTGCGGGGCGGCTATGGGCGGTCACAGCCCTCCCACACCCTCGAAGGTATGGAGCAACCGGATTCCCTCGCCCCCATCCAGCGGGGCGCCCGGCGCCCTCACCACCGGTTGGGGGAGGAGGCAACCGGGTTGCCCTCCTCCCGGCCCGCGGTGGCATAGCTAGCCAAAGCGCCCGATCTCGGGCGGCTCGACGCCAGCGAGTAACGCCTCGAGCATGGCGCGGATGCGCGGCGCGGAGGGAGGACAGCCAGGGAGAAAATGGTCCACCGGCACCACCGCGTGCAGGGGCACCACCCGCTCGATCAGGCGCGGCACAATTCCCGGCGCCACCGGTATCGCCACGGGTGGATCTCCGCGCTCGAGGTAGATCTGCTGCAGCAGGTCCGTCGGATTGCCCACCAGGTTGCGCAGGGCGGTAACATTGCCGGTTACGGCGCAGTCGCCCAGGGCGACCAGGACCCGGGTTTTCCGGCGGATGTCACGCGCCAGTTCCAGGTGCTCTTCGTTCGCAATGGCGCCCTCCACCAGGGTCAGATCGACCCCGTCGGGAAAGGTCTTCTGATCGGCGAGCGGGCCATACACCAGCTCGACCCTGGTTGCCAGCTCCAGCAACCAGGCGTCGAGGTCGAGCAGCGACATATGGCAACCCGAACACCCTCCGAACCAGACGGTAGCGAACGCGATTCTGGACATAGGTCGGTCAATCTCTAGAAGGGGGTTGGGAGTGCTAAGGCCTCCCAACCCCGCTTTACGATATTAGGGGAAACCGATGTTCCCATTCCCCTGCCCACCCGGGTGTCAGGCGCCCCCGGCGCTGGTTGGCGGGCGGGGAAACCGGGTTTCCCCGTCTGAGTATTACCACCGCTCCTGGCGTGAGGCGACGATCAGGGCAATCCGTCTGGGATCGCGTTCAAGTTCGGCGACGCTGGTGCCGCGGCGGAAGATCGCCCCGGTGGGACAGGCCAGCAGGCACTTGCCGCAGGAGGTACAACTCTCGGCCTCGCCCCAGGGCACGCCCAGATCGGTGATCACCCGGGCATTGATGCCCCGCCCCGCGATATCCCAGGTGTGTACGCCTTCGACCTCGTCGCAGGCGCGCACACAGCGGGCGCAGAGCACGCAGCGATTGTGGTCAATGCCAAACTGTGGATGGCTAATATCCACGGTGCAGACGGGGTTGAGGTAGTCGTAGCGCACGTGGGTCATCCCCACCTGGATGGCTAGATTCTGCAACTCGCAGTTCCCCGAGGCCACGCAGACGGCGCAGACGTGGTTTCGTTCGGCGAAGAGCAGCTCCACCAGCGCCCGTCGGTGTTCACGCAGCCGTTCGGTGGCAGTGCGCACCTCCATACCCTCGCTGACCGGCGTCAGGCAGGCGGGCAGGAGGCGGTTCGATCCAGCCACTTCGACCAGACAGAGGCGGCAGGCGCCCACTTCGGAGAGGCCCTCCAGGTAGCAGAGGGTGGGAATGTGGATGCCCGCATCGCGCGCCGCTTCGAGGATGCTCTCGCCGGCGCGGGCACTGACGAGCCGGCCATCAATGGTAAGCGTTCGGGCTGCCATACACGCTCCAAAGGGCGCCAGCGGGCACGCGCGCCCGCCGGGGCCTCAGGGTTTGCCATTCGCGCTGGCGTCAACATCCCCGTGCAGGAGGGCCTCATACTCCTCGCGGAAGTAGCGCAGCGTGCTGAGCACTGGATTGGGCGCCGATTGCCCGAGGCCGCAGAGACTGGTCTCGCGGACCAGGTGGCAGAGCTGTTCGAGCTGTTCGAGATCGGCCGGCGTGGCCACGCCAGCGGCGACCCTGCTGAGCAGCCGGTGCATCTGCACGGTGCCAACCCGGCAAGGGACGCACTTCCCGCAGGATTCGTCCATGCAAAAGGCCATATAAAACCGGGCGATCTCGACCATACTGGTGTGGTCGTCCATCACCACCATACCGCCGGAGCCCATGATCGAGCCGGCAGCGGCGAGCGACTCGTAGTCCACCGGCGTATCGAAGAGCCGGGCGGGGATACAGCCGCCGGAGGGTCCCCCGGTCTGCACGGCCTTGACGGGGGTACCGTCGGGGCTGCCGCCGCCGAGATCTTCAACAATCTCGCGCAAGGTCATGCCCATCGGCACCTCAATCAAGCCGGTATTGCGCACCTTACCGGTCAGGGCGAAGACCTTGGTGCCCTTGCTCTTCTCGGTGCCGATGGCGGCGTACCAATCGGCGCCGTGCTCGATGATCGGCACAATGTTGGCAAAGGTTTCGACATTGTTGATCAGGGTGGGGAAGCCCCAGAGACCCTTCTCGGCGGGGTAAGGCGGACGAGGCCGGGGCTGGCCGCGGCGCCCCTCGATACTGGCGATCAGCGCAGTCTCTTCGCCACACACGAAGGCCCCTGCGCCGACACGGATCTCGATCTTGAAATCAAAGGAGGTTTCAAAGATCTGGCTGCCCAGCAGGCCGAGCTTCCTGGCCTGGGTAATGGCACGGGTCAGGCGCTGAATGGCGAGCGGATACTCCCCGCGCACAAAGATGTAACCCTCGTGGGCGCCGACGGCATAGGCAGCGATGGCCATACCCTCGAGCACCAGGTGCGGGTCGCTCTCCAGGATGCTCCGGTCCATAAACGCGCCGGGGTCGCCTTCATCGCCGTTACAGACCACAAACTTGCGCTCGCCGGGGCTTTTGGCGACGGTGGCCCATTTGAGGCCGGTGGGATAGCCAGCGCCGCCACGCCCGCGCAGGCCGCTGCGGGTAATCTCGTGGATCACCTCGGCGGGCGAAAAATCGTGGAGAACGCGGTAGAGCGCCTCGTACCCCCCCGCGGCGATGTACTCCTCGATCCGTTCAGGATCGATCACGCCGCCGTTCCGGCGCACCACATGCATCTGGCGGACGAAGAAGGGATGGTTGGGATCGCCCCGCTCGACACTACAGGGCTGCCCGGCGAGCGCGGCGATGATCTCCGGCGCCTGTTCGGGGCGCACGCGCTCGAAGATGAGGTTGGCCGGCTCGACCCGCACCATCGGCCCCTGGCCGCAGAACCCCATACAGCCCACACTGGCGACCTCAACCGCCTCGTCCTGGCCACTGGCGGCAACTGCGGCCTCCAGTTCGTGAAACAGTTCGAGCGAGCGCGACGCCTGGCAGCCCGACGAGGTGCAGCAAAGCACGCGGACCGCCTTGCGTCGCGCGCGTTCGCGCTCGGCGATAGCGTGCAGTTCAGCAAGATCCATCGGAAGCCTTCTCTCACGGTGCGACGGGCGTCTCAGCGAGCAGAGCGTGCAGCCGGGCGCGCAGCGTCTCGGCATCGGCGTGGCCGATGACGACCCCATCGAGCACCACGGCGGGAGCGATGCCACAGGCACCCAGGCAGCGCGCAGTCAGCAAGGAGAGACGCCCATCGGGACTGGTGTGCCCGGCCTTGAGACCGGTCTCCGCTTCCAGGGCCGACAGGATCTCCATCGCGCCCTTGACGTAGCAGGCAGTGCCGAGGCACACGGTACAGGTATGCTCACCCTGGGGCACGAGGGAGAAGAAGTGGTAAAACGTGGCAACGCCGTACACGCGACTGGGCGGCAGGTGGAGTTTGTGGGCAATAGAGGCGAGCAACTGGGGCGAAAGGTGGCCGTACAATTCCTGCGCTTTGTGCAGCACCTCGATCAGCGCGTCAGGGCGGTACTGATGGCGCCGCATCGTCGCCTCGAGCAACTTCTGCCGATTATCGGCGCCCGCCGCGGAAGCGGAGCCCCGCGCCGGTGACCCGGCTGGCGCCCGGTTCGACATGCATGTCTCCTCTCCAAGCCACCACGAAACACGTTCGCGGTGGAGCACGGTCATACCAGTGCCGGGTGATGGCATCGCACTGGATCAGCGCCACGCCTCCACGGCTCCACCGGGCCCTGTATGGAGCGGTGGCGATGAGCTGGACCATACGACGCCATCCGGTATGACCAGGGAAGGCCAGGCGGTGCGCGCAGCCCCCCGCCTGGATCTGTGGTTCATCCTAGCACCAGGGTATGGCCCTGTCTGAGAAGAAATACTCACAGACCGTTGAGCGATTACCACTGTGCAGTGAAAACGACCATGGTAGACTGCGCTCGATTCGATTCATGTATAAAATGTAACAACACTACCATGCCATGAAAGGAGCCCCCATGCAGGCGACGCACGCGGCCCCGGGCGCGGCGCGGATCGGCCCCAACGCGATCATCCAGACGGTCGGCGCGCTCGAAGAGGCGTGGGGCCGGGCGGAGACGCAGGGCTTTCTGCGGCGCATGGGCCGCGACGACCTGGTGGAGCACCTGCCGGCCACCATGGTAGACGAGCAGGAGTTCATCACGCTGATCAACGCGCTGCGGGCCGAGGTGGGCAGCGAGGAGGCGGGACGCATCCTGGCACGCTCGGGCGAACGCACGGCAGGCTACCTGCTGGCGCACCGCATCCCCCGGCCGGCCCACATCGTGCTACCGCTGCTGCCGCCGGCTGCGGGCCTGCGCGTCCTGCTCAAGGCGATTGCCGCCCACGCCTGGACATTTGCCGGCACAGGGCGCTTCAGCTACGCTGTGGGGCGGAGCGAGGCGGTTCTACGCCTGGCCGATTGCCCGGAGTGCCGGGGAGTGGGCGCCGCGGAGCCGCTCTGCCGCTACTACGAACAGTGCTTCCAGACCTTGTTGCAAACCCTGATCGACCGACGGGTGCGCGTGCGCGAGACGGCCTGCGTCGCGGGCGGGGCCGGGGCCTGTACGTTCACCGTCACCTGGCGGTAACCCCGGGAGGGCCGGGCCTTCCCGGCATTGTTCGTTCCGTGTAGTTCAGACTCTGTCGCAGGGATGCGGGGCGCCGCCCCACAAGCCAAAAAGGGAGACCAGTATGCGGATCATGATGATCCAGCCGAACTATCACGCGGGCGGGGCCGAAATCGCCGGAAACTGGCCACCAAGCTGGGTGCCCTACATCGGCGGCGCCCTGAAGCAAGCGGGGTACGACAACATTCGCTTCGTTGACGCGATGACTTTTCACATCCCCGACGACCAGCTCCGCCAGATCATCCGCGTCAACCAGCCCGACGTGATCATGGCCACGGCGATCACGCCCATGATTCTCAAGGCCCAGGATACGCTGAAGATCGCCCGTGAAGAACGGCCCAACGCCAGACTGATCCTTGGCGGCATCCATCCCACCTTCATGTACACCCAGGTCTTCAGCGAGGCGCCCTGGATCGACTACATCGTGCGCGGCGAGGGCGAAGAGATCATCGTCGAGCTGATGCGCAGCATCGAGGCCGGATCGGATCTGAAGGACCGTCCGAACATCCGGGGCATCGCCTACATGGAAGAGGGCAAGGTCGTCGCCACACCGGCCAGTGACCCCATCGCCGACCTCGACACCCTGTCACCCGATTGGAGCCTGCTCGACTGGGATAAGTACATCTACGTGCCACTGAACGTGCGGGTGGCCGTGCCGAACTTCGCCCGCGGCTGTCCCTTCACCTGCCGCTTCTGCTCGCAGTGGAAGTTCTGGCGGCGCTACCGCTCGCGCAACCCGATCAAGTTCGTGGACGAGATCGAGTCGCTGGTGCGCGACTACAAGGTCGGGTTCTTTATCCTTGCCGATGAGGAGCCGACGCTCAACCGCAAGAAGTTCACCGCCCTCTGCGAAGAACTGGCCCGCCGCAAGTTGCCGGTGCTCTGGGGCATCAACACGCGCGTCACCGACATTATGCGCGACAAGGATCTGCTGCCCCTCTGGCGACGGGCCGGGCTGATGCACATCTCCCTGGGCACCGAAGCCGCGGCGCAGATGAACCTGGAACTCTTCCGCAAACAGACCACCATCGAACAGAACAAGACCGCCATCCGTCTCATCCAGGAAGCGGGCATGGTCGCCGAGGCCCAGTTCATCATGGGGATGGAGAACGAAACGCCCGAGACCATCGAGGAAACCTACCGCATGGCCCTCGATTGGAAGGTGGACATGGCCAACTGGAACATGTACACGCCCTGGCCCTTCGCCGAACTGTTCGAGGAGCTGGGTGATCGGGTCGAAGTGCGCGACTACTCCAAGTACAACTTCGTCACCCCGATTATGAAGCCCGAGCTGATGGAGCGCGAGCAAGTGCTCAAAGGCGTGCTTCGCAACTACGCCCGCTTCTATATGCGCAAGGCTTTCCTCGAGTATCCCTTCATCAAGGATAAGACCAAGCGCAAGTACATGCTCGGCTGCCTGCGCGCCTTTGCCAAGACGACCTTCGAGAAGCGCTTCTACGATATTGGCCGCATCCATATGAAGGGCGCCTCGGTGCAGGTGGACCTGGGCTTCGATGAGAGCCGCGTGTTTACCCGTGAGGAGATCGCCCGCCTCAAGGAGGAGCGTCCCGAACTGGTGGCCGATACGACCTTCGGCGGCGCTATTCCCAGAGGCATTGATCCTGAATTGATCCGCGATCAGGCCGAAAATCCGCTTAACCTGCCGCTCCGCGATCCCAACAAGCAGGTCGGGTGCTGAGGTGCGTGCGACCCTGCGCGGGAAGGTCCGGGAAGAGAGACGCAGTGTTGCTGCGTCTCTCCTGGTTTCACCCTGTCGTTGGGCGGCCCAGCCGCTTGCGTCGCAGCGGTTGCAGCTCCGAGGAGCTGTGATACCGTGATGAGTGATGAGTGACAAGCCACACAGTCCGCATCACACCACGGCGCAGGGCCAGTCCGATTTCGCAACACCTCACCCGAAATCTAACGTGCACATAGCCTGTGTGCGGGAGGGTTTGGGAGGGCGCAGCCCTCCCGGGAACACATTATTTTCATTCTGGCATTGTGCGGTGCAGCCGCATGGACGGCTGGTATGAGGTCTTCGGGGCTTCAACCCCTCCGCAACGGTAAAGGTCTCATAACCCCGACGGTAGCTTTCTTTTCCGTCCCCGATGCTGCGGTGCATTATACTGACTCAACAAAGCTTCACAGCTTCTGAACGCCTTGCCGTTGTCCGTAACGGGTCCATGGGTCGTTGCGCCGCGCGAGACAGGGGTTGGGGCAGGGAGCGGGGGCTCCTGACTCCCGCCGCCCTCCTCACCAGCGAGGAGGTGTACTGATGCGGAATATCCTGTTACCGAGCAACCTGCGCGAGTACCGCTTTATTGTTGAAGTCGACGGTGTGCCCTGCGCGGCCTTTCGCGAGTGCGTAGGT
>JBDNDG010000056.1:0-16399 GCA_046719255.1 Chloroflexaceae bacterium
CCGGCGAGCAGGGGTGCGCCGGTTTCGCCCCGCTTTCACGGTGGCCCATGGCTGAGGAGCATCTCCCCCTGAGCGAGCCCGACCCCCCACCGCAGCTACCGCGTACCTACCCGGCCTGGCCACTGGGTTGCGCGGTGGCCGGACTGAGTCTGCTGGTAATGGTGAACGCCTTCGGCCTGTTCGGTATCCTCGCCGCTGCGGGCGGCGCGCCCCGCTGGCTGACCCTGGGCGCGCCGTCGTTCTTCAGCTTGCTGGCGCCCCTGGCACAGATCATCGGCTGGTGGTTCGCGCGTCGCCGTAACCCCTACGCCGCCCGCGTGCTGCTCTGGAGCCTCGCTCTCACCCTGGCGTTCGGGGCAATCATCACCGTTGTGTTGAATGTGATAGATGCTTTGACCTTGAGGTGAGCATAGCCCGCGCGCGGGAGGGATTCGGAGGGCGCAGCCCTCCCAGGAAGAACAAATATGTTCATTCTGGCGTTGTGCGGCGCAGCCGCACGGACGGCTGACAGGAACAGCGGGGAAACCCGGTTTCCCCTACCAAAGGTACCTGTTAGGCATTAGAACTGGCAAACTCAGTACCCGCGCATGCACAGTACCTTCTGACTATTGTCGTTTTGGATCCTACGACCTATACTGCCAACACGTAGAGCAGCGCCTCTACGAATGATACTCGTAGCGGAAGGGAGGTGAAACAATGCTTCGCAGCTTCTTCGCCAAGGAAGAAGGCCAGGGTCTGGTCGAGTATGCGCTCATTCTCGTGCTGATCGCCATTGTAGTTATCGGTATCCTGACGCTGCTCGGCGCCCGCGTGTCGCAGGTCTTCTCGCAGATCAACAGCGGTCTGAGCCGCTAGACTGGTGTCCAAACCAGTTGTTCATCCTATGTACGCCTGTCGGTTCAACGTTCTACCCTTCAATCTAGCTAACATACAGGAGTACAACCGATGCTTCGCAGCTTCTTCGCCAAGGAAGAGGGCCAGGGCCTCGTCGAGTACGCGCTCATTCTTGTCCTGATCGCTATTGTAGTTATCGGTATTCTGACGCTGCTCGGCGCCCGCGTGTCGCAGGTCTTCTCGCAGATCAACAGTGGCCTGAGCCGCTAGCCCCTTCACATCGGTTCGTTGCAAAGCGCCCCGCCGAACGTCGGCGGGGCGCTTCGCGTTGGAGCGCGATCGGCGCGAGTGTGCCTGGCAGTCCAGCGCTTATGCTGGGGGGCGCCGCCCTCCCGGCGGTGGCGCCCTTCCAACCGGTGCTACAATAAGGTAATCTGGCCCCGCAGTGACATAAGGATCACCGGTGAATGACTATTCGCGCAAATGGTGGGCGCTGGCGGCAGTGGGCAGCGGTGTGCTGCTCTCCACGATAGACGGCTCGATTGTCAACATCGCCCTGGGCACGCTCGTCGGCGCGTTCAACACCAATCTCAACGTGGTCGAGTGGGTAATGCTGGCCTACCTGCTGACCATCTCGTGTTTGCTGCTGTTGATGGGTCGGCTGGGAGATATGTTCGGCAAACGCCGGGTGTACGTAACCGGGTTCGGGATCTTCACGCTGGCGTCGGCGCTGTGCGGGCTGGCTCCCACCGTCGGTACGCTGATTGGCTTTCGGGTGCTGCAGGGGGTGGGCGCGGCGATGATCCAGGCAGTTGGGCCGGCCTTGCTCGTTACGGCCTTCCCCCAGCGTGAGCGCGGCACGGCCCTGGGCGCCATTGGCTCGTTCGTGGCGGCGGGCATTCTGATCGGCCCGGCTCTTGGCGGCGTGCTGCTGCGCTATGTTGGTTGGGAGGCGATTTTCTTTGTCAATGTTCCGCTGGGGATGGTGGGTATCTGGCTCTCCCTGCGTAGCCTCGCTCCGGATCGGTCGTCAATGCGCGGGCAGACGTTCGATGTGATCGGCGCGCTGTTGTTGATGGCTGCCCTGTCGGGGTTGCTGCTCGCCCTCACCGAGGGGCCGATCTGGGGCTGGCAGGATCCGCGTATTGCCGGGCTGTTCGTCCTGTTCGCCGTGGCCGGGGCGGGTTTCGTGGCCTGGGAGCGTCGTTTTCCCCATCCGATGATCAGCCTGCGCATGTTTCGCTCACCGGCTTTTTCACTCAACCTGCTGGCGAGCTTTCTGCTCTTTCTGGGCCTGGCCTTCAATCTGATCCTGACCCCGCTCTTTCTGCAATTTGTGCTCGACCTGGACCTGCAAACCACCGGGCTGGCGCTGATGGGTTTGCCACTGGCGCTCTCGTTGAGCGCGCCGATCAGTGGGCGGCTCTCTGACCGCATAGGGCCGCGGGTGCTCACTGTAGCCGGCCTGCTGATTACCGCGGCCAGTTTGATCGGGCTGAGTTTTGCCACCACAGGCACGCCGCTGGTGTACCTGATTGGCTGCCTGCTCGTTCTCGGCATCGGGGTGGGCCTGTTTCAGAGCCCTAACAACAGTACCGTGCTGGGGAACGCGCCGCTCGAGGCCCTCGGGGTGGCCAGTGGCCTGCTGGCGGTGATGCGCAACCTGGGCCAGACGGCAGGCGTTGCCATCGCGGGGGCCGTCTGGGCCTCGCGCGTCTTCGCCCTCCACGGCAGCCCGATCACCCCGATTACCGCTGCTCCCCCCGCGACCCTGGCTGCCAGCTTCGACCTGGCGATGCGCGTTGCGGCGGGCCTGGTGCTGCTGGCGCTCGTGCCCTCGCTGGCTGGCGGGCGGGCCTTGATGCGGCAGGCGGTCCCGGCGCAGGCCGATTGAGCCACCGCCGGGGAAGGCGCAGCCCTTCAAAGAGTTTCACCCGCGCTGGGATGGGCTTCCTGATGCGGCAACACGCCTCTGTGTTACGAATGGGAAACGAATAAACGCATGCTCGAGGCGTGCTGACTCTTCCAGGGAGGCGCGCCAATCTGGCAGCCGCGCGAGCACGGGCGCCATGATCCTGGCATGCCGTGAACACGATGGTCTCGTGATACCCTGTGAAGGGCGCCAGCCCTTCCAGGAACGATTTTTTATTCGATGTTGTGCACTCCGCGAATGGCGCCCGCTCGGATAAGCGCTCAGGCTTCGCGGAACACAAAGGGCAGCGCGGTAAGCACCCGCGTGCGCAGGGCTTCCTCCAGCAGGGCGGGGAGCCACCCCCGGGGCTCATCAGAGGGAAAGGGCCGCGGCAGCAGATCGCGCCGGCCCCCGCCGCGAACGATCAGCAGCGTGGGTCGGGGATCGGAGGGCAGGCTGGCCAGTTCGCGGGCGCGGGCCACGGCGGCAGGCAGGCCCCCCAGGTCGTCCACCAGGCCGAACAGGGCCGCCTCGCGCCCTGTCCAGACCCGCCCGCCGGCCATTGGCTCCAGTCGCTCCTCCTCGATGCCGCGCCCTTCGCGCACCCGATCCTTGAAGATCGCATAGGTCTCGAATACCGTGCGGGTGAGGGCGTCGCGCTCGCTGGCCTCAAGCGGGCGCAGGGGCGAAAACAGACCGCTGTTGGCCCCCCGGCTGATCACGTCCACGCCTATACGCGCCCGCTTGAGCAAGGCGGCGCCGTTTGGGCGCACCGCGTAGACGCCGATGCTGCCGGTAAGGGTAGCCGGACGGGCGACGATCGCCCGCGCCGGGGCGGCGATGTAGTAGCCCCCGGAAGCTGCCACGTCGCCCATGCTGACCACCAGAGGTTTGTGCCGACTGAGGCGCAGCGCCTCGCGCCAGATCAGGTCGGAGGCGAAGGAGTCTCCGCCAGGCGAGTCGATGTGCATCACCACGGCGGCCACGCGTGTGTCACGTTCGGCACGACGCAGAGCCTGGACGATGGTGTCGCTGCCGGCCAGACTGCCGCCGAGGATGGGCAGTGGCAGCGGCGAGCGCCGACTCGGCCCGGTGGCAATGGCGCCGATGATGGGGATGACGCCCACAAAGCGGCGCTCGCGACGCGCGGGTGGCAGGGGCAGCCAGCGGTCGGCTTGCAGCCAATCAATGAGCGCCAGTTCGGGGTTGCCGCTGGCGGAGGAGACCGGCGCTGGCGCGGTCCGCGGGGTAGCCTCGGAGTCGAGGCGCTGCAGGTAGGCCTCGAGTTCGTCTTCGTAGAGGGCGCCGTCGAGCAGGCCGGCCTCGCAGCCGGCGGCGGCGCGAAAAGGAGCCCGGTCAACCAGCGCGCGAACCCGCTCGTCCGAGAGACCACGGGCGGTAGCGATGGTTTCGACGAGCATCGAGAAGCGGTCGTCCATGAGGCGTTCGAGTTGCTCGCGGGCCTCGGGCGAGAGTGAGGCGCGGGTCAACTGGTCGCCACCACTCTTGTAGGGCGATACGGCGATGACCTCGGCCTCCAGGCCCGCCAGGCGCAGGGCGTCGCCAAAGAAAGTCAGTTCGACGCGCAGGCCGGTCAGGTTAAGATAGGCCGTGGGCGGCATCAGCACCGTGTCGGCGCCACAGGCGGCGAAATAGGTGCGCGTATCGGCGGCAGGCAGATAGGCCACCACCCGCTTACCAGCGTCGCGGTAGAGGCGGAGGATCTCGTGGAGGCTCTGGATGCTGGCCCAACCCGCGCTGAGATCGCGGATAATCAGCACCACGCCGCGGATGTGCGGGTCGTCGGCCAGGCGCTCGAAGCGACGCCGGAGGAGTTGGAGGCTGACCGGCGTGGCGACTCCGCCGAAGCCGCGCTGCCACCAGACGAGTGGCTCGGTCAGTTCGGGCAAGGCGCCGCTTAGCTCCATGCGCACCCAGTCGATGCGGCGGCGACGGAGCCGGCGCCAGAGATTCACGCTCCCGCGCCAGAGGGCCGTTACCAGAAACGCAATCGTTGTCATACGAATACCAGATCACAGGGAACACGCCGCATACGTCACGTTGGGGGGAAACGGGGTAGAACCCGGTTACGTCAGGCATTATACCAAGCGCGCCGGCCCGGGCTGGCGGTTCCCGGCGCGCCCGAATACGGGGAAACCGGGTTTGCCCATGCCTCCCTGAGGGGCAGGTGTGGGCGGGCGCAGCCCTCCCAGGAAGAACAAATAGTTCTGGCGTTGTGCGGCGCAGCCGCATCGAGATCGGATGTATGATACACTCCTATAGGTTCAGATCAGGAACATATCTGCCATGCGTATATCTCATTTGCCGGCCTGCATCCGCGCCGGGGTAGGAATGGTCGCACTCCTGGTTACGGCCCTGCTGCTGATCGGCTGCACCGGTGGGCCACTGCTGGGAGAGGTGACGCTCAGCGCCGATACGTTCGCCCCGGCCGAGGCGAGCGCCCCGCTGACGATCAGCTACACCGTGGGCCGCGATGCCACGGTGGACATCTACGTGCTCGATGCCAGCGGCGCGCGCTACGACCTGCGGCGCGCCCAGCCCCGCGCAGCCAGCCGCACCCCCTACGTGCTGCGCTTCGATGGAACGGCGCCCACCGGCGACCCGGTGCTGGTGCGCCGTCTGCTGCCGCCCGGCGCCTACACGATCGTCGTGGCCGCTCAGACCGACGCCGGCCAGCGCGACGAGCGGCGTCTGGCCCTCAACATCACCGGAGGCGAGACGCCTCTGCCCGACATCGAAAACCTCACCGTCGCACCAGCGACTATCTCACCCAATGCCGACGCAATTGACGACGTCGCCGAGTTCACCTACCGGCTGCCCGTGAGCGCCACTGTGGACATCGAGGTGATCGCCCCCGATGGCGAGATTATCCCTGTGGTGACACGCGAAGACGAGGGGCCCTACGAGCAGCACCACGTCTGGAACGGCAAGCGCCCCAATGGCGCCCTGCTGCCGGCGGGCGTCTACACCTATACCGTGCGCGCTGAGGACCGGTTTGGCAACCTGGTGCAACGCCAGGGGGCAATCGAACTGGCGAATGTCGGCCAGCCTGAGGCGCGGATCGTCTCCGCCTACATCGCTCCCCAGCGGGTGATGCTCGGTGAGGTTGTCACCGTCACCGTGCGTGTGCGAAACACCGGCGCCGTACCCATCCGCACCTACGGCCCGCCCAGCGGCTTTGAGTACACTACCGATCAGGTCTTCTCCTCGGTCGCGGAGGGGCGCTACGCCGCCCAGGCCGGCGGCTTCTGGCGCCTGGGGATGGATTGGGACGCCAACAGCGGCGGTGGTGCCAAACGCTACCCCTTCCGCTGGGCGCTCAGCGCCAGGCCCCCCGAGCAGTGGAGCGTGCCCGGGGTCGAAGATTTCTTCATGCCCGGCGAGGAGATCACGATTGTCGGGCGGGTGCGCGTATTGCAGCGGGAGACCAAAATGGGCTTCTACGTTGGCCTGATCCAGGACGGGGTGGGTTTCTTCCAGGATCGGACCGGGCGCACAATTGTTGAGGTGGGATTCTAGCCTTCTGATGTGAAAATAGCCCCCGCGCGGGAGGGTGTGGGAGGGCTAACGTGAAAACAGGCCGTGCGCGAGAGGGTGTGGGAGGGCGAAGCCCTCCCACGAGAATCTCTCCCGCTCAGGGAGCGAGGGCCAACACCTTTGCTTTGCATCGGCCCTGACAGCCGGATGCCTGCTACGAGGAGACAACCAGGCGATGACCTTTCACGATATGCTGCAAACGGCCCTGGAGAACCTGGGCCGTCGTAAGGTACGCACCGCCCTGACCTCGACCGGAGTGATCGTCGGTATTCTGACCATTGTGACCATGGTGTCGCTGGGCGTGGGGGTGCAGCGCGAGATCCGCGACCAGTTCGCCGCCCTGGGGCTGGAGAACGTCTTTGTGCGTCCCGGTCAGCCCCAGGAGCAGGACTTCTTCACCCAGTTCAGCGCCCCGACACCCGCTCAGCCGATCACCCCGGAGGTAGCGGCGCGCTGGAGGCAACTGCCCGGCGCGCGCGACGTGACCACCCGGGTGAACCTGGACCAGGTCACCACGCTGCTGGAATTGCCCGACGGAGGGACGCGGCGGGTGCGGGTTACCGGGTTGGATCTGATCGCCAACCCTTTCCGGGCACCGCCCGCGGCTCTGGCCGGCACCCTGGGTCCCCTCGAGCAGCCAGGTCAGGTAGTGCTGGCCGCGGGCGCCCTGCCGGCAGGCGCGCGCCCCGAGGAGCTGCTGGGCCGGGAGGTGGCAATCGTGTTGCGTAGCCCGCGGGGCGAAAGCGAACGCTTTCCGCTCACCGTGGTGGGCATCAGCGACGGGGCCGACAATGAAGTGCAGGCAACAACGGCAGATATGGCGGCGATGAAAGCCTGGTGGTTCAACGCTCCCGACTACCTGGAGCGTTACGGCTACGACGAAGCGGTGATACGGGCCGCCGATGTGGCGGCGGCCGCGGAGATCGTGCGCGCGCTGCGGAGCGAGGGCTTCCGGGTGCAATCGCTCGAACTCATCCTGCAACAGGCCAACCGGGTCTTTGCGGTAATCAACGTCATGCTGGCGTCGGTGGGAGGGCTGGCGCTGTTTGTGGCAAGCCTGGGCATCGTCAATACCATGATTATGGCGATCTATGAGCGCACCCGCGAGATCGGCACGTTGAAGGCCATCGGCGCCTCGCGCGGCGACATCCGCGGCATCTTTATGCTCGAAGCCGGGCTGATCGGGCTGATCGGCGGCGCGCTGGGCATCGTGAGCGGCTGGCTGATCGGCATTCTGCTCAACCATATCATCAACTGGTACATCGCGCGCGAGCGCCTGCCGATCGAAGGCACCTTCTTCGTCACCCCCTGGTGGCTGGCCCTGGCCGCGCTGGGCTTTGCAGCCCTGGTGGGAATCGTGGCCGGTCTTTATCCCGCCGCCCGCGCCGCGCGCCTCGACCCCCTGGTCGCCCTGCGGTACGAGTAGGGCCAGAGCATTGGCCCGGCTCCTGCGCTACCCCTGCAGCGCCGGCAGCGGATGACGCGTGTTCGCCGCGTCCAACACCCCGATGTGAAAATCCGGGGAAAGCGGGTTTCCCCAGACCCCGCCAGCCGGGGTGGCAAGCCCTCCGCACCGGGAGGGTGAGGGAGGTCGCTCAAGCCAGGAGTTGATACCTTTACACTCTTTACGCGCGCGTGGCCTGTGCTATAATAGAGCCTGCATACCGAAAACCTGTTCGCACCGCGCATTATGTTTATTCATGCCATTGTAATGCGGATCTGCTGACAGCGTATTGTGGAAAACATACGTTTTTCTTCCCTCCAGAACGTCCGACATCAGTATCGACTGTAAAGAATTTCTGGTACACCAGGCGCGTAGCCGATGCGGGCGCAAGGCCCGGTGGCCTGAATGGGCCTGGAGTGCGTCGCATCAGCGGCCCGTGGAGCGGGCCGGGAGCGTGAGTGCTATGAAGGACTTCGTCCACCTGCACGTCCACTCAGAGTACAGCCTGCTCGACGGTTACGCCTCGACGGCGGCGATTGCCGCGCGGGCCGCCGAGCTAGGAATGGATAGCATTGCGCTCACCGATCACGGCGTGATGTACGGGGCGATCGAGTTCTACGAAGTGGCGAAAAAGGCTGGCATCAAGCCGATCATCGGCATGGAGGCCTACCTCGCCCCCGGATCGCGCAGCGATCCGATGGTGCGCGGTGGAAAGAACTACTATCACCTCCTGTTGCTCGCCAGAAACGAGATCGGCTATCGCAACCTGGTCCGGCTCACCACCCGCGCCCACCTTGATGGAATGGGCAAGGGCGTCTTTGCCCGCCCGCGGATTGACCGCGCCCTGCTCGAGCAGTACCACGAGGGGTTGATCGTCACCTCGTCGTGCATTGCCGGCGAAGTGATCAGCCAGATCCAGGCCCACCAGGCTGATGAGGCGCGCCGGACGGCGGCCTATTTTCGCGATCTGCTGGGGCCGGAGAACTACTACCTGGAGTTGCAGCTCCACGACAATGCCCCTGAACTCGAGGCCATCAACGACGAACTGGTGCGCATCAGCCACGAGCTGGGTATCCCCATGGTGGTGACGAACGACACCCACTTTGTGCGCCCGGAGGATCGTGAGACCCAGCACATGGTCATGGCTATGGGCATGAACCTCACCTACGGTGAGTTCTGCGCCAAAAATTTTGCCATGGATGACAGCTACCACATTATGTCTGGCGAGGAGATGTGGGCGAAGTTCAAGCGCTACGGTACGGCGCCGCTGGAGAATACCCGCCGCATCGCCGAGCTGTGCAACCTGAAGCTGGAGTTCGGGCGCGTGCAGTTGCCGCAGTTCGATCTGCCCGAGGGGCACGATGCCGCCTCGTACCTGCGGCTGGTGTGCGAAGAGGGCTTGATGCGGCGCTTCAATGGCAACCCGCCCGAGCACTACATTGCCCGCCTCCGCGACGAACTGGAGGTGATCAATGCCACCGGCTTCCCCGACTACATGCTGATCGTCTGGGATTACGTGAAATACGCCCGCTCACGAGGCATCCCCTGCCTGCCGCGCGGCTCCGCCGGGGCCTCGCTGGTGCTCTACTGCCTGGGCATCACCGATGTGGACCCGGTGAAGAACAAGTTGCTCTTCGAGCGCTTCCTCTCCCGCGAGCGCCTGGAGATGCCCGATATTGACACCGATTTCGCCGACTCGCGCCGCCAGGAGGTTCTTGATTATTTGACCCACAAGTACGGGCGCGAGAATGTGGCTCAGATCATTACCTACGGCACTCTGGGGGCCAAGGCGGCCCTGCGCGATATGGGCCGGGTGCTCGATCTGCCGCTCAGTGAGGTGGATCGGGTCGCCAGGTTGATCCCGGCGCTGCCGGTTGGGATCACGATCGCCCAGGCGATGGAGCGCGTGCCGGAATTGAAGCAGATCTACGAGACCCAGCCTGAACTCCGCAGGTTGATTGATGCCGCGCAACGGGTCGAGGGGCGCATGCGCTCGGTGGGCACCCACGCCTGCGGTGTGGTGGTGAGCCGCACGCCCCTGGAAGAGATTGTGCCGCTCCAGCGCACCACGAGGGACGAAAACGCCCTGATGGCCGCCTACGAAGGCCCTACCCTCGCCAAGATGGGCCTGCTCAAGATGGATATCCTCGGCCTCACCAACCTCTCGGTGGTGGCCGAGGCGCTCATGTATATCGAGCAGACCACCGGGCGGCGCATGTGGCTCGATGATATTCCTACCGATGACCCCAGAGTCTTTGAGAGCCTTAGCCGGGGCGAAACCAGAAATGTCTTCCAACTTGAGTCGCCGGGTATGACCCGCTACCTCATGCAGTTGAAACCCACCCGCGTCGAGGATCTCTACGCTATGGTGGCCCTCTACCGCCCCGGCCCGCTCGAGCAGATCCCGGTCTATATCCACAATAAGCACCATCCTGACCAGATCCGCTACCTCCACCCGATTCTCGAGCCGATCCTCGAGGATACCTACGGGGTAATTGTCTACCAGGAGCAGATTATGCAGTTGCTCCAGACGGTGGCCGATTATACCCTGGGCCAGGCATACATCGTCATCAAGGCGATCAGCAAGAAGAATAAGGCCCTGATGGCCGAGCACGAGGCGATCTTCAAAACAGGGTGCCTCAACCGGGGCATCAGCCAGGAGATCGCCGACCAGTTGTGGGAGCTGATCCTGCCCTTCGCCGGCTATTCCTTCAACCGCCCCCACGCCACGCTCTACGGCTTGCTCAGCTATCAGACCTGCTGGCTGAAGGTGAATTACCCGGTGGAGTATATGGCCGCCGTGCTCACCGGCGCCGGCGGTGTACTCGAAGATGTGACCAAGGGCGCCCTCGAGGCGCGCCGGCTCGGAGTGGCAGTGCTTGGCCCCGATGTCAATCGCTCGCGCAAGGGCTTTACGATTGAACCCCTGGCCCCCGGCCAGCCCCTCCCGCCCGATGTGCTCCATCAACGTGGTATCCGCTTTGGCCTGGCGGCGATCAAAAATGTGGGCGAAGGCCCCGTCGAGGTGATTATCGCCGAACGTGAGGCCAATGGCCCCTTCCAGTCGCTCGAGGATCTCTGCGCACGAGTGGACCGCCATGCGCTCAATAAGCGGCTCCTGGAGAGCCTGATCAAGGCCGGCGCGCTCGACTCCCTCCCCGGCTCCCGCCGTCAGAAACTGGCTATTCTGGATCAGGCGCTAAGCGCCGCTGCCGAGGCCCAGAAGGCTCGCGAGGTCGGTCAGAGTTCCCTGTTCGATGTCTTTGGCGAGCAGAGCGGCGAGGCGGCTGGCCTGCACGTCCCGCGTATCCCTATGCCTTCCATTCCTGCCACCGCCGCGGATAAGAAAGAAGAACTGCTCTGGGAGAAAGAACTGCTCGGCCTTACCCTCTCCGAAGATCCGATTGCCAGGGCGCTCGAGGGCCTGGATCGCGCCGGGATGAGCAGTCTGGGCGATATTACCGAGGAGAGCATCGGTACGCTGATGACCTTTGTCGGGGTGCTGAGCGGCGTCCGTCGCATCACCACCAGGAAGGGTGAGGCGATGCTGGTCGCCACGCTCGAGGATCTCACCGGCGTGATTGAACTGGTGGCCTTCCCCAAGGCGCTGGCGAAGTACGGCGATCTGCTGCGCGATGATGCCGTGGTGAAGGTCACCGCGCGGGTGGATAACCGCCGCGATACTACTCAACTGGTGGTCGAGACGGTTGAGGTGGCTGCTGCCTCGGCGCCCCCGGAGGCGCCAGCGCCGGCTGCGAGCGAGATGGACCTCGAAGGGCTTGGCGATCTGCCGGAGCCTGCGCCGCCCGTCCCGAACCTCGAGCCGGCGCCTGTCGTGCCCTCGCCCGTCGCTCCTGCGCCCGTGGCGACCGCACCGCCCGTGCGCGCCCGGCGACAGGTGAAACTCAACCCCCACGGTCACGGAGGAGGGAGCGCCATGAGTGGGAATGGCAATCATCACGAGACACCTGCCCGCCTGCCGGCTGCCGGGCGCATGCTGCGGCTCTACCTGCCCCGCACCGGCGACCACGAAGGCGATGTGCGGCGCATGCAGGATGTGTACAGCGTGCTCCGCGATAGCAGTGGCCCCGACCAGGTGACGCTCTACCTGCCGAACGGTGTGGGTACGGTGGTCCTCGAATCGCAGCATACGATCGCCGTGTCGTCGGCGTTGCTCGAGGCGCTGCGGCAGGTGCTGGGGCCGGAACGGGTGGTGGTGGAGGGGTAAACGCCTGGAGAAGGGAGGGGGTGGAGAACCAGAGGTTCTCCACCCCCTCATGATATGGTCGCCCGCGTCCGCCTTCGCTTATTCGGTTCCCCCATTCTTTGACGAATTCTCGCCCCGCGGCCACTGCAAAGCGGGGGGACCGGGTTTCCCCTCTGTCAGGGCAACTCCTCCAGGCGGAAGTTATCGAAGCGCGTGCGGGCACCGGAAGTGTCTGCACCCTGAATGACCAGCCCGGTTCGCCCGTGCAGATTGACGTCGTCGGTAAACTCGAGTTCGGCCAGCACCTCGTCGTTGATGCTGATCGCCAGCCGCCGGTCACGCACCTCGAGCTTGATCCGGTTGGTGACGTTGAGGCCGGTACGCACCGCGGGGGCCGGAACCGGAGGAATGACCAGACCGCCATCGGCGCCGTTTCGGTAGAGCATGTAGCCGCCCTCGGGAAAGACGATCAGCGCGAAGAAGTTGAAGGCGGCATCGTCGCCGAACATCAGGCCGTAGCCGCTCCCTCCGCCCTCTCCCTCCACCATCGTCGCGTCCACCTCCAGCACAAAGTCGCCCTCGACCCGTGAGGAGCCAACCGGCAGCGGTTGCTGCCACGACACCACCTGGCCACCCACGAAGACTTCGTAGGTCTCCTGCACAACGGTGGCCCCGCCGATGCTCCACTGTGCGCGCTCAGGATCGCTGAAATCCTCACGCATATCGATCCATTCGTCGCGTGGCGCATCAACAATGGGCGCCACCGCGCCCTCGATATTGTCGAAGCGCACCGTCAGGTCACCCTGGTCGAACGTTACCAGACCCAGGGTAAGCTGGCCGACCTGCTGGCGCTCGTCGGTGTACTCCAGCACCTGTTCGCCGTTAATGAAGCCCCGAATTGACGCGCCCTCGGCGACCACCCGCAGCCGGTTGCTCACCCCCAGGCCCCTGCGGATGCGCGGGTCGCGGGTCCAGGGCACGAGGGAGAGGTAGGTCTCATCGCGCACCTGGGCAAGCCGGAAGTAGCCGGAGGGGCTGATCGAGAAGAGCAGATGGTCATCAGGGGCGGCCTGGCGGAAGCGAATGCCGATCTCGGAGGTGAGGTCGCCGCTGACCGGCAGCACATCCACGGCCATGTCGAAGTCGCGCACATCGGAGACGCCCAGGTAGAGACCGTAGGAGTCGAAGTGCGGCAGTTCGAGCGTTAGTTCGTAGGCACCGCCACTGATGCGGGTCTGCGAGCGATCCCAGCGGTTGGAGGGCTGGCTGAAATCGTCACTGATCGCCACGGGGCCATCGGGTACGGCAACGAACTTGTTGGGGCCCTCGGGGGGCGGGCCGACCTGGCCGACGGTGAGCGAGGCCAGCCGGCCCCGCAACACCGGGTTGGTGAGGACCACCAGGAGCAGGCCGATGCCGGCAACGACGACAAAAGCGCTCAGGGCCGCGGCCAGGAGGATCAGCAGGCGTCGGCGGCCACGCGGCTCAGGATCAGGTGGGGCGGGGGGGGGCACTTCCTGCCAGGCCGGGCCAGGAGATCGGCTCTCGACCGGCGGGGGCGGGGAAGTCTCGGGATCGGACATTGGTCTCTCCACGTACCACGAGTACGTAACACGGATTCCTCCGGGAGGGAGGGGGATGGGGAAACCCGGTTTCCCCACTGGTTCACGTTAGTGACCATCGCGCCTGTGCACCAGCGCCACCCATTCACCCTCGGCGTGGCGCTCGAGCAGGCGCAGGCCGGCGCTGGCGAAGGCGGACTCGACCTCGGCGGCGCGGGTGTCGAGAATGCCGCTGCTGATCACCACCCCGCCCGGCGTCAGGGCCGCAGCCAGATCGGCGGCGAGGACGATCAGCACCCGGGCGATCAGGTTCGCAACGATGAGGTCGAAGCGACCGACCCCGGGCGCGGCGTCGCCGGGCGCGGCGACCTCGGGTGGGCCGGAGGCGCCGCTCAGCCAGTGGCCCATTCGGGCACCGGCGCCCAGGCTACCCTCGGCCACCGTCACCCGGTCGCGCACCCCGTTGCGGGCGACATTCTCGGCGGCCACCGCGACGGCCACCGGGTCGTTGTCGAGGGCCAGCACCCGGCCCGCGCCCAGGTGGGCGGCGGCGATCGCCAGAATGCCGCTGCCCGTTCCCAGGTCGAGCACCTGCTGGCCGGGGCGCGTGTAGCGCTCCAGCAACTGCAGGCAGAGCCGGGTGGTGGGATGCAGCCCGGTGCCGAAAGCCATCCCCGGATCGAGATGCAGCACAACATCAGCAGGCGCAGGCTGATGGTCGAGCCAGGAGGGCACAATCACGATACGCTCGCCAACCCGCAGCACCGTGTAGTGCTGCTTCCAGGCATTGGCCCAGTCCTCCTCCTGCAGGGCGCGCGTCTGGAGGGGGCCAATCGGGCGCATCTGGCCCAGGTGCCAGAGAGCCTGCTCGATGCGCTGCCGCGTCTCCTCGGCCTGCCCGTCGAGGGGCAGGTAGGTACGCAGCACACTGGGGCGAGTGGTATCGTAGCTAAACTCCGGCCCTTCGCCACCCGGCGTCCAGGCCGATTCAACCACCACTCCGCCGTTGTAGCCGTAGCGCGCCAGCACCTCGGCGACCGCCTCGACCGCCTCGCTGTCAACCTCAACTGAAAGCTCGAGCCAGTTCATGACAGTTTCCACCGCGTGCCCTGGGGTCCATCTTCGAGGGTAACACCGAGATCGGCCAGGCGACTGCGCACCATGTCGGCCAGGGCAAACTGGCGGGCCTTGCGTAACTCGGTACGCACCTCCACGAGCAGATCAACGAAGGGTGCCACGTTCTGGAGCCTACCCCTGGGGCGCGGGCTGAGGCGCAAGCCGAGGACGCCGGCCAGTTCGCGCAGCGTGGCCTGGGCTGCGGCGAAGGGTGCGCCGCCAGCACCGGCGTCGCGGGCGCTGTTGATGGCCCGCACCAGCTCGAAGAGCGCCGCCAGCGCGCCGGCAGTATTGAAATCGGCGTCCATTGCCGCGACGAAGTGCGCGCGGGCCGTAGCGACAGCATCGGCGAGGGCCGCGACGGCCGGGCCCTCGGTGAGGGCGCCGGTAGCCGGCTGCAAGCCGGTGAGCAGGCGCTCGAGCTTCCGGGCATTGTCGGCGGCAACCTCGTCGTTATAGGTGAGCGGGCTGCGGTAGGAACTGCTCAGGACAATCAGCCGGAACACATCGGCGTCGTAGCGTTCCAGAAAACTGGCCACTGTCACCACATTCCCGAGCGACTTCGACATCTTCTCAACCTGCCGCGTCTCGGGGTTGACCAGTTGCAGCATGCCGTTATGGACCCAGTAGCGGGCAAAGGGCTTCCCCGTCAGGCACTCGCTCTGGGCGATCTCATTTTCGTGGTGAGGGAAGATCAGATCGGTGCCGCCGCCGTGAATATCGATCTGCTCGCCGAGGTGTTGCATACTCATCGCCGAGCACTCGATGTGCCAGCCCGGGCGCCCCGGGCCCCAGGGGCTATCCCAGGCCGGTTCACCGGGCCGGGTAGCCTTCCAGAGGGCAAAATCCGCGGGCGACTCCTTGCGTGGGTCCACCTCAAAGCGTGTTCCAGCGAGCATATCCTCGAGCGAGCGCCCGGAGAGCTTGCCATAGTCGGGATCGCTGGCGACGCGAAAGTACACATCGCCGTCGACAACATAGGCGTGCCCGCGCTCGATCAGCCCCTGGATAAAGGCGATGATTTCGGGGATGGTGCGGGTGACGCGGGGATAGGCGCTGGCGGGCAACACGTTGAGCGCCTGGAGCTGGCCCAGGAACTCCTCAGCCAGTTCAGAGGATAACTCCAGAGGATCGCGCCCGAGCTGCGCGGCGCGGGCAATCACCTTATCGTCCACATCGGTGAAATTGACGATGTGCCGCACGCTATAGCCCCGGAACTCCAGGTACCGACGGATCACATCAAAGACCACCGCCGACATCGCGTGGCCGATATGAGCCTCATCGTAGGGCGTCACACCGCAGACATACATCCGCACCACGCCGGGTTCAAGCGTCTCAAACGGCTCGGTGGTGCGGGTGAGTGTATTGTAGATAGTGATTGACAATTTAGATCCCTGCACCAAGATTGTACTCTTCGTCCTTCCCGTTCCACGGGCTATCGTAGAGAATGCGCCAGAGGCTCTCGGGGAGCGCGTCGTAGGTCAGGCGGTGCTCGGCGTGGTGGGTATGCGTCACCTCTTCCAGGTCACTGAGACGGGCCTCCAGTTCGAGCACCTTATCGTGCAGGCCGCGGAGCATCTCGCCCTCGGGGTCGGGCAGCATCTCGACGCGGCGGGTCATGCCGGTGCGCGGATCGCGGGTTGCGACGATGCGCGCCGGAACGCCGACGGCTGTGGCGTGGGGCGGCACGTCTTTGACCACCACCGCGCCGCCGCCGATGCGAGCGCCCTCGCCGATAGTAATATCACCGAGCACAATCGCACCGA
>JBDNDG010000057.1:0-16356 GCA_046719255.1 Chloroflexaceae bacterium
TATGCACTCTTACCACTTTGTTTAACAAAACTTTTTATCTCAGCACTAATGGCAGAAATTTCACCAATATGTTTTATCTCTCGTTTCAGGTTTGTAACTACAGCAATTGATACTGAAATTAAACCAGGGCCGGTTTGTGGCGGCGATTGCCCAGCACTACGCCCTTGACCGTGATCCGACGATCAGCCGGCGGGCGCAGACCGTGCTGCAGGTCATTGGCTATGTGCTGGCCTTTGGCTGTTTCAGCGCCATCTATTATACTCGCTATCGGACACTCTACTCGGCGACGCTGGCCGGCGCGACGGCCACGCTGCTGTCGTACGGGTTGCTGGCCTTCACGCCTGCCGCACACCGTCTGCTCCTTTCAGCCGTGGTGGGGCTGATGCTCGCCGAGGCGCTGTGGGCGCTGAACTACTGGGCCACCAGCTTCCTCATTACCGGGGCGGTGCTCCTGGTGATCTTCTATGTGGCGGTCAGCCTCCTGCAACACCTGGGGGCCGGCCAGTTGGAACGCCGGCTCCTGGTGGAGTACGGCCTGATCGGCGCGGGATTGTTTACGGCTATTATCTATGTGGCATTGCGATAATAATCCCGCCTCAGAAGCCGCTTTCAGGTTGCCGGGAAGGGGTCTTTCTGCTAAACTGTGGGTGGATTTCTGCCCTCGACAACCACTGGCCCGACCATTCCCCGCCGCCACGGCGTTGTGTCCGGGAAAGGGAAGCGTGTGAAGCGACCGGCAGCAGAGTGGCGCGTTCATCTCAGCGACCACGTCGCATTTTTCGGCTATCGCTGGATAGCCTGGGGCGTGGCCGCGCTTACCCTGACCATCCCCGGCCGTTCCGCCGAGTTATTGCCGCGGGAGGCCGGGTTGCTGTTGTTGCTCGGCGTCATCAATGTGCTGGCGACGGCGCTGGCCCGGGGCTATGTGCGCCTGCTCCGGCGTCGTTCAGCCGTGCTCCTGCTGGATCTGGCGGCAAGCGCAGCGGTGCTGTGGCTCAGCGAGAGCCACGCGCTGCCGTTTTTGCCCTACGCCCTCGGTGCGCTGGTGCTGCCTGCGCTGATGTTTGGCTGGCGGGGCGCGCTGGTGAGCGCCCTGACCTTCAGCGGGATGGATGTCCTGGGCCTTGTGACGGTGAACCGGGCCTTCGGCGTGACCCTGGCGCCCCTGGCGCTCGCCATTCGCGTCATCGCGCCCCTGCTCTTCGCCGCGACCTGGGTCGTCCTGGGGCGGGTGGTGGAACGCGACGACGATGGGGAACCAGGGCATCCGCGTTCCCTCAGCGCAGCGGGAATGGCCGGCTCCGCGCACGGTAAGGGCTCCAGCGATCGTTCTACTACCACGCTGCGCCTGGCCGATCTCCAGCGTAGCGTAGCCCCGGGAGAGACCGGCGCCAATCTGACCTCCTCTGCGCCAGCGCTGGCCATGCGCACCGCTGCCGAACAGCATCCCGCTGCCACGCGCCGGCTGCTCTACGACCTCCCCCCAACACCAGAGATTGCCCTCGGCGCGGCCCTCGAGCGCCTTGGGAGTCTGGTTGCGCAACAGAGCGGCCTCGAGGTGCAGGTGAGTTGCAAGGGTACCGCTCGCCGCCTGCACGCCGCCCAGCACGCCGTGCTCCTGCGCGTGGCTCAGGAAGCCCTCCAGAACGTGCAGCAGCACGCCCGCGCCCACAGCGCCGTTATGATACTGGCCTACGAACAGCATAGCGTCTCCCTGACGGTACAGGACGACGGCGTGGGTCTCCTCGATGGCACCTATGAACGCCCTGGCCTGCACGGCCTGCGCGCGGTGCGCTACCGCCTCGCCGAGTTCGACGGGCGCCTCGAGGTCTTCGAGGGCGAGAGCGGCGGGGTCACGGTGCGCGCCAGTCTGCCCCTCGATCTGGTATAATCCACCTGGAACCAGGCCGTATCCCCGCTCCAGCCAGGGCGCATGGGAACGCCGTTGCGACTGCCTGCAATCTGAAATGGCATAAGTACCCATGACGGCGCGAACTGCGCTGCGAGTGACGAGCGTGATCGGAGCCGTGGGGCTGATCGGGTACGGGCTCATCCAGCCAGTCGAGGCCGAGGAGCGCTGGCTGATCTGCCTCTGGGCCGCCGGTCCGCTCCTCTGGCTCGCGGCGCGCATCACCGTACCGCCACTCCGGCGCGGCCTGACGAGTAGCGTGTATCATCTGGGGTTGGTGGTGCTCGTCGGCTTCACACTGCTGAGCCTGCAACTGCTCCGCCAGCAGGTCGTGCAGGCCGAGGCGATCGCTTCGTTCGTTGCCACCTCGCCCGATGGCCGCACGACCAGCAATGTACGCCCCGTGCTGGCCTCGCAGCGCATTCTGCGCGGGAGCATGTTCGATCGGCGCGGCGAGGCGCTGGTGGCGAGTGAGCCGGCGGCCGGTTTCGCTCGCCGCACCTATCCGCTGGCCGAGCGCTACGATCCGCGGGCCTTCAGCAACGTGGTGGGCTTTTTCAGCACCCGTTACGGTCAGAGCGGCCTCGAGGCCGCCTACGCGGAGTATTTGACCGGCGAGCGGGGTAACGAATGGGCACGGTTGCGCGAACGCTTCCTCGGCGGCGCGCCCCAGGGCAATAACCTGACGCTGACCCTCAATGCCGATCTGCAGGCCCGGTCCGCAGCCGCGCTCGGCGGGCGCGCGGGGTCGGTGGTGGTGCTGGATCCGCGAACGGGGGCGATCCTGGCCCTGGTGAGCAGCCCGGGCTTCGACCCCCGCGGGCTGAGTTTTGACCCGGCCGCCCCCGATTGGCAGGCCGAGAACCAGCGTATCAGCGCCTACTGGGCGCAGTTGACCGCCGATGGCGCGGGCCAGCCGTTGCTCAACCGGGCTACGCAGGGTGTCTATCCGCCCGGGTCAACCTTCAAGACCGTCACGGCTATCGGGGTGCTGGAGCACCCCCAGGCCGGACGGCCCGCGGAGATTACCTGCCCGGAAACCTACCTGCCCCAGGAGGGGGCGCCTCCGGTGACTAACGCCGTCGCCGGCCTGGCCTCGTTGACCGGAACGCCGTCCGATCTCGAACGGGTCTACGCTTTTTCCTGTAACACAGCCTTTGCCCAGTATGCACTGCGCCTGGGACCGGACCTGATGGGTGACGTGGCGCGTCGCTTCGATATTCTTCCGCCGCAGCGCACGGCCAGCAGTTATCCCGCTTTCACCGAACTGCCCACTTCGCAGAGTTTGCTGTATGTGGACCCGGGGTTTCTGAATTACCCGCGCGCCCTGGCCGATACGGGCTACGGCCAGGGGCAATTGCTGGTCACCCCGCTCCAGATGGCCCTGGTGGCCGCGGCGGTTGCCAATGATGGGGTGATGATGCAGCCGTACCTGGTGCAACGCATCAGCCGGCCCGATGGGGGAACGATCCGCGAGTTTCGGCCCCGGGAACTCCGCCGGACGATGTCGCCGCAGACGGCCCGGACGATGCTGGCCGCTATGGGCGCGGTGGCGCGCTATGGCTTTGGCAGTAGTGTGAGCGGTTTTGTGCCGGGCATTCCGGTAGGCGGTAAGTCGGGCACAGCCGAGCACGTACCGGGCGCCATACCGCACGCCTGGTTCCTGGCGGTCGCGCCCCTCGATGGCCCGCGCTACGCGGTGGCGGTTATGGTGGAGAGCGGTGGCGAGGGCAGCAGCGTCGGCGCCGAACTGGCCGGGCAGGTGCTCGCCGCGGCGTTCGCGACGGAATGATCGTTGCGCATTGCGCTCCGGAGCACAATGGTGTGCGGCCCATTCGCGGGGAAACCGGGTTTCCCCAAGTCCCTGCCCGGTGAAGAGGGTGTGGCGCGTTCCGCCCCCTCCTGGCCTCACCCCGCTGAGGGGAGGAGCCCGGTTGCCTCCACCACCGGGGGAGGGTTCGAGCGGTCTGCGCCCTTCCAGGGAAGATCTATTTTCATCCTGGCAGAGTGCAGCTTCACTGCATGAGCTTCTGGCGTGAAGAGTTTCTTCGTTTTCCGATAAAAATGAACCATATCTCGGGGATGCTGGGAATACTCGTGGGCCTGGCGCTGCTCGCGGCGAGCTGCACGACAAGCGGCGCGCTGGCGCCACCAACGCCAGGAGTAACCCCCATTCCCGTTGTGCTGGCAGCGACGCTGGTTCCATCGCCGACGGTGGTTGCGGTCACTGCCATGCCTGCTCCCTCACCCACGCCACCTGCGCCCACGCCCGCGCCCGAGGAGGGGGCCCCCTCACTGTCCGTGGCGCTCCGCCGGCAGATTTTCAACGAGGTCTGGAGCACGATCAACGAGAAGTATCTCTACCCCGACTTTCGCGGCGTAGACTGGGCGGCGACCCGTGAGGAGTTCACGCCGCGCGTCGAGGCCGCGGCCGATGATGAGGAGTTCTTCGCCCTGATGGTCGAGATGGTGGGTCGCCTGGGGGACGAACACTCGCGCTTTCTGCCCCCGAGCGATGCCCAGCGCCAGGATGCGCTGACCAGCGGGCGCGAGGAGCAGGTGGGCATCGGGGTGATTGTGTTGCCGCTCAGTGACGCGCTATTCATTCAACACGTCTTTCCCGATAGTCCTGCCGAACGGGCTGGCCTGCGGGCTCGCGACCGGATCGTGGCCATTGACGGTGCTTTGTATTCCCAGGGCGAGATTCAGGGGCCGGAGGGTAGCCAGGTGCGCCTGACCATCGCACGCCCCGGCGAAGCCAGCCGCGATGTGGTGATCACCCGGCAGCGGGTCGAAGGACGGATCGGCCCGACCACCCTGCGCCTGCCCGGCGACATCGGCTACCTGGGGGTGACAACCCTCTGGGTCAGCGATATGCACGTCCAGGTCAGCGAGGCGCTGACCGGCCTTGCCGGTGCGGCCCCACTACGCGGTCTGATCATTGACCTGCGCAGCAATCCGGGCGGCTGGCGCGATGTCATGATCGGCCTGCTTGGCCACTTTGTGCAGGGTGAAGTGGGGCGCTTCATCAGCCGGGCGGGGTACAGGCCGCTGGTGATTGAGCCAGGGGTGATGCTGGATCTGCGTGGCCTGCCCCTGGTGGTGCTCGTAGACGAGAACACCGCCTCCTACGCCGAGGTGATTGCAGCGGTGCTGCAGCAGCAGGCCGGGGCCGTGGTCGTGGGCACGCCGACGGCGGGCAATACCGAGACCATCTACGCCTACGATCTGAGTGGCAACGCCCGCCTCTGGGTAGCCCAGGAAGCGTTTGAACTCTCCACCGGCGCCTGGCTCGAAGGCGCAGGGGTGCAACCCGACATTGTGACCCTTGACGATTGGACCCGCTCCAGCGCCGCCGATGACCCGGGCATTACGCTGGCCCTGGGGTTGCTCAACCGCGGCGCGGGAGGCAAATGACGCACGACTGATCTGGGGAGGTGTGGGGAAGCCGCGTTTTCCCATCCCCATGCCTGTGGGGATGGTTTGGGAGGGCTGCGCCATCCCAGGAATAAATACTTTCGTTCTGGCGTTGTGCGGCGCAGCCGCATGGACGGCTGATGGGAAAGGGCCGGGGCACCCTATGAACACGAGGCTGGAGCGAGCAATTCAACTGGCAGCGGAAGCGCAACGGGTGGTGGTTCTAACCGGAGCCGGCTTTAGCCGTCCCTCCGGCATTCCCGATTTTCGCAGCCCGGACGGCCTGTGGGCCCGCAGCGATCCCTCCGAAGTGGCCTCGCTGCGCGCGTTCCGGCACGATCCTGATGGTTTCTACCGCTGGCTCAATGGCCTGATTGACCCCATCGTGGCGGCGCGTCCGAACGCGGCCCATATGGCCATTGCCGAGTTCGAGGCTGCTGGCCGGGTGACAGGGGTGATAACCCAGAACATTGACGGGTTGCACCAGCAGGCCGGGTCGCGTCGGGTGTACGAACTCCACGGGCACCTGCGGAGCGCAACCTGCTTCGAATGCGAGCGGCAGGTGCCGGGCGAGAACCTGCTGCCGGTGATCCGTCAGGGGCGCGCGCCACGCTGCTCCTGTGGCGGCGTCTTCAAGCCCGATGTCGTGCTCTTCGATGAGGGCTTGCCGCGGGGGTTGCTCTGGCTGGCGCACGCGCTCCTCGACCAGTGCGACTTGCTGCTGGTGGCCGGGACCTCGCTCGAAGTGGCGCCGGTGTGCGACCTGCCGCTGATCGCTGCGCGTCGTGGCGCGCGGTTGATCATCGTTAACCTCGAGGAGACCTACCTGGACCCACGGGCCGACGTGGTTATCCGCGAGGATGTGGCGACAGCCATCCCCGCGCTCGTTGCCGGCGCGCTCGGGCAGGCTGCGGGCCACTGATGTGAGTAGAGGCCGCACGCGCGAGAGTGTGGGAGGGCTGCGCCCTCCCAAGAATCCTGTGGGGGCCGCAAACCCTCCCCTCCGGGAGGGTTTGGGAGAGCGAAGCCCTCCCAAGAACAACGGTGTGCATGCTGGCGTTGTTCGCCCTGCGAATGGTGCCTAACGTGAAATATGGGGAAACCGGGTTTCCCCACGCCCCTGCCTGCCGGGGCGCCTGGTGCCCCCAACACCGGTTGGGGGATGGGGAAGCCCGGTTTCTCCATCCCTCGCCTGCCTCCTCTCAACCCTTGAGGCGCTGCGCGATCTCGGCCACGCGCCGGCCCAGCGCGCGGCCCTGGAGGCGGTCCTCGTCCGTCAGGCCGCCGATGGCGGTAGCGCCGTAGTAGGAGCCAGAGCGCTCCATTGTTGGCGTCCAGGGCAGCCCGACGATAATCATCCCGCTGCCGAGCTGCCAGTGCAACACGTTGAGCAGAGTAAACTCGGTGCCGGAATGCCGCCCGGCGCTGGTGGTGAAGGCAGCGCCAATTTTGCCCGTGAGCAATCCTTCCTCCCACATATCGCCCGTCGTGTCCAGCCAGCGCTTGAGCGAGCCCTTGATACCAGTCCAGTTTGGGGTGCCGATGATAATCGCGTCGGCTTCGAGCAGATCCTCGCGCGAGGCTTCGGGGAGCTTGCGGAGCAACACCACGGCCCCCGGCACGTCGCGCGCTCCGGCGGCCACTTCCTCGGCCAGCGCGGCGAGCAAATCCCCGTGATCGTAGAGCACCAGCACCTGACAGGAATCACCCATGGATCCGTCTCCTTTCCACGCCCGTTGGATTGCCGCCACGGGCAGTATACCGCCCTGAGCCTCCAGCGCGTGCCAGTGGAAGCGGCGGGTCGTGTGCGGACCAGGATTGAAGGTGAGTGGATACAGGGTATTATACCATTTCAGATTGCAGATTTCGGGTTACAGATTGCCGCAGTGGCGTTGCCATGCGCGCTGGTGGGGGTGCGGATGTGGCCTGTTCAATGCCGACTGGTATTAATGGCGTCCGGGCGCGCTGTGACGGTACGCGGCTTGCCGCGTGTTCAGGTGAACGCGGCGAAGGTTGGTCGTATGCTGCCGGCGCGCTGGGGAGAGATCTTGTCACCGAGGGTTTGCGAATTGCGCCTCTCAGGCCAGGTGGAGCGACTACAATAATCGGGTATGCCTCTCCTATCCGGGCCATTGCAGGCGGGATGCCACCCGGGGTGGCAGAAGACCTGCGCTGACCCTGCCAGGGCTGGAGGAGCGGACCAATCCGCGCGCGTGGTCTGCGCGCGTCCCAACGGAGGGTTGGACCATGCATAATCTGAAGGAACAGGTCGACATTGAGACAATAACGGTTACGGTGGATGGCTTGCGCCTGCGCGTGCTCACGGCGGGTGAAGGGCCGGCGGTATTGCTCCTGCACGGCTTCCTGGTGAACGCCGACGACTGGCGCCCCACCATCGCCTGCCTGGCCGGGCAGGGGTACCGGGCGATCGCTCCCGACGCGCTGGGTTTCGGTCACTCGGATAAGCCGGGGGGCGCGGCCTACAGTTTGCAGCGCTATGCCGATCTGAATGCGGGAGTGCTCGACGCGCTGGGTGTAGCATCTGCCGCTGTGGTTGGGCACTCGATGGGTGGCAAGCACGCCCTGGCGACGACGGTGCTTCACCCCACCCGCGTCTCGCGGTTGCTGATTGCCGACAGTGAGGGCTTTATGCAGTTGCCGCTGTTTATGCGTAAAGGCGGCGCGCTGCCCTTCCTCGGTGAGGCTATTCTTTCGCTCTCTGCGCTTCCGGCAGTGATCCGCATGCAACTCGGGGCCGCCTTTGCCGACCCGGCGCGTTTCGTCACCCCCGAGCTGGTCGCCCGCGGGCGCGAGACCCTTGGCGATCCGCAGGTGCGCCAGACCATGCTGGCCCTGAGCCGCCACTATGAGGCCAACGACCTGAAAGGCAGCGGCCTCTGGCCACGCCTGTCCGCCATCCGTTGCCCGACGCTGATCGTCTGGGGGGCCGAGGATCGTCTGTTCCCGGTGCGGTATGCTCAGGAGGCCCGGAAGGCCATCCCCGGCGCGCAGGTGGTGATCATTCCGCGTTGTGGCCACTTTCCCCAGATCGAGGCCCAGGAACGCTTCCACGGGCTGTTGCTCGGGTTCCTGGCCGGCCAGGACGTGCGCTCATAGGTGCGCCCCCGGAGGCGCCATGTTTCGGATCTGACGGGTTGCAGGGCGGCTCAGCCTCCCTGCAACCTACGCGAGGGCCCGGTCAATGAGCGCCTGCATCCGCTGCACGTGGGAGCCGCGCCAGTAGATCTGCCCACACGTCTGGCAGCGCCAGAACTCGTCGTAGTAGCGCCGGGTCTTTGGTAGAAGCTGGTCGAGGATCTCCGCCTTCGCCACCGGTGTGGTGAGGCCGTTGCAGCGGATGCAACGTCGGAAGGGCTGCGCACTGGCACGCAGATTGTAGCGTCGCGCAACCTCGCGCAACTGGGCCTCGGGGGTGGTGGTGCGGACGAACGCGCCATAGGTGACCGCGCTTCGCATCAACAGCCGCACATCGCGGGTGAGCAGCACGCGCTCCTCCGTGCTGGCAATTGCCACCAGTTCCGCGTCGCTCTGGTCGTTGCGATACAGGGTATCGAAGCCGAGCATCCGCAGGTAGGCGGCGAGGCGCCCCAGGTGCACGTCGCAGGCGAAGCGCAACCTGGCTGACCCTGGCGTGAGCCGGGACGCAGGCAGCGGGAGCAGGGAAGCTCCGGCCTGCGTGCCTGGTTCCGGTGGCGTGTCCTCGTGCGGGTAGACATCAATGACGGCGCCGGGGGCAACCCGAACGTTGAAACCCACCGGCACGCCGTTGACGGTCAGCGCGGCGATCTCCGGGTGGGGCACGCCGGCCACTTCGACCAGGTGCTTGACGCTTTCGTGGGCGGACCAGGGCAACGTGACGGGCTGGCCCCGCTGCGCGCGGGGCAGGAAGTCGTTCAGCGCGCCGTGACAGCGCACGGTGACGCCCGGAGAGCGCATATGACCCTGGTCCTCGAACATACAATCCATCACTGAAAGGAACATACCCATGCCGAATCTCTTGACACGCGCCGCCAGTCGTAGTCGGGTCGCGCCCCATATAGGCGTACAGCCTCGCGCAGTCCTCTGGATAACGGCCCTGGCCGGAATACTTGCCCTCGCCAGTGCCTCTGCCGGCCTGTTCTGGCGTGACGATGGCGATCCCTTTAGCTTCACCACGCTTCACGGTCAGACGGTAGAGATCGCCGGCGAGGGGCTGTACCGCAACGATACGGTCTTCTCTGCCGCCGCCTTCCGCGGGACGGATGTGGTCACCCTGGGTGTGGTGCTGCCGCTGCTGGTTATCAGCGCCTGGCTCGTGTGGCGCGGCTCACTGCGCGGCGCTTTTCTGCTGACCGGCACCCTCAGCTTTGTGCTCTACAATGGCGCGTCGATGGCGCTTGGCGCGGCCTACAATCCGCTCTTCCTGGTCTATGTCGCGCTCTTCTCCTCCAGCCTCTTCGCATTCGGGTTGGCCTTCCGGGCAATCAACCGCTCCGACCTGCTCGCCCATCTTGCGCCCGGGCTGCCACGCCGAACGCTGGCAATCTTTATGATCGTCGCAGGTGTTGTCACCGCCCTGGTGTGGCTGAGCGACATTATTGGCGCCCTGGTGGCGGGACAGGCGCCAGCGTTGCTGGGCCCCTACACCACCAAAGTTACCTACGCCCTCGACATCGCCATCATTACACCGCTGGCAGTGCTTGGCGGTCTGCTGATCTGGCGGCATATTGCTCTGGGATATGCGATCGCTTTTCCGATTATCCTGCTCTGCGCGTTGGTCGGCGTGATGGTGATCGCCCAGACGATCATGCAACTCATGGCGGGCATCGTCTTTCATCCGGTTCAGGCCATCGTCTTCATTGGTTCGTGGTTGGCACTGAGCCTCTTTGCCGCCTGGCTATTGTTGAGCTTTCTGAGGCACGTGCGCGACGCGCCCCTGGCTGTGGCGGAGCGCTGGTCGCGGCATCATTCAGGGCGCCAGGCGGGATACTCGTAGCTGAACTCGCCGACCAGCACTGGCTCAATCACGAGTGACGCCAGGTTGAACTGGTAGATACCGTAGATCCGCGTGCCGGTGCGGCGCAGCGATGAGGTGCCGCGCAGCCGGGCGAAGAGCAGCCGGTCGCCCCGGGGCGATCAGGCGGGAGTGGTGCTGTCTATCCCATCCGGCGTTCATCACATAGATATTGTAGGTGCCATCGAGACCGGCAGCGAAGGCGATCTTCGATCCATCGGGCGACCAGGCCGGGGTGATGAAGTCGATCAGCGCGTTGTTAGTCAGTCGCAACGGGTACGTGTTCACACTTCTCCTGGGAGCGCGGGCATCTTGCCCGCATCCAGGCCCTTGCGGGCGGGACGCCCGCGCTCCCGGGGTGACGCCTTACCCCACATGTGAACACGTACTCAGACCCGGGCGCTCCAGCCCGACCATCTGCCCCACACCTCCGCGCAACGGCTCGCCGGGCATTAGTCGGCCACCGACTCAGCAGCCCTCAGCAGCCCGCGATGGGCGGGGATAGCGCGCAGAAAGTCCTCGCGGCGCCGGGGCGGCACCAGGGCGGCGCGCCACTCGAGCTCGCTGCGCGCCCGGGCGTGGAGTTGCGCGCCACGGGGGTCGTCTGCCGCCCACAGCACCTCGGCGGCGCCGCGCAGCGTGCGCACCGGCTCCTCGGCGCCGATCAGTTGCCCACCGAGCAGCAGCGGCAGATAGGGTTCGAGACACTGCCGCGCCGCGCGCAGATCGCCCTGCAGGTGGAGTATCTGCGCCTCGGCGGCGGCGGCCTCGGCGGCCAGCACGTAATGGCCAACGCCCTCGTTGGCGGCCCGCGCCCGGGCGAAGGCCGTGGCGGCCTCAGTGTGGCGCCTGAGGTCCGCCAGGCTGTGCCCCAGCAGCATGTGCGCTTTCGGCTGGAGGCGCTGGTAGGCCTCGTCGCAGGCGATCCGTAGCGCCTCAGTGGCAAGCGCATGGGCCCGGACCATGTCGCCGCGCAGTTCGGCGCAACGGCCGCGACCAAGCAGCGCCACACACTGCGGACGCGGCATATCCATCTGCGTCGCGACGTGCAGCGCCTGAACGAAGATCGTGTCAGCTTCTTCCAGCGCGCCCTGGGCCAGCAAGGTGTCGCCTGATATGACCATCGCATGGACGCTGATGAAGCCGTGGACCGCCGCATCGGCGTAGCGCGCGGCCTGCCGGATGTGCTCGTCGGCGTCGGCCAGCCGCCCTTCAGCCGTGGCGACCACCGTCTGGAGCGACCAGTGCCAGAAGCGCAACTGGAAATGCTCGGGGGTCTTCTCCCGGACGGAGCGCTGTTCAAGCAAGGCCCGGGCCGGCGCCAGATCGCCCGTCTCCGCCGCGAGATGGGCCTCGGCATACCACAGCAGGATCATGTCGAGCGACGGCTCGCGCTGGTCAAAGCGTGTTCGGGTGGCTACAACCGTAGCGCGCATCAGTTCGATGTCGCCCCCTCGCCAGGCGAGGCGGGCGAGCAGGCTTCTGATCGCCAGTTCCCTCTGCCCGTCCTGGCGCCGGATCGCCGTGGCGAGGGCGCGCTCCAGCAGCGGGCGGGCGGCACGGTAGCGCGTTCGGAGGTAGAACTGGGTGCCCTGGAGCTGGTCGATCCGCGCCACCAGGGCCTCATCGCCCGGGGCGAGGCCGCGGGCCTGCTCCATTGCCGCGAGTGCCTGGTCGGCGTTGCCCTGGTGCACGCAGAGCCATGCCGCGGCCAGCAGCAGTTCAATGATCTCCAACCTGTCGGCGGTGCCCCAGGTTGACGGCGCTCCTGTTCCGCCCAGGGCCGTCACTGCCCGTTCGAGCTGTGTGCATCCCTCCTGGAACATGCCGAGGGCGTACCAGAGCTGGCCCATCCCCGGGCGTAGCCGCGCGATGAATTCACGGTTGCTCTGGGCGACGGCCCAGCCCCAGGCGATGTTCAGGTCGCTCCAGCAGTCGATCAGATCGTAGATTGCCGTCACATCACGCTCCGCCCGCTCGACCGCAGTGCTGGCGAACCCGGTGAAATGGCTGGCGTGCCGTAGTCTGGCCTGGGCCTGCTCGTCAGGATCCTGCGCAAGTTCCTCAGCAGCAATGTGACGCACCAGCGGATGCAGGGCGTAGGCGCGATCGCCGGCGCGGGTGAGCAGCCCACTGTCGGTGAGAGCCGCCAGCACCGCGGAGGTGCAAGCGCCCACTGCCCGGGCCGCCGCGCGATCAAATGTGCCGGGGAAGATGCTCAGGCACCGCAGAACCCTGGCCTCCTCGGGGGCGAGTCGGGACCATGACCAGCGGATTACCACTTCGAGGCTGCGCTGCCGCGCCGGCATGTCAGCCTCGTCGCTCACCAGCAGGTGCAGGTTGTGGGCAAGCGCATCGGCAATCTCGGGGTAATCGAGCGCCCGCAGGTGCCCGGCGGCAAGGATGATCGCCAGCGGCAGCCCGTTGACCAGCCGGCAGATGCGCACGATGTGCGGGTAATCATCCACTCCCGGCGGGTTCTGCAGGCGCGCCGCTCGCGCCCGTTTGAGGAAGAGCTGGCCCGCGCCGCTACCCGGAAGATCCTCGGGGCCGTCAGGCAGGCTCAGGCCGCCCAGTTCGAAAACGCACTCCGCCGTCAGCCGCAGGCGCACCCGCGAGGTCACCAGCACGCGCACATCGGGCGCGACTGCGAGTATAGCGCTGACCAGCGACGCCACTGCGGGCTCCACCTCGGCATTGTCGATGATGAGCAGCAGCCGGCGCGCAGCCAACCAGCGCAGCAGGACGATCTGTGGATCGGCGCCTGGCTCGACCATAACCTTGATGCTGCTCAGGACCACGTGCGCAAGATGCTGCACCTCGCCGGAGCTGGCCCGGTCAGCCTCATCACATGTCACCGGAAAGACCCCATCGGGGAAGGCCAGTTCGTCGGGCAGGGCGGGCCGTGTGAACCCGGCGGCGACCTCCAGGGCGAGGCGCGTCTTGCCGCTGCCGCCGATGCCGACGATGGTAACCACGCGGCAGCCAGGCTGCTGCAGCACGGTGGTGAGCAGAGCGCGCTCAGCCGGACGATCGATGAAGGCCGTGGTGCGGGCCGGCAGATTGTGGGGCGGGGCGACCGGGCCGGCCTGAAGCTGCTCGTAGAGCTGCAGGGTTTCTGGTTGCGGCTCGGTGCCGAACTCGCGCCGGAGGAGATCGCGACACCGGGCGAACTGCTGCAGCGCGGCGGCGCGCTGGCCGTCGCGGGCCAGCAGCCGCATCAGGCCACGGTGGGCCTCCTCGCGCCAGGGTTCCTCGGCGATCAAGCGGCGCGTTGTCACTATCGCGGCGTGTAGATCGCCAGCGCGGGCCTCGGCATCGGCCAACTGTTCCAGCACGCGGATGTACTGATTGTGCAGGCGCTCACGCTCGTAGTGCAACCAGTCATCAAACGCCGGCGCATCGCGGAGGACGAAGCCACGAGCGAACTCGCCGCCGTAGGCAGCGGCAGCCGCGCGCAGGGCTGCCATATCGTGCTGCTGGAGCGCCAGGCGAGCCGCGGCCTCGAAGGCGGCTACATCGAGCACGATGGTGAGACTCGGGGCAAGCGCCACTGTTTGCTTGTCAGTCTGGAGGTCGTCGCCGAGCACGGCCCGCAGATCGCGCAGCGCATTGCTGACGGCCATCGCCGCCTTCGGCTCATCGCTCTCGCCGGCGATCAGCGCAGCAAGGGTGGCGCGCGGCTGGGGGCGCCCGCTGCAGGCCAGATAGATCAGCAAGGCAAGCCCGGTGCGGCGCGTAAAATGCGCCGGCCGGCCATCCACTTCAAGGGCGACGCCGCCAAGCAGGTTGAGGTTCAACCTTGCCATATGAGAGCCATGATACCCGTTTGACAAGATGTTGACAAGGTGTCGGAGTATCCTGTTTCCGCTATGTAGAGAAAAGGCCCGGGCGGCTGCGCCCTTTGAGAGCGACGTGGGAGGGTGAAGCCTTCTCGAACATTCCCCCAGGGAAGGGTACGGGGAAACCCGGTTTCCCCATACCCCCGCCCACGGGGTGGCAAGCCCTCCCCACCGGGAGGGGCGTGGGGAAACCCGATTTCCCCGTATTTTCACATAAGGAGAGCTGTATGAAAGTAGACATTCGCTATCAACCGTCCTACTCGCTGGCACTGGTCACCCTGGAGGCCGGCGAGGCGCTTCAGGCTGAAAGTGGCGCGATGGTCGGGATGTCGGACGGGATCGAGATGAGGACCGAGGCGTCGGGTGGCTTCCTCAAGTCGCTCGGGCGCAAGTTCTTCGGTGGTGAGAGCTTCTTCCTCAATACATTTGTCGCCACCAGTGCCGGGCAGACAATCGCGCTGGCGCCCCCGCTGCCGGGCGACATCGCGGTCATCGAGCTGCAGGGCGAGCCGCTGCTCGTCCAGT
The DNA here is from genome assembly GCA_046719255.1 of Chloroflexaceae bacterium. Taxonomy (GTDB): domain Bacteria; phylum Chloroflexota; class Chloroflexia; order Chloroflexales; family Chloroflexaceae; genus JACAEO01. The sequence goes on from JBDNDG010000057.1 coordinate 14,708, forward strand.
CGGGCGCCTACCTGGCCGCGTCGCAAGGGGTCGAGATTGACACGAAATGGACCGGCGCGAAGACCTTCTTCGGCAGCGAAGGTCTGGTAATGCTGCGCGTCACCGGCACCGGCACCCTGATTGTCTCGAGCTACGGCGCCATCCATGCTGTCGAGCTGGCCGCCGGCCAGAAGTACATCGTCGACACCGGTCACCTGGTGACGTTTGAGGAGCAGATTGGGTACGAGATCAGGAAGGTGGCCGGCTGGAAGAGCACGCTCTTCAGCGGTGAAGGCCTGGTAGCCGAACTGACCGGGCCGGGCCGCTTTACGCTGCAGACCCGCAGCCAGGATGCCTTCCTGTCCTGGTTGATTCCCCACCTCCCTACGCAAAGCCCACCTCGCTCGTCGTAGAGCCGGGGCCGATCTTTCAGGCGGTGACCAGCCGCCTCTGCACCAGAGGTAGCAGACTATGAGGATCATTCGTTTCGCTGTGGTGTTCGCCGCTGCTGTGGCGCTGCTCGCCCTGCCCGCGCTCGCCCGCGCCCAGGGCGCCAACACCGTGTCGGGGACCATCACCTACCGCGACCGCGTCGCGCTCCCGGCCAATGCGGTCGTGACCGTGCAGATCGCCCGGGTCTGGGCCGATCGAGGGCCCGAGGTGATCGCCGAGCAGTCCTTCGCCACCAACGGCGCGCAACCTCCGCTCGCCTACAGCATCGCCTATGACCCGGCCCGTATCGACCAGAATGGCAGCTACACCGTTGAGGCCAACATTAAAGTGAATGACCAGGTGCGTTACAGCACCAGTACGATCGTTCCAGTGATCACCCGCGGCGCGCCGACCCAGAACGTCACCGTGATCCTGGTCGCCAGGACACTGCCCAACACCAGTGGCGGCGCATGGCTTCTCGTGGTCGCTGGCGTGGCCCTGCCTGGCGCCCTCGGCGCCTTTGCCCTGCGTCGTGCTGTTGGCGCGCAAGCGTCCGCTGCATCCGCTGCACGCCTGACCGACTGACACGGGGGGAATGACCACGCTATGACTGAAGTGACGCCAGTTCGGGTCCTGACCATCGACACCCTGCCGCTTGTGCATGCCGGTGTGCGCCAGTTGCTCGCTACCTTTCCGGACATTCACGTGGTCGGCGAGGCCTTCGACCTCAACGACGCGCTCCGGCTGGGCCGCACCTTCGCGCCGACGGTTATACTCGCTGCGATTGACGGCCTGGGGCCGGAATGGCCCACAGCGCTGCACAGGCTGGCCGGCGCGCTGCGCGCCCCTGTGGTCGTGTTCACCCTGGAGGCCGATGCCGAATGTGTGCGCCAGGCGCTCGCGGCCGGCGTGCAGGGCTTTCTGCTCAAGAACACCCAGGCGTTGCCCCTGGCCCAGGCGCTGCGGAGCATCGCCGCCGGCCAGCAGGTCTTCGCCCCTGAGGTACTGGGCATAGCCCTGTCGTCGCAGACGCGTGAGTTCCCGGTTGACGCGCTCACGCGCCGGGAGCGCGAGGTGCTGACCCTGCTGGCGCGTGGGCTTTCCAACGATCAGATCGGCGCGCGCCTCTACGTGAGCCGCGCGACGGTCAAGTTCCACTGTGGCCAGATCTTTGCCAAGCTAGGGGTGCAGAGCCGGTCCCAGGCCGTTGCTCTGGCCTACACCCACAACCTGGTACC
>JBDNDG010000058.1:0-15860 GCA_046719255.1 Chloroflexaceae bacterium
AGGGATCGAGCGCAGCGGCGAATGGCGCGGCGAACGTCTTCGCGGCGTCTACGGCATCAGCATTCGCACCGGTCTCCATGGCGATCTGCGCGTGGAGCGTTTTGGCAACCTGCGCTCTACCGGCGCCGGACCCGCCGTAACCCCGGTGCGCGAACCCCTTGTGGACGTCTTTGATGAAGGCGATACGATCATCGTCATTGCCGAGTTGCCCGGTGTAGACGCATCCGAGGTTCGTGTCGAGGTGCATGGCGACGTGCTCGGCCTGGAAACGACCGGCGAACGCCGGTATGCCCGGGAGATCCTGCTGCCCGCCCCCGTTGTGCCTGATGCCTTTCAGCAGACGTATCGCAACGGCATCCTCGAGCTGCGGCTGACCAGGCAAGGCTGACGTGTGCATGAGTATTCCGATCTGGCGTTCCCTTTGAAATTCCGACACGGTGTCAGCAATGACTGTAATCGAAGCCGTAACCGGTCGTTATCTTTATGGCATCATCCCCTGTGGCGAGGTTCGCAGCTTTGGTGTGCAGGGAATTCACGAACAGGGGCGCGAAGTGTATACGATCCCCTACCGTGATCTGGCCGTGGTGGCGAGCGACTCGCCCCAGAAGACCTATGACAGCACTCGCCGCCACATGCTCGCCCACACCCGCGTGCTGGAAGCGCTCATGCGAGAGTACAGCGTGCTGCCGATTCGCTTCGGGATCGTTGCCCCGGATGTGGAGACCATTCGCGAGCAATTGCTGGCGCGCCATTATTCTGACCTGCGCGTCCAGCTCGACAGGCTACACGGCCGGATCGAACTGGGCCTGAAAGTCTTCTGGGCCGCCGACGATATGCTCCGCCGCATCGCTGACGAGACACCGGCGATCAGAGCGCTACGCGACTCGCTCAGCGGGCGGTCGCTCGAAAGCACCTACTACGAGCGTATTCGCCTTGGCGAGATGGTCGAGCAGGCGCTCACGGCGCGCCGCGAACGCGACGCCGAGATGTTCCTGGCCGAGTTGCGACCGCTGGCCGTCGAAACCGTCACCAACCCGGTGCGCGCCGACCGTATGGTGCTCAATGCAGCCTTCCTGGTCGATCGGGAGCGTGAGGCCGACTTCGATGAGGCTGTGCGGCGGTTCGGCGATCGTTTCAACACCAGGTTTCTATTCAAATACGTTGGCCCGGTGCCACCGTACAACTTCGTGTCGGTTACCATCCAGTGGCAATAACGACAGGAGCGGCGCTATGAGTACGCTGGGTTCTCTACTCGCCTTTCCGCTCACCGGGCCGCTGCGTGGTCTCCTCTGGCTGGCCGGGCAACTGCATGAGCAGGCCCAACGCGAACTGTGTGATCCTGAGCGGATTCGCCAACAGCTCACCGAACTGGAGTTGCAACTCGACCTGGGCCAGATCAGTGAAGAGGAGTATGAAGCTGCCGAAACGGCGCTCCTCGATCAGCTCCGCCAGGTGAGCACGCAGATCTGATACCCTTTCAGCCGATGCGGCTGCGCCGCACAACACAAGAATGAACATGCTAGTTCTTGGGATGGCGCAGCCCTCCCGGTAAACTTCGTGTTCGTCCTCTGTTATTATACGGAAACCTATGCCCAAAACTCTGAATGCCGCCACGATCGTCAACGTTGCTCGTGAACAGATTACTGCCCTCACCGGTATGCCGGTTGACACCGTATCGCGTATCTTGCGCGACACGAATGGCTGGATGCTCGACGTGGAACTCGTCGAGATGAAGCGTATTCCGAATAGCAATGATGTCCTGGCGACGTATCAGTTACACCTCGATGAGGAGGGCAATCTGATGAGCTTTCTGCGAACCAACCGCTACTACCGGGGTCAGGTTAAGCAGTAAGCCATCTTTCAAATCCGCTCGATCATCTGTTCTTTACCTTTATATCGTAGAACGGTACGGCACGATGGCTAATTACACCCTCCAGCACGCCACCCAGACGACGAACCTGGCCGATATTCTCGAACGTGTCCTTGACAAGGGCATCGTTGTTGCCGGTGATATTTCGATTTCTCTGGTCGGCGTCGAGCTGCTGAGCATCAAGGTACGCCTGTTGATCGCCTCGGTGGACAAAGCCGCCGAGATGGGGATTAACTGGTGGGAGAGCGACCCATTGCTCTCCACCCGTGCCCGCGAGTTGGAGGCCGAGAACCGGTTGTTGCACGAACGCCTGGTTCGTCTCGAAGAACGCCTTGATGCCAGGACGTAGCCGAAACGTGCCGTACCGCGAGTCGGCCCGGTGGAACAAGGTTGTCATCGATGGAGTCCTCTCCTTCTTCGATCGAACTCCGTGTTGCCGAAGCCCCGGCGAAGGATGTTGGGCGGGGCCTGATCCGTGTGGACCCGCAGATGCTCGCGCGTCTGGGCGCTTCGATTGGCGACGTGGTACAGATCAGCGGCGCGCGGGCCACCCTGGGCCGGGCAATGCCTACCTACCCCGAGCAGCGCGGGCAGGGCCTGGCCCAGATGGACGGGATCATGCGCGCCAATGCGGGAGTCAGTCTGGGTGAGCGCGTGCGCATCGAGCGCGTCGCGGTGGCCCCGGCGCGCCGCCTGACCCTCGTGGCCGAAGGCGGGCCGCTGCCGGGTGGTCTGACGACGCAACTGGCGCGTCTGCTCGATGGCGTGCCGGTGCTGGCTGGCGATCGGGTGCGCGTAACCCTGTTCGGCTCGCGCGCCCGGAGCTTTACGGTGGCCGAAGTCCAGCCTGCCGGCCCGGCGCTGATCGGCGCGGGGACCGAGATCGTCTTGAGCGGTGAACGTTCCCCCACTGCCCCGGGAACGATCACCTACGAAGACATTGGCGGGTTGGGCCGCGAACTCCGCCGTATTCGTGAGATGATCGAGCTGCCCCTGCGTCACCCTGAGGTCTTCGCCCGTCTGGGCATCGATCCGCCGAAGGGGGTGCTGCTCCACGGGCCACCCGGCTGTGGCAAAACGCTGATCGCCCGCGCTGTCGCCGCCGAAACCAGCGCCCATTTCATTCCTATTAACGGCCCGGAAATCATTGACCGCTACTACGGGGCCTCCGAGTCCAACCTGCGTAACGCCTTCGAAGAGGCCCGTCGTCGCGCCCCGGCGATTATCTTCATTGACGAGATTGACGCCATTGCCCCTCGCCGCGAGGAAATGGGCGGCGACCGGCAGATCGAGCGCCGCGTCGTGGCTCAACTGCTGACCCTGATGGACGGCCTGGAGTCGCGGGGAAACGTAATTGTTATCGGGGCCACCAACCTGCCCAATGCGCTCGATCCGGCGTTGCGACGGCCTGGACGCTTCGATCGAGAGATCAGCATCAGCATCCCCGATGTTGCGGCCCGTCAGGAAATCCTCGAGATCCACACCCGTGGCATGCCCCTGGCCGATGATGTCGATCTGGCATTCCTTGCCGCACGGACCCATGGCTACGTTGGCGCGGATCTTGCCGCGCTCTGCCGTGAGGCCGCGATGGGCGCGCTGCGCCGAGCCATGCCTGAACTCGACCGCGCTGGCCCGACCTTTCCCGACCTCCAGAGCCTGCACGTGAGCGCTGCTGACTTCACGACGGCGATGACCGAGATCTCGCCATCGGCGGGACGCGAGCTGTTCGCCGAACGGCCCACGGTGAGTTGGGAAGATGTGGGCGGCCTCGAGGCGGCGCGGCAGGCGCTGACCGAAGCCGTAACCTGGCCGTTGCACCACGGCAGGTTGCTGGAGCGCGCCGGCATCCGCCCTCCACGCGGTATTCTGCTCCACGGGCCGCCGGGCACCGGCAAGACCCTGGTGGCCGCGGCGCTGGCGCGCGCCAGTGAGGCCAACTTCATCTCTGTCAAGGGCCCGCAACTGCTAAGCATGTGGGTTGGCGAGTCGGAGCGGGCGTTGCGCAAACTCTTTCAAACCGCGCGCCAGGCTGCCCCTTGCCTGATCTTCTTCGATGAACTGGACGCTCTGGCCCCACCGCGTGGCAGCGATAGCAGCCAGGTAGCCGAACGCCTGGTCGGTCAGTTGCTTACCGAACTCGATGGGATCGAGGAGCTGCGTGATGTGCTGGTGCTTGCCGCCACGAACCGTATAGACCGGATCGATCCGGCTCTTCTGCGTCCCGGCCGGTTCGAACTGATTGTCGAACTGCCGCTGCCCGATGAGCAAGCCCGCGCCGCTATCCTGGCCGTCCACACCCGAGCTATGCCCCTTGCTCCCGATGTGAATCTGGCAGCCCTGGCGTCCGCCAGTCCCGGGGCGAGTGGCGCAGAACTGGCCGGTCTCTGCCGGCGGGCTGCGATGGCGGCAGTGCGTGAGCGGCTGGCTGCCGGCGATGCCGATCCGAACCGGCTTCAGGTGGAACAGCGCCACTTCCTGGCTGCCCTTGCCGAGACCCGTCACGCCGTATGATGCCATTGTAGATTGCAGGGTTCGGTTGGGGATTTTTCCTTCCCCTCAGGAAGGGGGATGGGGAAACCCGGTTTCCCCGGTGTTCACGTCAGGCCCCATTGGGAGGGCAGTACCCTCCTAAACCCTCCCGGTGGAGAGGGCCTGGCGCCCCGATCGGCGGGGGCATCGGGAGCCCCGGGTTTCCCTGATTTCACACAGGAGAAGAAATATGCCCATAACTGAACTTGCCGGCAGCAACACTGCACCGCAGGGTTACTATGTCTACGGCATCACCGATGGCGCGCCGGAGGCGCTGGCCCCCGGTGTGGGGCCGGGCGCGCCGGTGGAGGTGCTCGTTGTCGGGGAACTCGGGGCGATTATCAGTCCCGTGCCTCTGGCGGCTTTCACACCGGAGGCTGTCCGTGCCCGCCAGGACGATCTGGCCTGGCTCGCAAATCAGGTCCGCCTCCATCAGGAAGTTCTGGCGCGCGCGTTATCCCAGGCGACGGTTGTGCCCCTGCGTTTCGGAACCGTCTTTCGCGATGCCGAAGGGGTGCGAGCCATGGTGCGCGAACATGCAGCACGCTTCCGCGAAGCTCTGACATACCTGGCCGGGCGGCAGGAGTGGGGATTGAGCATCAGCGTAGATCGGGCCCGTTTAGCCGAACATGTCGCCACGGCCAGCCCCCGCCTCCAGCACCTGGCTGCGCGCCAGCGGGAGGTGCGTTCTGGCGCCGCGTACATGCTGGCGAAGCAGCGCGACCAGATTGTGCGGGAGGAAGTGGACCGGGCCATCGAGAGTTGTGTACGAGACGTTCACGCGCGCCTTGCCGCTGAGGCCGTCGCCACGGTAGCGGGCGGCGCGACATTCGGCAGCGCATCATCCGGCACGGAACCCGTGTTCAGGAGCGCCTATCTGCTTGAGGCCAGCAACGTCACGACCTTTCTGGCGCTCCTCGATGACCTTGCCGCGACCCGGTCGGCCTTCTCATTCACGGTGAATGGCCCGTGGCCGGCGTACACCTTCGTGAACCTGACGATGGAGCAGGCCCATGCATGAGCATCTGGTCGCTGAGCGTGACGTCACGCTGCTTGATCTGCTCGACCGCATTCTCGACAAGGGGGTGATCATCAGTGGCGACATCACCATCTCCGTCGCCAATGTTGATCTGATCTACCTGGGCCTCCGCCTGCTGCTCACCTCGGTGGACAACCTGGAGGTCATGCGTGCAGGTGGCCCGGCGCTGCGCGCGGCGCTTGAGCAGCCCATCCATACCCTCCCTTCAGAGGCGGACCGACCATCTGCGCTGGCGCAGTGCCCATCTCCCGCAGTGCAGCAACCCGATTGCTGCGCCTGCGCGAGCGCTGCTGAGGTGCGAGATTTCAGCCAACCGTTTCAAACGAGTTCGACACTCCCGCCTTCATCGTCGCACCCCTACAGCTCTCCACCTCCACGGACGGGCCAGGTAGGGCCGTAGACCACTTATCAGCCGGGAAGGCCCGGGCCTGACGAACGCCTGAGTCGACGACATGCTCTACCTTTACGCCATCATCAACCGCCCCACCACGCCGCTGCCGCCGCTCCATGGGTTTGACGAACAGGCGGTGTACTGCAGCGTGTGCGGCAATGTTGCAGCCCTGTACAGCCACTACCATGGCCCTGCCCCGCGGACCGAAGCGGCGCAACTCTGGCGTCACGAGGCAGTGGTGGAAGCGCTCCTCGATCGCCACAGCGTGCTCCCGGTACGCTACGGCACCCTGCTCGCCGATGAAGCGGCCTTGACCATGCTCCTGCGCGAACGCCATGACAGCTTCATGGCCGGACTGGCCCGTGTAGCCGGGCGAGTTGAGGTGAGTGTGCGCGTGCTGTGGCCGGCAGCGGCTGCCGTATCGGCGCCACGCCCGGCAACGGCCGAAAACGGTCGCGCCTATCTGGCGCGCCGCATGGCTGAGGAGCAGGCTCGAGAGGCACGGCTGCGCGAAGCCCATAAGCGGGCTGACGCCCTCCACGCGGCACTGGAGCACCTGGCCGTCGCCCACGTCCGTCAGGTACTGCCACACGAACGGGTCCTGCTCAGCGCCGCCTACCTGATCCCGCGCGAGTCCCTCGACACCTTCCGCGCCGCTGTTGCGGCCCTTGGCCAGGCTAACCCGGATGTGCATCTACTTTGCACCGGACCCTGGCCGGCCTACCATTTCGTTCATGGAGAGTAGAAGCGTATGCCTGCCTCACCAGTACCGCACCATCCCGCGGCGCCACCTGTGCTCCCGGCGCAGCCATTGCCAGCGCCATCGGAAGATGACGGGCGGCCTGCTGTGCAGCATAAAGTGTTGCACAGCACCGGCGACCCGATGGAGTTTATGGCTGAACTGGAGCGGACCTGCGCCGCGCTCCCCCAGCGGATCAACGCCGATCCCGAAGGGGTCGAACGCGGCCTGTCCAAACTTGTTCTGACCCTGATCGAGTTACTGCGCCAGCTCATGGAGCGCCAGGCCTTGCGGCGCATCGAACGCGGCGCCGTCAGTGACGACGAGATCGAGCGCCTGGGTGAGACCTTTATGCGCCTCGAGCAACGCATGGAAGAACTCAAGGTCATCTTCGGCCTGGAGGGCGAGGAGTTAAACCTCAATCTCGGCCCGCTGGGGAATCTGTTGTAGCGCCTCGATCCTGGATAGCCTGATGTGAACATAATGGGGAAACCGGGTTTCCCCATACCCCCGCCTGTGGGGGCGGCAAGCCCTCCCCATCGGGAGGATCTGGGAGGGCGCGGCCCTCCCAGCAATAAACCTGTTTGCACCTTGTTGTTGTGCGGCGCAGCCGCATGGACGGCTGGAGTGCCAATTGCTCAGGACCGCGCCGCCCCCGGCAGCACCGGATCAGGCTCCGCTTCGGCCGGAGGCGTCTGCGGGGGTAGTTCCTCGCCCTCAGTGGCGACGATGCGGAGATAGACTTCTTCCAGGCTGCGGGGCACTTCGGCCAGCGCAATGACGGGGAGACCCTGCGCGGCCAGGCGGGCCAGCAGGCGCGGATTGACCTGGCGCGGCTCGGCGCAACGGTAGCGCAGGTAATCATCGCCGTGCTCCTCGACCGCCGCCAGGCCGTCGAGGGACGGGAGCGCCATGACGGCAGGGCATGCCAGGCGCAGCTCGAACAGCGGTTCGCCGAGGAGCTGGCGACTCAAGTCGGCGAAGGAGCCGTGCGCGATGATCCGCCCGCCGCGGATGATCGCAATGCGGTCAGCAAGCGCTTCGGCCTCGGCCAGATTATGGGTCGTTAGCAGAACTGCCCGATCGGCATTCCGCAACGCGCCAATCGCGTCACGGACGGTCCGGGCGCTCTGGGGGTCCATCGCCGTCGTTGGCTCGTCGAGGAAGAGCACCGGCGGGTCGTGGATGAGGGCGCGAACCAGGGCCACCTTCTGGCGCATGCCCTTGGAGTAGCTGTCGAGTTTGCGTTCACGCGCCTCCCACAGCCCGAACTGGCGCAGCAGTTGCTCGGCGCGGCGGTGGCGTGTCGGCGCGTCGAGGCCAAGCAGCGCGCCGAAGAAGTCGAGGTACTCCAGCGCGGCCATGCGTCCATACAGGCCGGGGTATTCGGTGAGTAAGCCGACCTTGCCGCGCACTGCCCGGGCCTGCTCCACGACATCGAGCCCGGCAACGCGGGCATAGCCTCCGCTGGGGCGCAGGATCGCGCCCAGCATACGCACCGTGGTCGTCTTCCCCGCCCCGTTCGGGCCGAGCAGGGCCAGCAGTTCGCCTGGACGCACCTCCAGGTCGATCCCGCGCACGGCGTGGAAGGCGCCGAATTGTTTGCTGAGTTGCCGGGCTTCGATCATTGATGTGCTCAGGTGAACATACACCCCATGCGGCGCAGCCGCAGAACGACAAGATGAAAACGGGTACCTTCCCGGGAGGGCTGCGCTCTTCCAAACCCTCCAGTCAGAGAGAGCGCTGAATCGGTCCCACCACGTCCCTTCCGGCGGGGAGGGTAATGCCGCATGGCGCCAGTATACCAGAGGGCCGTTACTCCGCAGGGCGGGGCCGCCGCTGTTGGGTCACCTGGCGCCCCGATGGGCGGGGGCATGGGGAAACCCGGTTTCCCCATCATTATGGGAGATTCTCCTGGGAGGGCTGCGCCCCTTCAAAGGGTTTCACCTGCTCCGGGATGGGTTCCTGATGCGGCAACACGCCTCCACTGTGCCAACGAATGGGAAACGAATAAACGCATGGTACAGGTGGACCTGACTCTTCCGGGGATGCGCGCCAACTCAGCAGCCGCGCGAGCGCGGGGGTCATGATCCGCGCATGCCGTGAACGCGACGGTCTTGTGATACCCGTTGCAAGGCTACGCCGTCCCAAACCCTCCCGGCGCGGAGGGCTTGTCATCCCCGTGGGCAGAGGGGCGAGGCAACCCGGTTTCCCCAGAATCAGAAGAATACGGCAATGTCCAGGTACACCCGCTCGATGCTGCCAGGTTCATCGGGTTTACCAACGTAGCCCTTCGCCCCCGAAGCCTCGGCAATCTGCCTGAGCAGGTTAGCATCCGCGTCGCCGCCGAAAGCGATGGTAAACACTTTGATGCTATAGCCCGCCTCATCCTGCCCCAGCAGCGCAAGTAATTCGTCGCCGCTCCGCGCGCTCTGGTTGTCGAGACCATCGGTGAGCACGATTATCGCGCGAATGCGCTGCCCGGGCGGATCTCTAGCGAGCACGGTGTAGGCTTCGGCAATCGTGTCGAGGAGGCGCGTCTGACCCGATGGTGCCAACCCGGCGATCCGCTCCAGCATCTCGGCGCGCTTCGGCCCGATTGGTGAGATGGGGCTAAGAACAGTTGCCTCGCTGCTGAAGATTGTCAGGCCAAAGCCATCAGCGTCGTCCAGTTGCTCGACGAAGATGCGCAGGGCGGCTTTGGCCTGCTCCAGCCGGTTCTCTTCTCGCATGCTGCCCGACACATCGAGCACGGCCATGACGTCAACCCGCTTTTTGTTCGCTGCCCAGATGCTGCGGACGGCCGCGAGGACGTCTGGCCGGGGCACTTCGAGCAGGGTCACAGGTTGCTGCGGGTCCACGCCGTTTTCGGGGATGATCGGCGCCCCGATCGGCACGTTCACACTGGCGGGACGGAAGCCATACGTCAGCGCCAGTTCTTGCTGCGGTTGGTCGAGCAAGAAATTCTTGAACAGCTCAGCCGCAGCACGCTGCTCGGCGCTGACCCACGGCGCGTTCAGAATGGCATAGGGGTGGTCGCTCCAGAATGTCCCCTCGCGAGGATACATCGCCACCGCCGGGGTCGCCAGGTTGGGGTAGCGCGCCCGATCACGCGACTCGATGACCGCGTTCTCGTAGAGGACGGCCATTGACAGGTACCCCGGTCCACGCTTGAACATCTGCTCTGCAAAAAAGCCGGTGCTCTCGCCATAGTGGATTATCCCACTCTGGATCTTGCGCATGAACTCGGCGGTTCGGGGGTTCTCGACATCAGCCACCGTCAACCCGCGCGTCTTGCCGACCGCGGCATAGGTGATCGCAATAATCGTGGTGATGCCACTGTTGGAGTAATCCGGGTGGGTATGCCCGAACTGCACCGGCCCCCATTCAGGGCGGCCAAAGTCGGCCCAGGTCTTGCCGCTTGCCAGCAGTTCGGCAACTTCGGCCCACCCGATCGGCCTGTCGGGCCATCCGAGGACACGGGCCATCGGCTCCCATATGGCGATCACCACCGGGCTGAGCACCAGCGGCGGTGCATCTTCGCTGACCAGTTGCTGACCGGGGTTGCGCTTGCCCCATTCGTCGTTCGCCACCGGCAGCAGAATCCGGCTTGCCGGACTCCAGACGACAGGTTGAAGTGTACCGTTGAGGATCTGGGTAAGGGCATCACTCGAACCCAGCGGCGTGGCAGTGACGCGAATGGTCGCGCCGCTGTCCGTCTTCGGTCTCGTGGTATTGAAGCGGTTGACCGCTTCTTCCAGCCAGGCGCGCTTCTCGCTGCCGTATACGATGCTGACCTCGACCGTATTGTTGGAGGCGCCCCCATTCCCACACGCGGCCAGTACCGCGGTCAGCAGGCTAAGAATAAGCAGCAGACGGAAGGCTCGCATTGTTGGCTTCTCCGGGGTTGAGTATGGTACCGCTCATGATCGAAGGGTGCGCTGTGGGGCCATCCTCATTCCTTCGCTCCGCGCAGGACGGGCCCTTCGCTCCGCGCAGGACAGGCTTCAGTACTCCTCAGGGTGCTGCAAGCGGCGCACATGTGTCATACGCTACCGGCGCGCTAGCGATTGATCTGACGCCGCCAGAAGTCGAGCAGGGTGGCAATGACTTCGGCCGGAGGCGTTTCCACCTGCTGGGCGATAGCAACCTGAGCGCCAGCATCGCGATACTTATTGAATGGATTGTCGGGGTCGTTCGTCAGCACCGGCACGTCGGGGTCTATCGGGCGGAAGCCGTAGGACGTGAAAGCCAGTTCCTGGATCGGGCGCGAGAGCAGAAAATCACGGAACTGCGCCGCCGCCTGCCGTTGTTCGGGCGTGGTCCAGGGCGCCTGGAGGATCGCATAGGGATGGTCGCTGAACATCGTCGCCGGAGGATAGTAGATGCGGAGGTTTCCCCAGCGGCCCTGTGCCGCCTGCATATTCTCCAGAGCCAGGTTCTCATACACCACGACCAGATCGTACTTGCTGGGACCAAACTGCACCATACTGGTCATGAACGTGCCGGTGCTATCGCCGAACTCGAGCACGGCGGTTTGCATATCTCGTAGCCACTGCTGAAAGTTCGGGTCGAGAACATCGGCAACGGTCAGACCGGAGGCTTTACGGTGGTAGCCGTAGGCCTGCAGGATGAGCGCCTGTGCGCCGCTGTTTGAGGTCAGTGGCGAGGTATGACCGAACTTGACGAAGCCCCAGGTACGCGCCTGCCGGTACTCCGGCGAGTCCTCAGCGAAGCCGCGCGCTCGCGCGACGCCGATCCACCCTTCCGGGTTGGCGAGGGCGGCCTGCACATCGTGCCAGAAATCACCAGGGTCATCATTCCAGAGGACACGGGCCCGCTCCTCCCACGCGACCACCACAAGCGGCGTGAGCACCAGCAAGCGCGGGGCGTCGGGACCCTCGGCAATAATCGTCGCCGCGGTTGAATTACGCGCGGCCCATTCGGCCCTCAGCACCTCCAGCCAGAGGCTACTGGCCGGGCTGACCACCGTGGGCTGGCCGTCGGCCTGAAAATCCTGACGCGCGATGCGCTCGACGCTTTCGCGAGAGCCGATGCCCCGCAACACAAGCTGAATCCGACGCCGGCCCACCCGCGGGTTGGTGGCAGCAAAGCGCCGGGCGGCCTCCTCGAGCCACTGGCGCTTCTCCGTACCATACCAGATCGTCACCTCCACCGGCGTCTGCGCCGGGCCGAGTGGTAGTTGCAGGGGCGCGTCGCCGAAGGGACCCGCAACTGCGGTGAGCACAAGCAGGATCAGGACAATGCTCAGATAGCCGATGCCAATGAGCCGCGCAAGTGATTCCATAAACGACATCACATCTCGCTAATCACGTTCGATATCCAGTGTAGCCGATGGATGTTAAGAAACGATGATAATCATGTTATGCCTTTTGTCGCGCAAGGCTTCCGGATGCGCTTTGACGCAACACTGTGTGCGCAGCGTTCAAGTGAGAGGGGAAACCGGGTTTTCCTATGTCCCTCCGATGGGCGGGCTTGGGAGGGCGCAGACCTGCCGGGAACAAGAATTGTATTCGGGCCTTGTGCGTCCCACGAATGGCGGCTCCCGGCGCTACAACAAACCTTCTCCTTGTAGGCGAAGGGCGGGCGAGACACCCGCGCATCCGGGTGGTGCTTACCGCGACAACGAAACTTCTCCGTGGAGGGAGGCGCAGAAGGGTTTGACTCTTCTGCTCACCCCGTTCCGATGCAGTGCGGCACTACCGCGCCGGAACGGGGCGTTGAGCGAGGACCACAGGCCCCCGAAGCCCGCGCCGAGACGAAGTCTCGGCGTAGTCCGTGCGCGGGGCAGGGCCGGGGCCACCCGGCGGCCTGACGCCTCCAGATGGCCCGATCTCCCCACCATCCGTGCGCATTTGCGCCAGGTGGGTTTGCTACACTGGGGACGAACGGCGTACGATCAGGCAACTACCGAAGGAGCGAACACCCATGCACTGCGTAACCTGCGACACACCCAACGCCGACGATGCCCGCTTCTGCACTGGCTGTGGTGCTGCCCTCGGCGACGCCAGCGGTGGCGCCACCGCGCCCCTCGGCCGGCTGGCGCCAGCAGCCCCGCCGCAGCCGCCGGTCAGCGCGCCCACGCCGGCCCCGGCGCCCGCCGCGACAGCGACGCCGCCTGCCAGCCCTGCGCTCCACCAGACGATCAACGTCAACGTGCAGGCAACCCCCAGCCCCGTCGTGGTTATGGCCCCCACGGTTGCCGGCCCGGGCTGCCTGGTGCGCACCCTCTATTTCCTCTTCATCGGCCTCTGGCTTGGCGCCGTGTGGACCGGCGTGGCCTGGGCCTTGCTCATCAGCATTATTGGCCTGCCCCTGGGCCTGCTCATGCTCAACCGGCTGCCCCAGGTGATGACGCTCAAGCCGGTCCGCAGTGAGCTGCGGGTGGTCAACCAGGGTGGGGTAATGATGATCGGTCAGGGGCAGATCGCGCAGCGGCCCTTCTGGCTGCGGGCGCTGTACTTTGTGCTGGTGGGCTGGTGGCTGAGCGGCCTCTGGCTGGCGGCCGCCTGGAGTCTGATCGGCGTCACCCTTGGCCTGGGGCTACCACTGGCCTTCTGGATGTTCGACCAGACTCCGGCGATTGTGAGCCTGGCGCGGCAGTAGGTTTCGGGGAGGGGCGCGGGCGGCCCGCCCGCATGCAGACGCGCTTTGGGGCAACGTCTGCGGCGGGAGCGCGGGCGGCCCGCCAGCCTGCGATCCCGGGTTTGCTGGCAATATCTCTAGTGAGGGTGATTGTAACATGTTTGTTATTGCTACATGGTACTCTGTCGTCATTCATGCGTCACAATCAAATATTGAAGTCTTTGACGTCACAATGTGAACATAGGCCGCGCGCGGGAGGGTTTGGGAGGGCGCAGCCCTCGCGGGAACCAACCCGCCGACGGGGAGGGGTTTGGGAAGGCGCAGCCCTCGCGGGAACTAATTAATTATGTTCATTCTGGCGTTGTGCGGTGCAGCCGCACAACGCCTGTACCCGAAGCAGAAAGGACCTGCGGTGGTGGCTGAGGTTCCGCTGACGTTTCCGTCGCTTTCGGTGCTACGGGCTCGGGTCAGCTACCGCCTGCTGGAGGCAACGATCCTGCCGCCTTTCAAGGGCGCGCTGCTGCGCGGCGGTTTCGGCTACGCCTTTCAGCGCGCCTCATGCCCTCGCGCCTGCTGGGGCCACGCCGAGCGTTGCACGGCGACGCTGCTCTGCCCCTACCGCTGGGTCTTTGAGACACCGCATCCTGAAGGCGTTCCCCAGTTGCACGATCTGCAAGACGTGCCGCGCCCCTTCGTGATCGAGCCGCCGCTGGACCACAAGCGCCACTACGCCGCCGGCGACAGCCTGGAGTTCGGGCTGATTCTGATCGGGAGAGGTATCGATTTTCTGCCCTACTTCCTGGTCGGCTTCGAGGGGCTCGGCGAGGCCGGCCTGGGTCACAGCCGGGCGCAGGCGCGCCTGGAGCGTGTGGAGGTCCTGGAACCCTATCGCCCGGTGGGTGTGCCGGCCTACCAGGACGGACAGGTGCGCGAGCCGGCGGAGCTGCCGCTGCTCAACCTGGCCGAACTGCCCGTCCACGCCGCCAATCTGGCCCCCGACCTGCGCCTGGAGCTGCCCACACCCCTGCGGGTCAAGGCCCGAGGCGTCTTCATCGAGCACCTGGACATGGCGGCGATCGTGCAGGCGATTTGCTGGCGCATCGGCGCGCTGGCCGTCTTTCACGGGCCAGGCGCGTGGCAGGTTGACTACCGCCCGCTGGTCGAAGCGGCACGGGCGGTGCGCGTCGAGCGCGCCGACCTGCGCTGGGCCGACTGGAAGCGCACCAGCACCCGCGGCGGCCACCAGCGCGCTATGAAGCTCGGCGGCCTCATCGGCAGCGCGACGCTGCGCGAGGTGCCGCCCGGGGTGCGCGCGGCCCTCCTGGCGGCCAGTGTCCTCCACGTCGGCAAGGCGTGCGTCTTCGGCCACGGCCGCCTGGAGATGGCGTATGTGTGACGGGACTGCAGATAGTGTGGAGGTGTGGGGGTGTGGAGGTGTTGGTACGGGCGAACAACTCGGGCAGTTGGCGGAGATTGTACATCTCGAGGTGAGCGGGCCAACCTATTCGCGCGGCTGATGTAATGCACACAAAGAAGCTATCCTGCTATGACTGAACTTCGCGACTTTGCGCTGGAGATCGCCCGGTGTCTGGCCCATCCCAATGAGCCGCCGCAGGCGCTCCTCGATCTGGTGAAGGAGGTGCTGCGGATGCCCGCGGCGTGCGCGCTGGACAAGCTCCTGGAGATGCAGCGGCGAATCGACGCCGACCCGCTGGCCCACCGTCCGATTGGCCTGGTCTACGGCGGAGCGACGAAGATCAAAGGGTACGTCTTCGAAGCCCCAAAGCTGCCGGAGATCCGCGGGGCCAGCGCATTACTTGACTGGGTGGGTGAGCAGGGCGTCAACCGGATCTGGCGGGACCATCTGCCGGTGGCGATCCCGGATGATAAACCTCACCCGTATATCATCTACGCCGGTGGCGGCTCGTTCCTGGCGTTTGCCCCGGCAGAACTGGCGCCTGATCTGGCAACCGCCGTCGAGCGCGAATATACCACTCAAACGCTCACCGCCAACAGTGTGGCGGTGGCCGCCGGCTTCAACCTGCTGGAACTGCGCTACGGGAGGCTCTATCCGCCGGGGCAGGCGGGGGAGCCGTACTGGGTCGAACGCTTCCTCGCGGATTGTAACGATCCCTCCAAGTGCGCCGCCCTGCTGGCGTACTACTACCCCCCTGAGGGAATTGACCCCGAGGACGCGACCGACGAGGTCTTGCGTAAACGTTTCTTCAACCGCAAGACCTTCGGCGAACTGGTGACGGTGCTGGCAACCATGTTCAACCGCCGGCGCGATGAGCGCGCCAGTCACGGCGAACCGCGTTATCTGCCGCACTACGAACTGCTGCCGTGGGCCGAGAAGTGCAAAAGCAGCGACGCGCGTCCTGCGGTAGTGGAAGCGAAGGTTGGAGCCGATAAGCGTCTGCTCAGTGAGCCTTCAGCGCGTAAGCTGGCAGTTGGGCGAGCTGTCAAGGGTGTTGATGTCGGTGATCTCGCTTCCAATCTGAAACCCTGGACTGTGCCGAACGACCTGAAGAGAGCGTCGTGGGAGCAACGCTGGAAGGCTTTTCTCGAGAGCAACAATGGACGAACGTCCACCTATGCTGCACATTGTGATGCGCTCGGTGGTACGAATAAGGTCGAATCGGCGAAGGACCTTGCCGATATTGCGTCCGCCTCTGATCCACGCCGC
>JBDNDG010000059.1:0-15706 GCA_046719255.1 Chloroflexaceae bacterium
GCGAGCTTTCCTCGACACCTACCCCGAAATCGAGGTCGTCGGCGAGGCCAGCGGCGGCGCCGAGGGGGTCGCCCTGGTCACCCGGGTGCTGCCCGATGTGGCGTTGATGGACCTGGTGATGCCCGAAATGGATGGTATCGAAGCTACCCGCCAGATTAAGCAGGTCTCCCCCAGCACCCAGGTGATCGTGCTGACGAGCTATGGCGAAGACGAGCGCATCTTCCCGGCGATCAAGGCCGGCGCCCTCTCGTACCTGCTCAAAGATGTTGGCCCCGACGATCTGGTGCGGGCCATCAAGGCCGCCCGGCGCGGCGAAGCAACGCTGCATCCCAGCGTCGCTGCCCGCTTGATGCAGGAACTCAGCGGCGCCCGCTCGTCGCCCCTCGACCTCCTCACCGAGCGCGAGCGCGAGGTGCTGGCCTGTATCGCCCGGGGTATGAGCAATGCCGAGATTGCCGAATACCTGATTATCGGCGAGCGCACGGTGAAAACCCACGTGTCCAATATTCTCTCCAAGCTCCATTTGCAGGACCGCACCCAGGCGGCCCTGCTCGCCCTTCGCGAACGCCTGGTTCCGCTCGACGAAACTGATCGGCCGCGCCAGTCATGAGCAGCGATTGCCCATCTGAGGGGGTCGCCAGTAACAGGGGCGCGAGCATGGTCAGGCACAGGCCGATTGTTCCCTCCACCCCTGAGCCAGCCGCTGCCGGGGGCGCCTGGCGCTCCGGTGGGTGAGCAGGGCGTGGCGAAACCCGGTTGACCCTCTGTTCACGTGAGCGCACAGAACCGCATGACAAACGGTCCTGAACACACCGAGCGCCTGGCACAGCTTATCGAGGAGGCTTTGCGCCGGCCCCTCAGTCGCCGCGAGCTGATCGCCCGCGGCCTGGCCCTGGGCCTGAGTCTGCCCGCGGTAAGCGCGGCGCTGGCCGCCTGTGGCCTGCAACCGCCCGCCGAGGAGCGCCCGCTCTCACGCTGGCAGCCTCCGCCCCCTTCCGCCCCGACGCCCGCACCACTCCGGGGCCAGACTGCGCCTCCCCCGGCGCCAACCGCGCCCCCGACGCCGGCCCCGACCGCTACGGCTGAACCGCAGCCGACGGTTGAGGCGCGAACTCGCTTCGCGGTGATCGGCGACTACGGGCTGGCCGGCGAAGCGGCAGCCGCCGTGGCCGCTCTGGTCACCGGCTGGGCGCCCGATTTCGTCGTCACAACCGGCGACAATAACTATCCCGACGGTCGCATCGAGACCATCGACCAGAACATCGGCCAGTACTACAGCCAGTTTATCGCGCCCTACCGCGGGGCCTTTGGCCCGGGCGCCGCGGAGAATCGCTTCTGGCCCGTGCTCGGCAACCACGACTGGAGCGTCGGCTATCCCGAGCCCTACCTGGCCTACTTCAGCCTGCCCGGCAATGGGCGCTACTACAGCGTCGAACGCGGCCCGGTGCGCCTCTTCGCCCTCGACAGCATGCCCGGCGAGCCCGACGGCATTAACGCCGACTCGCTCCAGGCCGCCTGGCTCCAGAACGAACTCGCCGCCTCCACCGCCCGCTGGAACATCGTGGTGCTGCACCACTCGCCCTACTCCTCGGGCCATCACGGCTCCTCAACCTGGATGCGCTGGCCCTTCGCGGCCTGGGGCGCGCACCTGGTCCTCGGGGGCCACGACCACACCTACGAGCGCATCGAGCGCGACGGAATAACCTATGTCGTGAACGGTCTCGGCGGCGGCGCGCGCTACGCCCGCGGCTTTACCGGCCTTGAAGGTAGCCAGATCTTCTTTAACGCCGATCACGGCGCCATGCTCGTTGAAGCCGACTTCCGCACCCTGTACGCCCGCTTCGTGACCCGCGCTGGCGTGCTGGTGGACAGCTTCAGTCTCACGCAGTAGCGCCGCTTCTGCTCCCCTCGCCAGCGGGCCTCCAGCCGGGGCGCGGGGAAGCCAGGCCTCCCCGCCTTACACCTCGATGCGCTCCAGCCCGCGTGTGCCGATCTGCGCGCTGAGCCAGACCACGCCCCCGGTGACCAGCACGGCGCCGGCCCAGCCCGCCAGCCAAACCCCCAGGCCCGCCGCCCCCTCCAGGCTGTCGCCCAGGGCGGCCCCACCGATAACCAGTCCGGCAACTACCGCCAGGTAGAGCGGGTAGAACAGAGCGCCCAGGCAACCGCTCTGCCAGGTGCGCTGCTGCCTGGGGGTCTCCCAGATGAGCCGCGGAAAGGCCGCCCCCAACCCGATACCGAAGGCGGCGCACCCCAGGCCGGCCAGTACCAGGAACGCCCACTGCTGCGCCAGCGTCAACGGGTCCAGACCCTGTACCACGGCGAAGACGACCAGGAAGAACGTCCCGGCCGTGGGAAAGGGCAGGTACGCCAGGGCGAGCTTGCCCAGCAGGATGCTCAGCGGCCCGATCGGAGCGATCTTGAGGATCCAGAACGTCCGGCCCTCGCGACTTACGCCCGTGCCGGCAAGCGCGCTGGAAAGACTGAGGCAGATGAAGAACACAACCGCCGTGGCGCCGAAGCCGCCTGGCTCGGGGAGCCACGGCGGAGCCTCGGGCGCCGCCTCAAGGTGGGAGCGGCCCACAAGTAACTGGTAGAACCAGATCAGCGCAAAGGCAATGGGGAAGATCAGCGCCTGGAGATTGCTCAGGTCGCGGAAGAACAGCCGCACATCTTTCACCAGGATGGCGCGCGCCTCGGGGGGCAGCGGAGCCGCCACGCGCAGCCAGGCGGCGCTCGCCCGCCACTGCGCCTCGCGCCCCCCCCTCTGGAGACGCCGCGGGTGGCCACCCTGGACCACCAGATTGCTCCAGCCCGTGTAGTAGAGCCGTTCAGCCAGCACCAGGCAGGCCCCAAAGACCGCCAGCGAGACCACGACGAACAGGCTACCGTAAAAGATCGCCGGCACGGGACGCCCTTCCCCCACCGCAACCAGCGCCCGCCCGGCCCAGGTTGAGGGCAGCACCGGCAACTCGGCCCGCAACAGCACCGCCAGCGTGTCGGGCGTGGCCACCTGGGGGAACCAGGTATCCCCGAGCTGGCTGAGCACGTAGAACGTAACGGCGATCAACCCGCCCAGGACACTCACGATCTCGCGGGCGCGGTGCGCGGGCAGTACCCGCACCACCGCCATAACCAGCAGCGCGCCCAGACCCGCCGGCAACAGGGGCAGCAACCCCAGAACCAGCACCGCACACAGGTGGTACACCGGTCCGTAGCCCATGCCCTGACCATAGCCCAGCAATACGGGGCCGAGTAAGGCGAAGAGCAGCAGATACTGGGGCAGCAGGCCGCCAAAAAACTTGACCACGAACACGGCCCGCATCGGCACCGGGGCGACCAGAAGCATCTCCAGGTCACCCGAGAGGTAGAGTGAGACAAGCAGACTGCTGAAGCTGGAGAAAACCAGGAGCGAGAGTGCCGCAAGCAACACCAGACCAGGCAACGCCGTGAGCATGAGCATCGGGTCGGCAGGCAGGGACGGATTCTGCGCCGCGGCCTGCTCCAGCATCGTGCTGAACTCCGGGTCGCGCAGGCCGCGAACGACGAAGCGGGTGAAGTTATATAACCCCAGCGCCGCCAGCGTGATCAACCCCGCCAGCACCGCCAGCCCGAGTTTAGCGCCGAGTGGGCCGCGCCAGAAGGTGTTGCGCCAGATCTGCACCCGGGCGCGTGTCAGCACCCAGATAGCCTGTAGCATAGTGGTGTGCCAGTCGCCCGCGCCCTGCAGACAAGCCTCGATGAACACGCGCCCGCGGGTCAATGGGGAACCCCGGCTTGCCGGCTTCAGCTCAGGGCCTCGGCAATGGCGGCTGCCTCGGCCCCGCCGGTGAGGGTAAGAAAAATATCTTCGAGCGAAGCCTGGCCGCCCGCGCGAAGCTCTTCGAGCGTGCCTGCCGCTACGATCACCCCTGCATTGATGATGATCACGCGATCACACATCCGCTCGGCAATCTCCAGAATATGGGTAGACATCAACACGGCCGTGCCCTGGTTGGCCACCTGGCGCAGCATATCCTTAATCAACCGGGCGCTACGCGGGTCCAGGCCCACCGTCGGTTCATCGAGGAAGAAAGCGCGCGGCTCGTGCAGCAGCGCGCCAATAACCACGGCTTTCTGGCGCATGCCGTGGGAGTAACTGCCGAGCAACTCATCGCCCCGCTCGGCCAGACCAAAGAGGTGCAGCAGCTCCTCACCGCGCCGCGCTGCCTGGCGGAGGTCGAGGCGGTACAGCCCGGCGATCAACTGGATGTACTCCCGGGCGGTCAGCTTGTCGGGCAGATAGGGCTGGTCAGGCACATAGCCGAGGAGCGCCTTTGCCTGCAACGGCTCGCGCTGGATATCGAAGCCGCCAATGCGCGCGGTGCCAGCGCTGGGGCGCAACAGGCCGGTCAGCATCTTGATCGTGGTCGTTTTGCCCGCTCCGTTCGGCCCGAGAAAGCCGACAATCTCGCCGGGGTACACGGCCAGATCCACGCCTTTGACGGCGAAGGTTGCGCCGTAGCGTTTTTGCAGGCCAATCGCCTCGATCAGCGGGGCGGCTCCGTTGCCATGGGCCATGCGATGCTCCGCCAGTGGGTAGATACTCCCGCTATTGTAGCATGCTCCGCTGATGTGAACGTATGGGGAAACCAGGTTTCCCCATCCCCCTGCCTGTGAGGGCGGCAAGCCCTCCCCTCCGGGAAGGTTTGGGAGGGCTACGCCCTCCCAGGAACAAACCTGTCTTCATCGTGTCAGAGGAGAGGGAAGCCGGGTTTCCCCATCCCCCTGCCTGGGGGGTGGCGCGCCCGCCGCGCCGGGACGGTGCAGGAGGGCGTAGCTTGACCACCGCTCCTGTGCAGGGGTGGTGGGGAACCCCGATCATCGCATCAGTGCAACTGCTGCAACTCGGGGCTCCGTCGCAGGCGGCTCAGAATGTGGCGCTTCAGTGTGTAGATCTCCTCGACGCTGGCAAAGAGATTGCACCATCGGGCGTAGATCTCGCCGGGTTTCATGCCGAGCAGATACGAACAACGCACGACCACCCGCTCCGCCTCACTGGTCAGCAGGCTATCAATCACCCTCCAGAACTCCTCCCGACCGATCCGCGCAATCGCTTCCTCGTCAATGTGCCCCAGACGCTGCTGGTTCCAGTTAATCTCGTCTTCGGAAAGCAGGTCGGCAAAGGACTGGCTGCGCGCCGCGTCAATCACCACGCAGGCGGCGCAACGGCGCAGGTAGTTGAGCAACGCGGCCAGGCTGGGGAAGGTGTTGAAGCGCTCCGGTGGAATGGCCCGCCAGAAACGGATGAAGGCGGCGCCGACAAAGTAATCGCTCGTCTCGCCACTGACGGTGAGGGCGCCAGTGCGGCGCACCCAGTGCTCTACCAGCGGCGCGTACTGCTCGAAGATGCAGCGCCAGGCAGCGTCGTCGCCTTCGACCAGGGCACGGCGGAACAGTTCATAGGCGTAGCGCTGATCGTACTCCTCACGCCGGTAGAAGCGCTGACTCTCGCTCCGGGCACGGCGAGCCAGACTGGAAACATCCATTAGATCAAGTTGTGTGACGGTGGAGGTGATCGAACTTGTCTCAGGCGAGAGAACGGTCGTCTGGGGGTTCATCGGGATCCTCCTCCGGGACTCTGGGCTGCTGGTCTGAGGCCAGTCTAGTCCCGGAGGCCCCCCGGGGAGAGATCGGGAGCCTCCCGTTCGCCTGACAAAACCAGGAGGTGTAGGTATTCGGAAGTGAAGCGGGCCTACCGCCGGGGCGAGGTTTTCGTGGGAGGGGCATCTGTGCCATCCCTACGGGCAGGAGCCTGGGGAAACCCGGGTTCCCCATCTTCATATCAGCCATCTATGCGGCTGCGCTGCACCCTGCCACAACGCGGGATTCGCGGGAGGGCGTAGCCCTCCCAAACCCTACCCGCCGGGGAAGAAAACCGGGCGCCTCCCCCCGGCGGGGGAGGTCGGGAGGGGGGGCGGAACGCCCCAGACCCTCCGCGCGCGGGCTATGTTCACATCAGGAGAACTCTGCAACCTTGCAACCCGCTGCCGCGTAGCCGCGCAAACGACTATTCGCCCTCGCGGGGCAGCGTTGGCGGATCGACGACCCTGACCGACAGAGGTTGGCCACCGCTGAGCATCCGTCGGGTGATGCGCACCGTATCGCGGATCAGCAGGCCCAGGTCATTCACCGGCCAGACGAAGCGCACCGGCCCGAGGCGGTTGAGGGTGCGCAGGAGGTTGAAGGGAAAGGTGCCGATATGCTCCCAGTTGACCATGGCCACGTTCGACAGAAACGGGCGCAGATTATCGGCGGCGCTTGTGCCCGGCGGCGGGTTGAGCACTGCAAGCAGTTGGCGACGCAACTCCTCCGCCCGGGTCAGCGCCCGCACCGGGCCAGGGCCGCGCAGGGCCGCCTGGCAGCCAAGCCGGTAGCCATCGGCAAGGCGCGACTTGGGGAGCCAGGTAAACTCGGCGTCGGTAGGCGGATTGAGTTGATCGGCGCCGCTGAGAATGCGGCACTCGCACATCGTACACAGGCCGTTCCCGTCGCAGTAGAAGCCTATATGCGCCGCGTTCCGTCGGGCAATGGTGAGCAGTCGCTCGCCAAGTTGCGCCTCCATCCATTCATCGTTGATTTCAACCTTTACCATCAGTGTGCTCCTCAACGTCGGCGAATACACTGAACTGGCGCAATGCCCGCTCATGCTGATTGTAACACACTGTTTCGGCGGCGCGCAGGTGGGCAGGCTGCGCCCCGGAAGCGCCAGGGTGGCCCGGGAAGGCTGCGCCCTCCCACCCTCCGGCAGAGAGGTTCAGGGACGGACAGAACCTCCGAGCCAGCAGGGCCCGTACCGCATTGGAACGCCCCCGCACGTGGTTCTGGTCACCCCGCTCCCGCGCGCGGGAACGGGGGAGGAGGCTCAAAGGGTATCACGAGACCATTGCGTTGACAGCATGCGAGGATCACGGCCCTCGTCCTCGCGCGGCTGCCGGGCTGGCGCGCATCCCTGGAAGAGTCCGGCACCCCGTTCGCATGCGTTTATTCGTTTATTTATTTCCCATTCGTTAGGCCCATATCCCCCCGCGTCCCCGAGGCGTGTTGCCACATCAGGAAGTCCATCCCGGAGCAGCTAAACCCGTTGAAGGGGCCGGGGTGAGGGCCAACCAGCGCCTCTCAACGTCATCACACCCATCGGCACCCATACGTTCTGTCCACTCCTACACGCGGACGGGAACGGGGTATCCAGACCGGTCCAGGCGGTCGGAGCGTCCGCTCCTGAACGCGCGCGGGGCGGGGATGAGAGCCTCCAGGGCCTCCCCGGGCCCCATCTTCCGCGTGCGCCTGCATCTTCTGTCCGCCCCTAAAGGCACTCCTGCGCGGGGGGGCCCGGGCGGGAGCAACCCTCCTGAACCCTCCCCGGCTTCGCGATCTTTAGACCGTTGCGGCGCAGCTACCGGCGACAGGCAAACGCCACCACCGTTCCACGCACCTCGGTAGCAACCCGGTCGCCGGGGGTAAAATCGTGCCAGGCGGGTACGCGGGCCTGGGCCCGGGCGCCGCCGGCCAGCCGCACCTCGACCATCTGGTCGGCGCCGTAGTAACTGCGTTCAGCGACCTCGTGGGGACCGGCGGGATCAGGTGTCAGCGCAATGACCTCCGGACGCACGAGCACCTCAACCGGGCCGCAGGCCGGACGTGCCAGTGTCAACCGGCCCAGGGGACAGTAGGCAACTGCCCCGTCAGCTTCGGCGGGGAGGAAGTTAGCCGCGCCAACAAAAGCCCCCACCTCGCGGGAGACAGGTCGCTCGTACAGGTCGCGGGGGCGGGCCACCTGGGCGATGCGCCCGTTGAGCATTACCGCGACCACATCGGCCAGGCTCAGGGCCTCTTCCTGATCGTGGGTCACGAAGATGGCCGTAACCCCTTCGTGGCGCAGAATGCGGCGCACTTCGGCCCGCACTGCCTGGCGCAAGCCGGCATCGAGGTTGGAAAAAGGCTCGTCGAGCAGCAGCAGCGCAGGGCGGGGCGCCAGGGCGCGCGCCAGCGCGACGCGCTGTTGCTGGCCGCCCGACAGCTCGTGGGGCATGCGCCGCCCCAGACCCTCCAGCCCGACCAGGGTCAGCAGCTCGGCCACACGGGCGGCCCGGCCGGGGCCGCGGCCCAGGCCATAGGCTATGTTCTGCTCAACGCTGAGATGCGGAAAGAGGGCGTAGTCTTGAAACACCATCCCCACGCCGCGCTGTTCGGGGGGCAGACCCACGCCGCATGGCGATACCACGGCACGCCCGCCGATGGTGATCATCCCCGCCTCGGGCTGCTCAAAACCGGCGATCAGCCGCAGCAGGGTCGTCTTACCGCAGCCACTCGGGCCGAGCAGCGCCAGCAGTTCGCCCGGCGCAACGCTCAGATCCACGGCATCAACAGCGACCACCTGGCCGTACCGCCTGGTCAGGCCCTGGACGGTCAGGGCAGCCGCGCGCGTTTGTGGCGGGAGTTGCAAGATACTCATAACCGGCATTATACCGCAATCTGCCCGCTCACCCCTCGGCCGGTTCACGCCAGAGCAGCAACCCCATGGTCAGGGCCGAGAGCAGCATGAGCAGCAGCGCCGGAGCAGCGGCGCGGGCGAACATCGCCTCGCTCGCGGCGCTCCAGACCATCGTCGCGAGGGTGGGGAAGCCGCTCGGCCCCAGGAGAAGGGTTGTCGGCAACTCCTTGATAGTGGTGAGGAAGACCAGAGCGGCCCCGGCGAGCATCCCCGGGGCGACCAGGGGCGCAGTGATGGTGGCAAGCACGCCCAGCGGCGAGCGCCCGAGGGAGCGAGCGGCCTCCTCGACACGCGGGTTCAACTGGTGGAGCGAGGCGCGCACACTGCCGGCAGCCTGGGGCAGAAACCGCACCGCATAGCCGATAATGAGCATCGGCAGGGTCTGGTAGAGCGCAGGGGCGTAGTTGGCCCCGAAGAAGACCAGCGCCAGGGCCACCACGATCCCTGGCAGGGCATAGCCCAGGTAGGCCCCGCGCTCGATCAGCGCGCTGAGCCGGCCAGGATGGCGCACAGCCAGAAGGGCCACCGGCATAGCGCACAGCAGCGTCAGGCTCGCCGCGAGGGCGCCGGCAAGGAGCGAGTTGGTGGCTGCCCGCCACAGCGATACCAGTTCCTGGCCGTTGCTCAGCCCGCGGAGCAACCAGTAGCCCAGCGCCAGCACCGGCACGCCCACGCCCACCAGCGTCAAAGCCGCGCAATACAGCAGAGCCGGATAGCGCCACGGCCCCAGCCGCGCCAGCCGGCGCGGACGCGCCACGGCGCTGCTACTGCGGCTCATCGTCGGGCGACCGCGAATGGCCTGCTCCAGCCCGAGCAGGGCCAGGGTCAGCGCGACCAGCATCAGCGAGAGCAACGCCGCGCCGCTGCGGTCAAACGATCCCCGGTACTGCACGTAGATCGCGCGGGTGAACGAGTCGAACTGCAACAACGAGACCACGCCGAAGTCGCTCAAGACGTAGAGCGCCACCAGCAGCGCGCCGACGGCGATGGCCGGGCGCAGTTGGGGCAGGAGCACCCGCGCAAAGACTGCCAGGGGCCGGTCGCCCATGCTCCGCGCGGCCTCTTCTACTGCCGGGTCGCAACGGCGCAGGGCCGCTCGTACCGTCAGGAGCACGTAGGGATAGGTACAGACCGTCAGCGCGAACAGCGCCCCGCCAAACCCGTAGATCGACGGCAGACGCTCGACCCCGAAGGGCGCCAGGCTCTGCTGAAGCAGGCCCCGGGGTCCGAACACCGCGATCACCGCGAAGCCGAAGATGTAGGATGGTACCGCCAGGGGTAGCAGCGTAGCAATGGCCCAGAAGCGCCGGAACGGCAGGTCGGTGGCGACGGTCAGCCAGGCCAGCGGCACCGCGATCAGGGTGCTGAGCGCTGCCGCGCCGAGGGCCAGGGCGGCGCTGCCCGTAAAGACCCGCAGCGTCCGTGGGCGCAGCAGGGCCGCCCAGGCCTCCGGGCCGGCCCCTGCGGCGCGCACGGCCAGATACGCGATCGGCAGCGTGACCAGCGCGACAATCGCCGCGCTCAGGGCGATCAGCAGCCAGGGGCGCGCCTTTCGTCCTGGCCAGCCCTCAATCTCACCTGCCAGGGCGCGGTTGGTTGCAGCCATTTTCGCCTTGATACTCACATTTGCTTTTTTGCTAGATATCTATGCGATTGCGCTGCATAAAGACAAGATGAAGCCAGCTTTTTTCCTGGGAGGGCTATGCCTTCCCATACCCTTATCCTCAAGCTGGGAGGTATGGAACCTCGAGTTCCCCATGTTCTGACAGATGAAAACAGGTTTATCTCTGGGAGGGCTTCGCCCTCCCAGATCCTCCCTTCAGGGTGGGGGTAGCCGGCCACTACAGGGCGCCAACATCCTGCAACAACTTGAGCGTTCCCTGTAGATCACTCAACTGGTTCAAATCGAGCGCCGGGGTTTCGATCTCTGCCAGCGGCTTGAGCCTGGGATCGGCAACCACCCCGGCCGCGAGGGGGTACTCAAAGGTCCGTTCCGCGAAGTAGCGCTGTCCGTCGCTGGAGAGCAGGTAATCCAGAAAGGTTTGAGCGTGGGCAGCGTTCGCGGCCGTCTTGAGGATACCCACGCCGGCAATATTGATCAACGCCCCCACATCGCCGTCACGGGGATAGTAATTATCCGCTGTGAGGGTATTGCCGGCCTCGCGCTGGAGCTGGTAGAGGTAGTAGTGATTGACAAAGCCGACATCAATCTCGCCGGCGGCCACGGCCTGCACAATGGCCGCGTTTTTTTCATAGGCCCTTGTCTCGTTGGCGAGCATCCCCTCCAGCCAGCGCCGGGCGGCGTCCTCGCCGAGTTGTACCCGCATAGCGGTGACAAAGGCCTGGAACGAGCCATTGGTGGGCGCCCATCCCATGCGGCCCTTCCACTCCGGCGCCACGAAGCCAGTGATCGAGGCCGGCAAGTCGCCCTCGTCCAGCCGTTCAGTATTGTACACCACCACACGGGCGCGCCCGCTCACCCCGACCCAGTCGCCCCGCGAGGAGCGGAAACGCGCCTCCACGGCGTTCAGAGTGGCCTCGGGCAGGGGGGCAAGCAATCCTGCGGCGCCCAGCGCGCCAAGAGCCCCGGCGTCCTGGGCGAAAAAGAGATCCGCGGGGCTGTTCTGGCCCTCTTCGAGGATGGTCGCCGCCAGCTCGGCGGTGTCCCCGTAACGCGCCTCCACGGCGATCCCCGTGGCCCGGGTAAACTGTTCGAACAGCGGCCCAACCAGACTCTCGCTGCGGCCGGAGTAGACCACCAGTTTACGCGGCCCTTCCGGTTGGCGCTCTGCCAGAGCCCCCCCCGGCTGGCCACCGCAGGCGGTCAGGATCAGTGCCACAACCGCCACGAGCAGGGCACCGTGAAACCTCTGCATGGGGCACGTCCCTTCCTGTGGAGCTGGGAGGGCTTGAGCAGGTTACTGGCGCCTCCGGCGCGTTCCGTGTCACCCTGAGCGCAGCGAAGGGTCACGGTCGAGATGCTTCGCTACGCTCAGCATGACGTGCTGGACGCGCCGGGTACGCCCTCCCGCAGGTTATTTATGCATCTGAGCAGATGTTAGTATAAGCTAACCAGTAACGATTGTCAATTCTAATATAACACGTGTGCAGGGTTGATGTGAAAATATGAAAAAACCGGGTTTCCCCATCCCCCTGCCCACGGGGAAGGCCTGGGAGGGCGTACCCCGCCCGGAACACAACCCGGCAGCGGAGAGGGTTTGGGAGAGCTCGCTGCCCAAACGAACCGGAAAACTGCCGTGGGGCGGCTACGCCGCCCCACACCCCACTGCCGGACGCTGATGCAACGGTCTGCCGGGCCGGCAGTTGCATCGTGATGCGGATGCGCCCCTGGAACAGCCTCAACGTGGCGCCGCTACCAGCGGTCAATCTCATCAACGGCGGCGGCCGTGGCGCACAGTACCTCTACCCCACCGAGGGCCGCCAGGGCCGGCACGGCCAGCTCCAGGGCGCGCAGGGTCTCCTCACGACCAACCGCAGCCGCGCGCAAGGCATCGCCCAGGACGGCCAGGGCGCGCCGGGGATGGCGCGATGCCAGAGCGCGAGCCAGCGCGGCCCCGGCGCGGGCGCGTTCGGCGGGGCGCTTGATACCCGCCACGACGCTGGCGGCTTCATCGAGGCTTCCGTGCTCCGCCAGGGCAATTGCGAGCGTCGCCTGATAGCGCGCACGCGCTTCCGCCCCTTCCAGCATCCACGCTTCGTCGGCCACTGCGCAGGCCTGTCGCGTCGCGCCGCGCGCAACCAGTTCAGGCGCTATCAGCATGAGCGCGCGGGCGCGATCCACCGGCGCCAGTGTGCGGGCCAGGCCCAGGGCAGCCAGAGGCTCGCCGGCTCTTGCCCGGGCAATCGCCAGATCCGCCAGGGCGCGGTGGCGCTGGTCCGCAGCGGTGATGCGCCCGATGAGCGCCCTGGCGGCGTCCCATCGGCCCGCGGCGGCGAGCTGGCGCGCCAGGGCCTCATACGCCCAGCCGCGTTCATCGTCGTCGGCAATCGCTTCGAGCACCCCTCGTGCAGCGGCGTGCTCGCCCCGCTGCGCCAGGGCAACGGCCACACGTGCGAGGGCCCGGTCGCGCTCTTCGCCCTCAGGCAGGCTGCGCGCCACCTCGAGCGCCTGCTCACGGCGGCCCAGCGCGGCCAGGGCCGCCGACAGGTCGGCCACCAGGGGGGTCCGATATTCGTCGGTAACGGCGCCGATATCCCGCGTGGCACGCTCCAGGGCCAGCATCGCCACCAGGCCCTCCAGGCTCAGCCGCAGGTCAATCAGGGCTGCAACCCGTGTATCCACGGCCACGATGGCCTCGGCGGCAGCCAGGGCGGCGCCATCGTTACCCGCGGCAGCCAGGGTGCGCGCCAGGCGCGCCAGTCCCCGGTCGCGCTGGTGCGGCGATGGCAGCCTGGCAATCCGCGCGCGGGCGGAGCTTTCGTCATGCACCACTTCGTCGCAGGCCAGTTCGATCTGCGCCCAGGCCATTACCGTTTCGGCCTCGATCTCCTCCAGCAACATCGCCCCCCGCGGGTCGCCCCGACGGCTCAGCGCCACTGCCACCTCGGCCCTGGCCCATGCGCCCATGCCCTCGTGGAGAATGGCGCGCGCCAGCCGCTGCGCCCGGTCAAGATCACCAGCAGCCAGGACGTGGCGCACGACATCGGTCTCAACCAGTGCCCGGCGTTCGAGGTGCTCGATCCGTTCCGCAATCGTCAGTGCGGCCGTTACGTCACCGAAGGGGAGCGTGGCGCCGGCCAGGGCCGCCAGCAGCGTCTCGCGCCCGTCGCACCAGGCTCGCGATACCGGCTGGGCCTCCAGGTCGAGGGCCCGTGAGAGCAGGCGCATCGCCGCAGCGCGCATCCGGGCCGCGTAGCACACCTCACCAAGCTGCCGCAGCACCTGAGCCTTCTCATGGCCGTCGGGGAGGCGTTCGACGATGTCGAGCACACGTTTGAGCGCCACTTCGCGGCTGTTACCCTCCAGCGCCGCCACCAGTGCCGCCGCCGCAGCCTCGGGCTGGATGCGCCGCGAGCGGGTGGCAAGCAGTCCGGTGCAGGTTGCGGCCCGCACCAGGCGCAGTACCGGGCCGCTCACCGCAGCGCGCAACTCCCAGCGGGCGTCGCTGAGCGCCGTGGCGAGATCTTCACGCCGTTCCTGCGCCCGCAGCCAATCGCGCCCTACCACCCGGGACAGCGTTTCCTGGCTCGTCGCGCCCAGACCCGCGTGGCGGGCAAACTGCCGCTGCGCGTACCCCTGCTCCGGCGTGGGCGTGGCGACGGCGTGGCGGCGCAGGTGATCGCGCTCGCCCTCCAGATGCCGCAGCGCCAGCGCCGCCAGATCCGTATGGGCCGCGCTCAGACCGGCGGGCGCCACACGGTCCACAAAGGCTGGCAGCGCTTCGTGAGTGAAGTGGACCAGCGCGAGTGGCACTGCTGGCGCGGCGTGGTCGGCGCCGGGCGCGGCCTGGAGCGACAGATCAACCAGGCCGAGTCGCTCCCAGCGCGCCAGTGGCGCTTCGATGGCGCTGCCGGTCAACTCAGCCGCCAGGGTCAGTGGCAATGGCTCGCCTGCGGCGGCCAGCACCGCCGCCAGTCGCTGTTCGGACGCGCTCAGGCGCGCCCACCAGGCCCCCAGCAGTTCGTCCAGACCGCCGGGCAGCGACGCGAGCGCCAGTTCGTTGGCGCGCAGGGCGGCAAGGGCCAGTTGCAGGTACAGCATATTCCCCTGGGAAGCGCCCTGCAAGGCCTCGGTCCACTCTGGCGGGCAACTCAGCGCGCGCAGGGCGCGGGCCTGAACAGCAAGGAGATCGGGATCATCCGCCGGGAGGCGCACGCTGGCGCGCAGGGGGTAGGGCGTGGGCAGCTGAGGATCGCCGCCGAGGATCAGCCAGACGCCGGGGGGCAGTTCGGCGGGGAGGGGCAGGGGACCCGGATGCAGCGGCGGGCCGGGTGGATCAAGAGCATCGCAGAGGAGCACAATCGGCGCATTCGTCACCCGCGTATGCAGCGCCTCGGCGAGCAGGCGCTCCAGGGCCGCCGGATCGCTGGCGATGGCGGGGTCGAGCAGGGGCACGCCTGGCCGGTGCAGGGCAACAATCTGAGCGTAGAGGGCAACCAGGCCGGCAGGCGCAGCAGCGGGCAACCAGACCGGCCAGGCGTGGCGGGTGGCAAGGGCCACGAGCAGACTGCTCACCCCGCTTCCGGGCGGCCCGACCACGGTGAGCAAGCCACCCTGCGGATCACAAACGGTGGTTTCGATGGCGGCAACCAGGCGCGGACGTTGAGCGTACCGTGAACGCAGGACCATAGCGCGGGCACGCTGCCGTCGCAGACTGTCGGCCACGGCCGCGCCGAGCGCTGGGAACGCTTCCAGGGCCGCAAAGGCCCGTGGAGTTAGCGTGAAGGGTTCATCCATACCCGCATGGTAACACACGGGAGGGATTCGGAAGTGAAGACCTTGCAGACCTGATGTGAACATATGGGGAAACCGGGTTTCCCCAAACCTACGGGGCAGCAAGCCCTCCCCACCGGGAGGGTTTGGGCGGAGTAGCGACGCAGCGGCGCTGCGTCGCTACGCTCGTTGTGCGGCGCTGCGTCGCTACGCTCGTTGTGCGGCGCAGCCGCATGGGCGTCTAACGTGAAAATCGCCCGTGCGCGGGATGGTCTGGGAGGGCACAGCCCTCCCAGGAACACATATGTTTATTCTGGCGTTGTGCGCCGCTGCCGCATGAACAGCTGAGGTGAAAACGGCCCGCGCGCGGAAGGGTTGGAACGTTCCGCCCCCCTGCCAGCCCCCCCGCTGGAGAGCGACTTCGGCCCCTACTTGATCACCACCGTGGCGCCAGCCTCGGCCAGTTTCGCTTTGGCGGCCTCGGCCTCCTCCTTGGAGACGCCCTCCTTGACCGGCTTGGGGGCACCTTCAACCAGATCCTTGGCCTCCTTAAGACCGAGGTTGGTCAACTCGCGCACCACCTTGATCACCTGGATCTTGTTCGCGCCGATCTCCTGGAGGATCACATCGAACTCGGTCTTCTCCTCTACTGGAGGCGGCGCGGCGGCGGCGCCCTCGCCCGCGGCGGCCGCCGGCGCGCCGGCGAAGGCGCCCATCATGACCGGCGCGGCAGCGGTAACGCCCCACTTCTCCTCCATGGTCTTCTTCAACTCGACCAG
>JBDNDG010000006.1:0-30506 GCA_046719255.1 Chloroflexaceae bacterium
TCTCCATCTTCCCGGCCCAGGGGAGGGCATCGCCCTCTCGAGAGAATGCTGTATCTGCACTTCGCAACCTGAAATGGTTTAACCTCTGTGTCCGTGCCACGTCAATTGCAGATCCGATGGGCAGTGATCGGGCCGATCCTTTTCTGCTCACTGCTCGTGCTGATGGTTGCCGGCCATGCGCCATCGCCACGGCCACGTATTGCGCCACCGTCGGCGGTGCAGCCGCTGATCGCCCCTGAGTGGCCGCTGGCCTTCGGGGTTGCGACACCGTCGCCTGTGCCGCTGGCTGGCGCGACGGTTCAGGCGGGCCTGCTCCGGATCGCCATTGACGAGGGGGCGCTCCGCCCGGAGGAGCAGGCGTCGGTCGCCGATGAGCTGGATCGCGCCCTGGCCTATGTCGTCGCGCGCTTCGGGAGTGCTCCGGCGGGCCCGATGGAGGTGCTGATCGGCCTGGAGCCGGCCTGCGGGCTGCACGGTCTCGCCTACACCGATATTCGCAACGTGCAGGTCTTCACCTGCGCCAGCCTCCCTGCCGCGCGCACCGTCAGCATCATGGCCCACGAGTTCGTGCATCAGCTCTGCCAGGATCGGTATGGGGACCGGCACTTCAGCGCCGATCTGGTTCTATCCGAGGGGGTAGCGACCTGGGGTGCGGGCGCGTACTGGCTGGGCGACGCGCCGAGCTTTCGCGCCTTCGTGCGCCCGTGGCTCGCCAGCGGCACGGACTTGCCGCTCGGTGTGAGCTATGTGGGCCGGCCCATCAGCGAGATGAACCAGCTCTACTACCAGTGGGCCAGCTTCGTTGAGTTCCTCATCGAGACCTATGGTCGCGAGGCTTTCGACCGCCTGTACCTGACCGGGCAGAATGCGCCGGCCTCAGCCGATTACTCCAGCGTCTACGGCAAGAGTTTTGAGATGCTGGAGGCCGAGTGGCGCAACTGGGTGCTCGGTGAGTGATGCGGCTGCGTAGCGCTGTCCCTCACTGGCCAACCAATCCGCCCCCGCCGCGTCCGGCGCGCCGCAAGCGCTCGATGCTCGACCAGCGTGGCTCCACCGGCACGCGGGTGGGGATCAGCCCCTGGGGGATCAGGCGGGCGGTGCTGCGCCACCCCGCCGGCGCCGGTTGCCCGACGGAGCCGGTGGCAAGGGCAGCCTCCTCTTCGAGCAGGCAGGTAATCGCCGCAATGGCCGCCGCAGCCTCTTCACTGTCGGGCGCACCGCCGCTAATGGTGACGTGTGGCATGGTTGTCCTCATTGTCGTTCCAGCTCTGCTTATCTGAACATCGGGGAAACCGGGTTTCCCCACACCCCTGCCAACGGGGTGGAGCTCTCCTCACCGGGAGGGTTTGGGAGGGCTGTGCCCTCCCAGGAGCATCCCTGTTGCAAATGGGGAAACCAGGATTCCCCATTCCCTCGCCCATCGGGGCACCAGGCAATGGGGGAGGGGAAACCGGGGTTCCCCACGCCCACCAGGCGGAGCGGGTGCGCGCGAGTCGCGCCCTTCCGGGAAGGTGCGGCACGCATCAGCTCGTCCGGCTCGTAATCATTATATCAGCCGTTCAACCATGACCCGCTGGGCGTGCAGTTCGAGCGTGGCATCAAGCGGGGCCAGGGTAGCATTGGCGCCGTAGCGCCGGCGCAGGGCCAGGCCGATCAGATGGTCAGTGAACTGGGGATTTTTCGGCAGCAGCGCGCCGTGCAGGTAGCAGCCGAAGGTGTTGCGGTACACGGCTCCGCCCACCCCGTCTTCACCATTGTCGCCGTAACCGGCCAGCACCCGCCCCAGGGGTTGCACCCCAACCCCGTGGTAGGTGCGGCCACTGTGGTTCTCGAAGCCGACCAGGCGCACCGGTGTGCCCGTACCGAGGCGGGCTTCGACGACGATGTTGCCGATCAGGCGCCGCTTGCCGCCGATTGTGTAGACATCCAGCGCGCCCAGGCCCGGCAACCGTTCACCGGTGTGGGTCAGAAAGTAGTGGCCGAGCAACTGGTAGCCGCCGCAGATCGCCAGCAGCACCAACCCGTCCTCAATCGCGGTCCGTAGCCCGATCCCCTGCCGCTCCAGCAGGTCCCGCGCGATAAGGGCCTGGCCACTGTCCTGGCCCCCGCCGAAGAAAGCCAGGTCGAAACTGCCCCAGTCGGCCACGGTCCCCGGCTCAATAGCCGTGACGCTCACCTCGATGCCGCGCCAGGCACAGCGCTGCTTCAGGGCGATCACATTGCCGCGATCGCCGTACACGTTCATGTGTGAACTATAGAGATGAGCCAGGCGCAAGCGGTAGTTCACAGGCAGATGCGGAGCGCCGCCGGGCGGCGCATCCGGCAATTTCGGCTTCCATACGTGGCCGGGAAAGATGGTTCCCAGGAGGGCGAAACCCTTTCAAGAGCGCCTCCAGGGCGTCCCTACGACCTATCTCCCACATTGCGCCCACTCGTTCTGTCCGCCCCTGAACGGCGTCTGGCCACGGTAATGATAGGCATGCGATGGCATCACGCAGCATTGGCGGTACATTACCCGTCTGCCGGCGGGCCTGAGCGGTCAACTGCGCGAAAGGTAATCACCTTCGCCGATCCACTTAAACGTCGTCAGCGCCTCAAGGCCCATAGGCCCGCGCCAGTGCAGCTTCTGCGTCGAGATCGCCACCTCGGCGCCGAGGCCGAACTGCCCGCCATCGTTAAAGCGCGTGCTGGCATTGACGAAGACGGCGCTGGCATCAACCTCGGCTGTGAAACGCGCCGCGGCAGCGCGATCCTCGGTCAGAATGGCCTCGGTGTGGCCCGAGCCATGGGCGGCGATGAAATCGAGCGCCTCATCGAGACCGCTCACGACCTTCACCGACAGGATCAGCCCCAGAAACTCGGTGCCGTAATCACCGGGGCCGGCGGGAACCACGCGCCAGCCCTGGACCGCGGGATGGTCGGCGAGAATGGCCAGGCTCTCCGGGTCACAGCGTAGTTCCACCCCGGCGGGGCAGAGGCTGGCAGCCACGGTGGGCAGTAGCGCCGGGGCGATCTCTCGCTGGACCAGCAGCGTATCGAGGGCATTGCAGACGCTCGGTCGCTGGACCTTGGCGTTGTAAATGAGCGGCACCGCCCGTTCCAGGTTGGCGCTACGTTCCACAAAGAGGTGTACCACACCGATGCCGCCGGTAATCACCGGAATAGTCGCGTTCTCCAGGCAGAAGCGGTGCAAGCCGGCCCCGCCGCGGGGGATGATCATATCCACATAGCGGTCGAGCCGCAGCAGGCCGCGCACCACCTCGCGGTCAGGGTCGGTGATGCTCTGCACCGCGGTGGCGGGCAACCCGGCCCGGGCAAGGGCCGCACCGATCGCCGTCGTAATCGCCGCTACGCTACGCCCAATGTCGCTACCTCCCCGTAGAATGGTGGCGTTGCCAGTCTTCAAGCAGAGTGCGGCAATGTCTACAGTAACATTCGGGCGGGCCTCATAAATCGCGCCCACGACCCCGAGTGGCGTGCGGCGCTTGTGCAGGCGCAGGCCACTGGGCAGATCCACCGCATCGAAGACCACCCCCACCGGGTCGGGCAAGGCGGCGACGTGGCGCGTATCGCTGGCGATGCTGGCCAGCCGGGCAGGGGTAAGGAGCATCCGATCGATCAGCGCCGCATCGGTGCCGCTGGCACGCGCGACGGCCACATCCTCAGCATTGGCGGCAAGAATGGCTTCCTGCTGCTCCAGCAGCGCATCGGCGATTGCCTGGAGCGCGGTGTCCTTCGCTGCGGTCGGCAAGGCCGCCAGCACCCGCGCTGCCCCCTTTGCCTGCCGACCTATCCGTTCGAGATCTGTACTCATAGCGCCCTGCCTGCTCGTCGGTTTCCACTGATGGGAACATCGGGGAAACCCGGTTTCCCTACGCTCCTGCCCATCGGGGCACCTGGCAACCCCACCACTGGTTGGGGGATGGGGAAACCGGGTTTCCCCATCCCCCTCCCTGAGGGGAGGGTTTGCAGCGTTCTGCCACCCTCACGGCCTCCCCCACCGGGGGGTGGAGGAGCCCGGTTCCCTCCCCCGCCGGGGAAGGCCCGGGGAGAGCTGCGCCCGCCCAGGAACACTTCTTTTCATTCCGGCATCGTGCGCCCCGCGAACGGCGCCTGATGTGAACATCGAGGAAACCGGGTTTCACCAACCCCCTGCCCGGCGGGGTATCAAGTGCCTCCACCACCGGTTGGGGTAGGGGAGAACCGGGTTTCCCCATATCCTCTACCCGAGGGCAGGTGACGCCCTCTCGCGCCCGCTTCAAACGGCCCCCCTAACCGCCAGAGCGATCCGAACTCTGGCCCTCCTTCTCGTCTCGCTGTTCGCGCCGCTTGCGTTCCATCTCCAGCAACTCGCGGGCCTCGCGCACCTGGGGGGCCATCTCACCCGCGCGGTAGGCAGCCAGCAGCGCCAGCACCGACACCAGCACCAGCGCCAGGCCCAGACCGGTGAGCGCCAGCACGAGCCAGGGAACGCTTACTGCAAGGAGCGGGAGCAGGTTGGCCCCGGTGAACAGCGCGAATGCCAGCGCGCCGGCAGCAAAGGCCAGACGCCGACGCGTGCCCCTGCTCGCCCGCGCTGCCTGTTGCGCCAGCAGGACCGCAAGCACCGCGGTTACGATGATCCGCAGGATGTCCGGCTGCATGGCTCCTCGCTTTGCGCGGGTCTATACCCTTGCGTGTCTGCGGCTATTGTACCATCATTGGAGATAGACACCTGATAGAAACGTGGGGAAACCGGGTTTCACCATACCCCTCCCTGTGGGGAGGGTGTGAGAGGACTGCACCCCTCCCGGGCCTTCCGTGCAGGGGACGTGGGGAAACCAGGTTTCCCCCCTGCCTACCGGGGTCGCAAGCATTCCCCACCGGGAGGGTGTGGAAGGGCGCAGCCCTCCCAACAATACACCAGGTATAGTTGCTCTCAGGCCGACTTTGCCCTACAATAGGCCCTTATTGACCCGGATAGCATCAGTAGCCTCATGTATGACATCATTGTCCGCGACGCGGACGTACTGCAATTCGATGGCGATACTCCCGTGCTGCTCCCGCGCCACAGCATCGCCGTGAGCCAGGGACGCATCGCACGCATTGCCCCGCAGACCATCCAGGAGCCGGCGCGGGAGACCATCCCCGCCCGGGGTATGCTGGCCATCCCCGGGCTGATCAACTGCCACGCGCACACGGCAATGAGCCTGTTTCGCGGTGTGGCTGAGGATGTTCCGATCGAGGCGTGGTTCAACGAGCATATCTGGCCCATGGAGACCAACCTCACCGCCGAGGATGTGTACTGGGGCGCCCTGCTGGGCATCGCAGAGATGATCGAAGCGGGGGTCACCTGTGTGGCCGATCACTATTTTTCGATTGAGGCGGTGGCCCGTGCCGTCGAGGAGACCGGTCTGCGCGCCCATCTGGCGCCGACCATCTTCGGCGGGCCAGACGAGGGGGAGCACCTGGCGCAGGCCGTTGATTTCGTGGCGCGCTGGAACGGTGCAGCCGAAGGGCGCATCAGTGCCTGGCTCGGCCCCCACTCGCCCTACACCTGCACGCCCGACTTGCTGGCCCGTGTCGCCGATGAGGCTCGCCGTCTCGGTGTGGGTATCCACCTCCATCTCTCGGAGACGGCGGCTCAGGTAACGGAGAGCCGCGCCCTTCACGGAAAGACGCCCGTGGCCGTGGCCCGCGACGCCGGGATCTTTGAATCGCCGACCCTCGCGGCCCATGTAGCCCATGCCGACCCCGACGATGTGGCCATACTGGCTGCCCACGGCGTTGCCGTGGCCTGCACGCCCAAGACGGAGATGAAGCTGGGGATCGGTGTTGCGCCGGTCACGGCGTTACGGGCCGCCGGGATAGCGGTGGGCCTGGGAAGCGATGGCGCGGCGAGCAACAATGATTACGACATGCTGGAGGCCACCCGCCTCCTGTCCTTGCTCGAGAAGCACCGTCACGGCGATGCGCGGGTTATGCCCCTCGGCGAGGCCCTGCGTCTCGCCACGAGCGATGGTGCGCGGGCCCTGGGCCTTGGGGGCGTAACTGGCGAGTTGCGCGAGGGCCTTGCCGCCGATATCGTTCTGCTCCGCCGCGACGCGCCCCACACCCTGCCCGTGCACAACCCGGCGGCCACCCTGCTCTACAGCGCCCGCGCCGATGATGTGGACACGGTGATCGTCGCCGGGCGCGTGTTGATGCGCCGACGCCGCCTGCTCACCATTGACCGGCGCCGGGTGCTGCGTGAGGCCACCCGCCGCGCTAGCCGGCTGACGCGCCGCTCCTCGGGGCGCATGGCTCTGTACCCGACGCATTACGGGTGATGCGCTGTTATACCATTGCAGATTTCGGATCGCAGATCGCCGCAGTGGCGTTGCAGTGTGCGCTGGTCGGCGTGCGGATGCGGCCTGTTCAATTCCAATTGGCATTAGTGGCGCATCCAGCACGTTCTCTGCGGGGAGGGTTTGGGAGGGCTGCGCCCTCCCAGGGAAATAGGGGCGCAGACGTGCTGCGCCCCCCGGTGTGTATCCCGGCGGCGTGTGGCGTTGCCGCACAGACGGCCGGTGGCGACCCGGTTGGGCCGACCCTACATCCGCCCACGCAGCATACCGTTCCAATACATCGCCGGAAGACCGTAGGCTTTCAGGGCGTACATACTGTAGCGCTCCTGGGCCTGGTCGAAGGGGAACGACTCTTTGGGCTCGAGGCCGTAGTCGAACTCGGCCAGGATCAGGCTGCCGTAGCCGGTCACCAGCGGGCAGGAGGTATACCCATCGTACACCGCCGTCATGGGCTGGCCGACGATCAGGGCGCGCAGATTCTCGACCACCACCGGCGCCTGCTTGCGGATCGCTGCGCCCGTCTTTGAGGTGGGCAGGTTGGCGCAATCGCCCAGGCTGAAGACGTTGGCGTAACGCTGGTGCTGGAGGGTGTACTGATTCACATCCACCCAGCCGGTAGCGTGGGCCAGAGGGCTGACCTTGATTACGTCGGGTGCGCTCATCGGCGGCGTGACGTGCAGCATGTCAAAGTGAACGGTGACGGGTTCACCGGTGACCAGGTTGGTGAAGATCGCCTCACGGGCTTCGCCGCGCACCTCGACGAGTTCGTGCTGAAAGTACAACTCGATGTCCTTGCGGGCAACTACCTGCAAGAGGGCGTCGGCATACTTCTTGACACTGAAGATCGAGGACCCGGCGTGGTAGAACTGCACCGTACTGCGCTCGCGCACCCCGGACCGGCGGAAGTAGTCGTCGGCCAGGTAGGCGATCTTCTGCGGGGCGCCGCCGCACTTCACCGGAGTGCTGGGCTGGGTGAAGACTGCGTTGCCGCCGCGGAAGGTGCGGATGCTCTGCCAGGTGCATTCAACGGTATCGTAGGAGTAGTTGGAGCAGACGTTGTGCCGGCCCAGGGTCTCCTTCAGGCCCTTGATCCTGTCCCAATCAATTTGAATGCCCAGCGCCACCACCAGGTAATCGTAGGTGATGCTGGCACCGTTGCTCAAGGTCAGGCGGTTGGCCTCGGGGTCGAAACTGGCGACACCGGTCTGGAGCCAGGTTACACCACGAGGGATGTAGTCGGCCTCGTCGCGCACTGACTGCTCGCGGGGGAAGACACCACCGCCGACCAGAGTCCAGAGAGGCTGGTAGTAGTGACGGGTGGAAGGCTCGATCAGGGCCACCTGGGGCGGAGAGGGCAATTCCATCAACTGGGCGGCCACCATGATGCCCGCCGTGCCGCCGCCGGCAATGACGACCTGGTAGTGGGTTGTAGCCATTGCAGGTTCTCCTTGTGTAAGGTCTTCAATTCAATCGTGCGCCTGTTCGGCGGGCGCAAGGGGCAGATTCTGGCCGAAGCGCGCGGCAAAGCCCAGAGCGAACCCCAGGGAACGCTGGATGTCGCGGTCGAACAGCGCCCGCAGCAGGGTGAGCGGCCCCGCGCGGCTCGGTTCGCGCTGCGTCCGCACCAGGGCGTCGGCGGCTGCGCCAATGACCTGCAACGTCCGCGGGTCAATGACGCCCGAGTCGAGCAAGGCGCGCACCTCGTCGGAGTGGAGCAGGGCGACGAAGTTGCGGAAGGCGACCAGCCCCTCTCTGGCAGTCTCCTCCAGATTGATGCCCTGACGACCGATAGCGGCGTACAGTTCGTCGATCATATCCACGGTCATAGCCATGAGCCCCGGAGCCTGGCGGGTGAACTGATCGAGGATCGCGAGCTGCCCGGCCAGTCCGGCGATTGCGCGCAGGTTTTCGGGGGTGGTCAGCCGCTCCAGGGCAATCAGGCCCAGCTTCAGACGCTCGTCAGCGTCCACGCCAGCCTGCGCGCCCTCGCGGTAGAGGCTGTCAAAGGTGTCGGTAGCCACCGCCAGGGCCATCGGGGCCTGGCCGGCCAGGGCCTCGACGCGCGCCAGTTTCTGCTCGATGCGCTCCATACGCTCCAGCAGCGCGTGCATCATGCCGGCGAGTTGAGGCGCGTCGGCGGGCGCCGGTTCAACCAGGGTTACGCCATTGGTATGCATGTGCATCATAAGTTGCCCCATTGAACGTTCAAGCAGGGCGCCGGGCATCGGCGGCGCCGTTCCGCAGGTGACGAGCGACCGCGCCTGCCGCAGCCGCTCCGATGCTGGCGGTATCCGATCCAGACTTCAAGCCAGCGCCGCGGTCGCGACCAGTTCCTGCCAGCGGCCCTCGGGGTCGACCAGAGTGGCCACATTCGTAAAACCCAGCCGGCGGAGCAGGCTGGCGGCCACGTGGGAACGGTAGCCCGAGGCGCAGTGGACAAT
Organism: Chloroflexaceae bacterium; assembly: GCA_046719255.1. Classification (GTDB taxonomy): domain Bacteria; phylum Chloroflexota; class Chloroflexia; order Chloroflexales; family Chloroflexaceae; genus JACAEO01. Next base: position 8,768 of record JBDNDG010000006.1, read on the forward strand.
CACCTGCCGGTCGCGGGCAATGGCGTCGAGGTGGCGGGGCAAGAAGCCCAGGGGAATGTGCAGCGCGCCGGGGAGGTGAATCTCGTCGTACTCGGTCTGGCCGCGGACATCGAGGATCTGCGCAGCGTTGCGGCTCAGGGCCTCAGCCAGTTCGTCGAGGGTAACTGTTGGCAGCGGGGCCAGGGGCAGCGCGAGATTGGCGGCAGGCAGGTAGCCGGGGATATCGTCCACACCAATGGCGCGCAGAGCGGTCAGGATACTCGCCAGATCGGCTCCCTCAGGCACCACCAGGTAGGTGGGACGGGCGTAGTCAACAAACCAGCCCACGTAGGTGCTATACATCGTGGTTGTGGCCGGAACACTGAGGCTGCCGGGGATATGGCCGGCGACAAACTCCTCCTGGCTGCGCAGGTCCACCACCAGAGCGCCTTCGGCCAGGGCGTGGTCAATGGCCGGGCGATCGAGCGCGACGGGTTCGGCAAGCTCGCTGAGCAGAGCCGGGCCGACCTTGTTCACGTGCTTCATGCGGGCGAAGTAGCGGGGCGGCTCGGGCTGCCCGCTGAGCAGCCAGTGCACGAATGCGTCTTCATCACTGAACTGGAAGGCAGGATTGAAACGCTTCTCATAGCCCAGAGTGGTGGAAGGAATGGCCCCCAGGGCTTTACCGCAGGCGCTGCCGGCGCCGTGGGCCGGCCAGATCTGCAAATAGTCAGGCAGTTGCTTGAAGCGCTCGACGGAGTGAAACTGCATCCGCGCCCCGGGCTCCTTAGTGCCGACAAAGCCGGCGGCCTCCTCGAGCAGGTCCGGGCGGCCAATGTCACCGACAAAAAGGAAATCGCCGGTAAAAACGCCCATTGGCGCATCGGCAGCGGCGGTGTCGGTGATCATAAAGGCAATGTGTTCGAGGGTGTGGCCGGGGGTGGCAATGACCTCGACCTTGATGTTGCCGACCATCCAGCTATCCCCATCGCGCACCAGGATGGCGCGATCCACCTCAGGATAGGCATATTTCCACGCCGCGTCACCCATATCGCTGAGGTACATCTGCGCGCCGGTACGAGCGGCCAGTTCGCGCACCCCGCTGACAAAATCGGCGTGGATGTGGGTTTCGGTTACATGCGTGATGCGCAGGCCCTCCTTCGCGGCGACCTGGAGGTAAGGCTCCACGTTGCGCATCGGATCGATGACCATGGCTTCGCCAGTGCGGGCGCAACCGATGAGATAGGAGGCCTGGGCCAGGGTTTCGTCGTAGAAGTACTTCAACAGCATCGTTACTTTCCTTTCCATACCCACGCACGGCCGGGCCGTTCCCGCAGGCGCGCAGCCACAACCAGCGCCGGGCGCGGCGTGCGCCTGACACGCTGCTCGCAGGAGGCAGAACTGATACCAGGGTCGGGAGGCTTCCTCGTCCGGGCGGTGGATGCGGGACGGTACGCTTCGGAGGAAACAATATCAGATCCAGGGGCTATACACAAGCTACGAATCACTTATACTATCTATAAGCTCTGGCTTATTGCTACGATGAGCCTTCGTCCTGATGTGAACATGTGGGGAAACCGGGTTTCCCCATCTCCCTCCCTGCGGGGAGGATCTGGGAGGGCTGCGCCCACCCTGCGCTTCTCCATCAGGAGAGGCGTCATTGCGGTATTGCACCCGGGTGGCCCAACTGAACGCGACCGAACGCCCATCTTTACAGCAGAACAACGATGTTCTCCCTGGATCTGTACAAACTGGAGATTTTCGCGCGAGTGGCCGAGGCAGGGAGTATCAGCCAGGCAGCAACGCAGTTGCGTATGACCCAATCGGGGGTGAGCCAGCATATCAAGGCGCTGGAGGATAGCCTGGGGACGCCGCTCTTCGAGCGCGGGCGACGCGGGGTGCGACTCACGCCCGCAGGACAGCAGCTCTACGATTACAGCGAGGCGATTTTCCGCCTGGTGGCTGAGGCCGAACTGGCGGTGACCGACGTGCGTGGATTGCGCGAAGGGCGTTTGACGATCGGCGCAACGCCCGGGGTGAGCGCCTACCTGCTGCCGGAATGGGTGCAGGCCTTCGGGGAACGCTACCCGAACCTGACCGTGATCGCGCAGACAGCGACAACTCCGGTGCTCATCGGCGAACTGCGCGGCGGCCACATGGATCTGGCGGTGATCGAAGGTGAGCTTGACGGTGAGACGATCTTCGACCTGAGCGTGCGGGCGCTGCAAGAGTTCGACCAGTACGTGGTGCTGGGGCGGCAGCATCCCTGGTGGGAACGCCCGGTCATCGCGCTGGAGGAGCTGGCGGGCCAGCCTATGGTAACGCGCCAGACAGGCAGCCAGACGCGGGTCTGGCTCGACCAGACGCTGCGCGAGCATGCCCTCACGCCACGCCTGGTAGCCGAACTGGACAACCTTGAGTCGATCAAGCGCATGGTGATGTTAAGCGCGAGTCTGACCGTTCTGCCACTCTACACAGTGCGCGCCGAAGTGGAGCTGGACATGCTCCGGGCCATCCCCATTCAGGGGCGACCGCTGCGGCGCACGCTCCGGCTGCTCTGGCGCGCCGGGCGCCCGCTCGGCCCGGTGGCACACACGTTTTTGCAGTTTCTGACCGAACAGTTTCAAACCGGCCCTGGATCGCCACTCTGAAAGCCGGCACGGGTGGCGCGGTGAGGGCTGCATCTCTTCTCCCGCAGCCACCATCCGCGCCCGGCCCGAAAGATCAGGTATAATCCCCGGCGGAGATGCAGTATCGGGGGTGGGGGGAGTAGCACGCTCCACCTTGAGGAGTTGTCAACGAGCGATGCCGAAGCGCACGGATCTACACACCATTCTGATTATCGGCTCTGGCCCGATCGTGATCGGCCAGGCCTGTGAGTTCGACTATTCAGGGGCCCAGGCGTGCAAGGCCCTGCGCGAAGAGGGCTATCGCGTCGTCCTGGTCAACTCCAACCCCGCGACGATTATGACCGACCCCGGGCTTGCCGATGCCACCTACATCGAGCCGCTTACCGCCGCGAGCCTGGAACGCATCATCGCCAAAGAGCGCCCCGATGCGCTGCTCCCCACCGTCGGCGGGCAAACCGGCCTGAACCTGGCCGTAGAACTCCACGAGGCCGGTGTGCTCGAGCGCTACGCCGTCGAACTGATCGGCGCCTCGGTTGAGGCGGTGCGGATCGCCGAGGATCGCCAGCGGTTCAAAGATAAGATGATCGAGATTGGCCTCCAGGTGCCCGCCTCGGGCACCGCGCAGACGGTTGAGGAGGCCCTGGCTATCGTGGCCCACACCGGCTTTCCCGCGATTATTCGCCCCTCTTTCACCCTGGGCGGTATGGGCGGCGGCATTGCCTATAACCTGGAGGAGTTCAAAGAGATCGTCGAACGCGGTCTTGATGCCTCTCCGGTTACCCAGGTGCTGGTTGAAGAGAGCGTTCTGGGCTGGAAGGAGTTTGAACTCGAGGTCATGCGCGACCGCGCCGACAATGGGGTGATCGTCTGCTCGATTGAAAACATTGACCCGATGGGCGTGCATACCGGCGAGTCGGTTACGGTGGCCCCGGCGATGACCCTCACCGACCGCGAGTACCAGCGTATGCGCGATATGGGCCTGGCCGTGCTGCGCGCCGTAGGGGTTGAGACCGGCGGATCCAATGTGCAGTTCGCCGTCCATCCCGACGATGGGCGGATCTACGTGATCGAGATGAACCCCCGCGTCTCACGCTCTTCGGCCCTGGCCTCGAAGGCCACCGGCTTCCCCATCGCCAAGATCGCCGCCAAACTGGCCATTGGCTATACCCTCGACGAATTACCCAACGACATTACTCGCCAGACCCCGGCCAGCTTCGAGCCAACCCTCGACTACGTGGTGGTGAAGATCCCGCGCTGGGCCTTTGAGAAGTTCCCCCAGGCCGACCAGACCCTCACCACCAGCATGAAGTCGGTCGGCGAGGTGATGGCGATCGGGCGCACCTTCCCCGAAGCCTTTCAGAAAGCCTGGCGCTCCCTGGAGCAGGGTCGCGCCGGCTGGGGCGCCGATGGGAAGGACCGGATCAACCCCGAGCGCCTGCGCGAGCGCCTGATCACCCCCAACCCCGAGCGCTACTTCTACATCCGCTACGCCCTGCAGAGCGGCATGGGCGTCGAACAGATCAGTGCCCTGACGCGCATTGACCCGTGGTTCCTGCACCAGATGGAGCAGATGGTCAACATGGAAGGGCGCCTGCGCGCCTTCACCCTGGAGAGCGTACCCGCCGATCTGCTGCGCCAGGCCAAGCGTATGGGCTTCTCCGACGCCCAACTGGCCTTCCTGCTGCGCGTTGAGGGCAGCGCCACCAATGGCCCGCCCGAACTCCAGGTGCGCGCCCGGCGCAAGGAGCTGGGCATCGTGCCCACGTTCCAGCGCGTGGATACCTGCGCCGCCGAGTTTCCAGCCTTCACCCCCTACCTTTACTCCAGCTACGAGAGCGAGGACGAGGCCGAGGTCAGCGATCGCCAGAAGGTTATCATTCTTGGCTCTGGCCCCAACCGGATCGGCCAGGGTATCGAGTTCGATTACTGCTGTGTCCACGCCGTGTTCGGCCTGCGCGCCATGGGTTATGAGACGATCATGATCAACTGCAACCCGGAGACCGTCTCGACCGACTATGATACCGCCGACCGGCTCTACTTCGAGCCACTGACGCTCGAAGATGTGCTCAACATTGTCGATCTAGAGCGTCCGAATGGGGTGATCATCCAGTTTGGCGGCCAGACGCCGCTGAAGCTGGCCCGCGCCCTGGAGGCCGCCGGCGTGCCGATCTGGGGCACCCCGCCCGAGGCGATTGACCTGGCCGAGGACCGCGACCGGTTTGGCGCCCTGCTCGACCGGCTCGGGATTCCCGCCCCGGCGCACGGCAGCGCCACCAGCTGGGAAGAGGCGCGCCGGGTCGCCGCTGCCATTGGCTACCCCGTCGTGGTGCGCCCCTCCTACGTGCTCGGCGGGCGGGCCATGGCCATCGTCTACGATGATGAGACCCTGGAGCGCTACATGCGCGAGGCGGTGGACGCCTCGCCCGAGCATCCGGTGCTGATTGACCGCTTCCTGGAAGACGCCTTCGAGATGGATGTGGATTGTGTATCAGACGGGCAGGAGGTGGTGATCGCCGGGATCATGGAGCAGATCGAACTGGCCGGGGTCCACTCCGGCGATAGCGCCTGCGTGATCCCCACCTACATGGTCGCGCCGCAGCACGTGACCACCATGCGCGAGCATACCGTGCGCCTGGCGCGTGAACTGGGCGTCGTGGGCCTGATGAACGTCCAGTATGCGATGAAAGACGATGTGGTGTACGTGCTCGAGGTCAACCCGCGGGCCTCGCGCACGGTGCCCTTTGTGGCCAAGGCCACCGGTGTGCCCTGGGCACAGATCGCCGTGCAGTGCGCCGCCGGCAAGCCGTTAAGCGCCTGGCGCGCGGCGATTGAAAAGGGCGAAGCGCAGATCTTTAATTCCCACGCCCTCCGCTATCACGTCAAAGAGGTCGTCCTGCCCTGGGTGCGCTTCCCCGGGGTAGACACGCTGCTCGGTCCGGAAATGCGCTCCACCGGTGAGGCCATGGGCAGCGGGGCCACCTTTGGCGAGGCCTTCGCCAAGGCCCAGCTTGGCTGCGGGCAGCGCCTGCCACTCAGCGGCCATGCCTTCCTGAGCGTCAACGACCGCGACAAAGCTAACCTGCTGCCCATTGCCCGCGATCTGGCCGCGCTCGGCTTCACCTTGCTGGCTACCGGGGGCACTGCGGCCCACCTGCGCGCCAGCGGCCTGGAGGTGACCACGATCTACAAGGTCAACGAAGGCCGCCCCAACGCCGTGGATTACATCAAGAACGGCCAGATCGCGCTGATCGTCAACACGCCGCTGGGCAAGGCCAGTTTCTTCGACGAGGCCGCCATCCGCCGCGCCGCGATTGTCCACGGCGTACCCACCCTCACCACCCTCTCCGGGGCCGCCGCTGCCGTCGAGGCCATCCGCGCCCTCCGCGAGGGCGCCTGGACGGTGGAGAGCCTGCAGGAGCGCATTGCCTGAACGGAGCCTTCGATCACCACACCTCGTTTCGCAGCACGCCGATGCGCTCGATCTCGCACTCCATCACGTCACCGGCCTGGAGCCAGCGCTGCGGGTTCATCCCCATGCCCACACCGCTCGGCGTGCCGGTGGCAAAGATGTCGCCCGGCTCCAGGGTGATGCCAGTGCTGAAGGTGGCGATGCAGGTCGGAATATCGAAGATCATGTCGCCGGTGTTGGAGTCCTGCATCGTCACGCCGTTGAGCCGCAGGCGAATGCGCAGGTTGTGCGGGTTGGGGATCTCATCGGCTGTAACGATCCAGGGCCCCATGGGGGCCGCGCCGTCGAGGCTCTTGCTGTAGAAGAACTGCTGATGGCGGGCTTGCAGGTCACGGGCTGACACATCGTTCAGAATAGTGTACCCAAAGACGTGGCTCAAGGCCCGCTCGCGGGGGATGTTCCTGCCGCCCGCGCCGATGACGACCGCAAGTTCCACCTCCCAATCGCGCTGGGCAGACACTTCGGGCATCAGCGGCACCACGGCCCCGGGGTGGTTCACCGCTGTAAGGGCCTTGGAGAAGAAGACGGGGTATTCGGGCAGTTTTTCGGGGCGACCCCTGGCCCGCAGCGTTTCGATCGCATGAGCAGCGTAGTTCATCCCCAGGCAGATCATATTCTTGCGTGGCCTGGGAATGGGCGCCAGCAACGAGACCGCCTCGAGCGGCACAGCGGTTTCGGCGCGCGCAGCGATCGCGCGGGCGCGGTCTAGCAATGCCGGCCCCCCGGCGATCAACTCCAGCATTGACGGCGCAACGTCGCTCAGATCAACGATCGCCTCATCACGCACGGCGCCAATCCGCTCCACCCCCTCGTGGCGGTAGGTCACCAGTTTCATACCCTCGCTTCCTTTCTCCAGGACGGCTTCTCCAGTGATGGGGCATATGGTAGCATATTCTGCTGATGTGAACATAGCCCGTGTGCGGGAAGGTTTGGGAGGGCTACGCCCTCCCAGGAACCTCTTCTTTTCGTTCTGGCGTTGTGCGGCACAGCCGCATGAACGGCTGATGTGAAAATCGGGGAACCCGGAGTTCCCCGTCTGCGGTGATCCTGTCGAACCGCGCCCCTGCCCATCGAGGCGGGTTTAGAGCGTTCCGCCCCCCAGCCTCCCCCCGCTGGGGGGAGGGGTTCGGTTTGCTCCCCGGGCAGGGGTGGCAAGCCCTCCGAACCGGGAAGGTTTGGGCGTAGAGACGCAGCCGCATAGAGGGCTGCAGGGCGGTCACATCCCCGTCGTCTCCATAATCGGGCGGGGCGTAAAGACAAGGACAAACACCACCAGCCCCAGGATGGCCAGGAGTCGCCAGGGACCGCGCAGGGGCGAAACCTCGTTGAGCAATGGGCTGCGCTGCTGGCCAAGCAGGGCCACGATCACCGCCCAGATGAACCAGCCACTCCACAGAAAGCCCATCGCGAGCAGGGCCACGGCGACGATCATACTCATTGTCCGCGCCAGTCGCGGGCCGAAGAGGGCAAAGAAAATGTGGCCCCCATCGAGCTGGCCGGCCGGCAAGAGGTTTAGCCCGGTGACGAGCAGGCCGGCCCAGCCAGCCAGGGCCACGGGATGGAGGTACACATCCTCCCCGTTGCTGGGCAGAAAGCGCCCGAACACAAGGATCTTGATTGCCGCGTAGAGCAGGCTGTTGCCTTCGGTAAAACTGCCAGGGGCAGGCACTATCGGGCGCACCTCGGAAATACTCAGCCCGATGAAAAGCACCGGAATAGCCACAACCAGCCCCGCCAGCGGGCCGGCAATGGCAATCGCCAGCAGGGCGCGCCGGTTCGGTACCGGTTCTTTGATCGAAATAAAGGCGCCCAACGTACCCAGCAGAAAGATCGGCGCCGGAATGAACAAGGGGTAACTGACCGCCACACCCTCGCGCCGCGCAACAACGTAGTGGCCCAGTTCGTGGGCGAGCAAAATGCCGAGCAGCGCGGCGCTGAAACCCAGCCCCTGGGCCAGGTTGAAGCCCTCGGCAGAGAACCCGCCCACAAAGACCGTCGAGGCCACGGTGAGGGCAAAGAGCAGCAGTGCCAGCCAGAGCCGTGAGGGCGAAGGGGCTGGCAACCCTGGCGCCGCCACCAGCGCCACCTGGTCGCCGGCCTCCTGCAGCAGCGGCGTGTACCCCATCGCTCGCAGCCGCGGCGCCACCTGATCGTAGGCGCTCTGGGCCTCCATACGCAGCCGGCCCACAAAGCGCGTCGCCGTCTGCCCCTCACGCGCGAGTTGTAACCGCTCTACCGTGTCAATCGCCATCACCTCCGCTACCGTGGCGTAGAGCGCATCCACCGGCTCGGATAGATAGAAATTCATAACTCTGCCAATCGCTTGTTCTGTGGCTGGCACACCGTTAGCCATCCTATGCCATGATTACGATCATCATACCACGACGCCCTTCCCCCTGACCGGGCTTAATGCTATACTGACTGTACGCGCGAGATACTCGACTGCAATGCACCACAACGCCTCGTAGCCTCGAATGGCGGCGCGTATCTGATCGAGAAACCACCCCGCCTGCGAGGTGGCTTTGGGAGGGCGCAGCCTTCCCAGGAGAATCTCTTTTCATGCTTGTAGTGTGCGGCGCAGCCGCCTGGACGGCTGAAGAGGAGACGAGCAGCAAACGCAGTTCGCGCACCAATCACCCTCTCGAGCGAGTGCAAACCAATGCCCTACTCCCTGTCCCCAACCCAGCGTATGACCGAACCGGCGCACATTCTGGTAGTTGAGGACGACCCGATCATTCAGCGCGTCTACCGCGATGTTCTTATGGCTGATGGCTACCGCGTCTCACTGACCGGCAGCGGCGAGGAGGCCCTCTCCTACCTGCACCTGATTACCCCGGACATTATCCTGCTCGACCTGGCCCTGCCCGGTATTGATGGCCTGGAAGTCACCCGGCGCATCAAGGCTGACCGCTCGAAGCCCTTCATCCCCGTCATGATCATCTCGGCGACGGCCGACCGGAGCGCCAGCGTCGCCAGTCTCGACGCCGGCGCCGATGACTATCTGGTCAAGCCGATCGGCATCGATGAACTGCTGGCCCGCGTGCGGGCGATGCTGCGACTGCAACGGGCTCAGCGCGGGCTGGAACGCGCCCAGCGGAAAACCGAACTGCTGCTGCACCTGACCCGCGACCTGGGTTCGAGCATTGACCTTGATACCCTGCTTACCGGCTTCCTCGACCATCTCGCCGATGCGGTGGGCGCCGTGCGCGCCAGTATCATTCTCACCGATGTAGATGCCGAGCAGGTGCTCTGTTACTCCAGCAGCCGTAACCCGGCCGGCTCCAGGCTCCAGCACATTTTGCAGCAGGGTGTGGCCGGTTGGGTGCTGCAGGAGCGCCGCCCGCTGATCATCGCCGATACACGCGATGATGGGCGCTGGTTCATCGCCAATCAATTCCACAGCAGCGTGCGTTCGGTCGCGGCGATGCCGATCGTGCGCGAGGGTCGCATCCTCGGGGTGATTACCCTGGTACACCATACGCCAGGCTACTTCACCGAGGAGCATATGGAGCTGCTCACTTCGGTGGCGGCCCAGAGTGCCGTGGCTCTGGAAAGCGCCCAGCTCTTCCGCCTGACCCGGCGCCAGAAGGAGCTGCTCGCCCGTCGCGCCGAAGAGTTACGCAAGGTCAACGAGATCAACACGTACCTTGCAGAACTGATGGCGCCCGAGCAGTTGATGCGCCTGATGGTCTATATGATCCAGCAGCAGTTCGGCTATCCGCGGGTCAGCCTGCTGTTGCTGCACGGCGAACACCTCGTGCTCCACGCCGATGCCAGCGCCATCGGGGGCGCGGCGTCGCCTCCGGTAACCGTGCGCGCCGAACAGGGCCTCAGCGGTTGGGTGCTCGCCCATCGCCAGACGGTGCGGGTTGCCGACGCGTCCCACGACTCGCGCTTCGAGCCGGTGCTGCCCGGTGACGAGCAGGTGCGCGCGTTGCTGGTGATGCCGGTGATGCTGCGCCGCGAGATGCTGGGCACCCTCGAACTGCGTAGCCCGAATGAGGGGGTCTTCGGCCCCAATGATGAGGCCGTGCTCAACGCGATTGTCAACCAGTTCAGTATCGCCCTCGGCAACGCTCGCCTCCTGGAACAGGAACAGCGGCGCATCTCCCAGCTCAGCCAGGTCAATCGCCTCTCGGTGGCGCTTACGGCGCAGATCGACGCGCCGCAGAACCTGCAGCTCGCCGCCGATGCGGTGGCCGCGATCTTCGCCGTGCCCCAGGCCGGACTGGTGCTGTTCAACGACCCCGAGCGGCATGAGCAGCCGCTGATCGCCCTCCACGGCCATCCAACCCTCTACGACGCCGATCTGGAACGTCTGCTCACAGTCCATTCCGAGGTGCGGCAGTTGATCCTGACCGCCCGCGAGCCGCTGCTCCTCCATGGATTGCGTGCCGATCCGCGCTTCGCTGCCCTGCGCCATCTGCTTGAGGCCCGCGCGATCGACGATCTGCTGTTTGTGCCCCTGCTGGCCGGCCAGCGCGCCCTCGGTGTGCTCTGGATCGACGCGACGGGTCGCGAGACCGGGTTCGGACGCGCTGATATGGAACTGGCGACGACCGTGGCCAGTCTGATTGTCCAGGTCATGGAAAACGCCCGTCTCTACCGCATGGCTGCCGAGGAACGCTCCACCCTCAACGCGGTGCTGCGTGGCGCTACCGATCCCATTTTGCTGGTTGGGCCTGAGCGGGAGTTGCTGCTGGCTAACCGCGCCGCCGAAGAACGCCTGGGCCTGCCCCTGAACGTCGCCCGCGGCCAGATCCTCGGCGCCCTCCAGACGGGTAACAGCGCCGCCATCGGGCAGTTGCTGCCGCTGATTGAGCAGGCCAACGGCATCGGCGCCGCTGCGGAGATCACCCTGCCCGACGATGTCACCTTCAGCGTCAGCGTCGCTCCGGTGCGCGGCGCCGATGAAACCCCTCTGGGCCACGTGACCGTTCTGCGCGACATCAGCCCGATCAAGCGCCTGGAGCGCCAGGAACGCGAACGCCTCCGCAGTGTCTTCCGGCGCTACGTGTCGCCCCAGGTGGCCGAACAGTTGCTGAGCGCCGGCGCGGAGTTCGGCCATCCCACCGAACGCGATGTCGCCGTGATCTTCGCCGATATGCGCGGCTTTACCGCCATCACCGAACGCACCCCCGCCGACGTGTTGATTGAAAAGATTCTCAACCGCTACTTTACCGCCATGACCGAGGTGCTCCACACCTTCGGCGGCACCGTTGATAAGTTCCTCGGCGATGGTATCATCGGCGTCTTCGGTTCACCGATCGCCTCTCCCGATGATCCCCAGCGCGCCCTGGTTGCCTCGGTCGAGATGCAGCGGGCCTTCGCTCGCCTCGCGCGCCAGTGGCGCGCCGAACTGAGCCTGGATATCGGCATGGGGATTGGCCTCAGCTACGGGCGCGCTGTCGTTGGTAATATCGGTTCCGAACAACGGCAGGACTATACCCTGATCGGTGACGTGGTGAACACTGCTTCGCGCCTCTCAGGTCTGGCCCGCGCCGGGCAGGTGATTGTCTCCTATCACCTGGTCGAAGCCTTGCCCGCTGGCTGGCAGTCGCCCTGGCCCCTCACCCCCCTCGGTGAGGTGGACCTTAAGGGCAAACGTGAACCCCATCGGGTCTATGAGATAGAAATCCCCTGACACTCCCCTTGACAGCTTCGCTGTCTGTAAGCTGTCTTGACAATATCCTGTAAAAACTTTATTATACGCGTATGTTTCTACCATGAGGTCGGTGGAGCGCAGGCTCTCCGGGAACCTGCGGTTGTTCCTGGGAGAGCAGCGCCATGCCACGACCTGCCTCCAGGGAGGGGCGTGGGGAAGCCCGGTTTCCCCATCTTCATACCTGGCAACTGTCTGTGGCCCTTGTGCAGCAATTCTGGTTCTTTGAGGAGTTTCCTTGAGCAGCCCTGTTGCGAACCTCCGTTTGTCGGCGCACCCGGTAGCTCTGCTGAGCCTGTTGCTCCTGACTGCGATTATTGCCGGGTGCGGACGCCCGGCCGTAGTGCTTACCGGCACGATTACCGACGCCTATACCGGCCAGCCCGTGCCCGAAGCCCGGGTCAGGATCGGCAACACGACCGTGACGACCGATGCCAATGGCATGTTCCGCACCTCGCGCTGGCGGCGGAGCGATGTGCTCGATGTGTCCGCGCCCAGCTATGCCCCCCTGCAACTGCCCCTCGCCGAACGCCCGGAGCTGGCCGCCAGCGATGCCCTGACCGTCACGCTCAACACCACCCTGCGGCCCAATACGCTGAGCGGCACGATTACCGACGCCTACACCGGCCAACCCCTCACCAATGCCCGGGTGACCGCGACCTTCGACGTTACCAGCACCCTCAGCGCCGACACCGGCGCTGAGGGTCGCTACACACTTACCGGCCTGCCCGAGCAGTTTACCTTGAGCGTAGTCGCGCCCGACTACGCGCCCGTCAAACAGCCCCTCAGTCGCACCACCCGGCTCGACCTGGCCCTGCGTCCCAGCGTGCTGTCAGGAACGATCACCGACCGCTACAGCGGCCAGGCTGTGGCTGGCGCCACCATCACCGCTGGCGATGCCCGCGCCACCTCCGGCCCCGATGGCCGCTACCGCCTGGAGGGCATCCCCGCCACGGCGACCAGCGTCGAGATCAACGCCGATGGGTATGCCCCCCTCTCTCAGGAACTGGCCCGCTCGACCGTGCTCGACGCCGTGTTGCGCCCGGACACCCTTCGGGGCCGCCTGATTGATAAGAACACCGGCAAACCGCTCGCCAACGCGGCCATTCTCGCCACGACCACCTACCCCGGTCTCGCTGTGGCCTTCGAGCGTATCGCTGGCAGCAGCGATGGCGCCTTCACCCTCACGGGCGTGCCCGAACAGGGCTACCTTCAGGTGCTCGCTCCAGGCTACCGCACCGTGGTGATCCCCATTAAGCCCGGCGAAGTGCCCACCGAGATCGCCCTTGAACGCTTCCGCGTAAAGGCCCTCTATGTCACCGCCGCCGTCGCCAGCGCTCCCGCCCTGCTCGAGGAGTACGTCCAGTTGATCGAGCGGAGCGAATTGAACGCGATTGTGATCGATCTCAAGAGTGATCTCCGCGACGATCTCGGGCTGGTGTATTACGACACCCAGGTGCCTCTGGCGCGCGAACTGGGGCTATCGCGGCCCTATATTGATATGCCGGCCCTCGTGCAGCGCCTCAAGGAACGGGGCATCTATACCATTGCCCGCATTCAACTCTTCTCCCACGACAATGCTCTCTCCGACGCGCGCCCCGAGTGGTCCATCCGCCTCAAGGCGACCGGCGAGGTCTACGCCGATTATCCTGGCCCCGGCATCCGCTATGCCTACCTGGATCCAACCAACCGCAACGTCTGGGATTACAATATCCAGTTGGGTGTCGAGGCGGCGCTGATGGGCTTCGACGAGATTAACTACGACTATATTCGCTTCCCCGACTGGTTCGGCAGACGGGCCGAGTTTCGCGATACGTTGCTCTTCTCTGAGCCTATCGATCCGGTTGATAACCCTGAGCGTATGTTCGAGGTGATCACCGAGTTTATGGATCAGGCCCATCGCGCGGTCAACGGCGCCGGGGCGAAACTGTCGATTGATATTTTCGGGCGCGTTGTCCTTGGCGGGTCACTCACGATTGCCCAGGACATCCGGCGCATGGGTAACCATACTGACTATATCGCTCCCATGCCCTACCCCTCGCTCTGGTGGCCCGGGGCCTTCGATCTTGCTTCGCCGGTAGACGAACCGTACAAGGTGCTCGATGCCGCCAATGCCGAGGCGCTGCGGCAGATCGACGGCGAATACGCGCGCCTGCGCCCCTGGCTGCAGGATCATACCGACCCCTGGGCCTACAAGGTGGTGCGCTACGGGCCTGCCGAGGTGCGCGCCCAGATCGAGGCGACCGAGAAGTACGCCGAGATTGATGGCTGGATGCTTTACGACTCGGCCAATGCCTATAAGGGCGCCTTCGGCGGAGCTGTGAAGCCTGAACGCTAACCTGAACATGGCCCGCGCGGGAGGGTTCGGGAGGGTACCTCCTGCCCAGGAGCAAATCCAGTTCCACGCTCGTAGTGTGCGGCGCAGCCGCATAGAAACGAGACTGTCCGACAGGCCATCTAGTGCGCGCCGCGGTACTCACGGCGAGGCTCGCTCTGCACGGCAGGCCCGCCGCTGGCCGCGCCCAGCACCCTTCGGCTGGGCCGGGCCAACCGTTCCAGCAGCGCGCGAGGCGGAAACGTATGCGACGGATGTCGGCTCTCCTTGCACACCGGGCGCACCACGTCGCCTGCATCCTGGTGGTCGCGCTGGCGGTTACACTCGCCCCTTTCGATCCTGCCCCCGCTCAGGCCCGCCAGCAGGGACCGCAGGCGCGTGTCGGCAAGCTTACCCTCTCCTCCGTCGCCGACTGGGAAGCGGGCAGCATGAGTGGCGTCCTGATCACCAACAATGCCGGCGGCGAACTCCGCCTGGCCGATGGTCAGAACTTCGGCAGCTTCGTCTCGCCCACGCTTAAAACCAGCTTTCCGATCAACGCAGCCGGCGCTCAATGGCGCGCCGATGTGCTCAACGGCACCCAGATGCTGCTCGAGGTGCGCGGCCGCGCCACACCACCCGACGGCGACCCCGAGAGCGGCTGGGGGCCATGGCAACCCCTTATCGCCGGCGATGCGCGCTCCGCCGCCACCGGTAGCGAAGGCGCCTTCGCTACCCCTGCCGTGCTCGCCCTCCCCGCTGATACCCAGTACCTGCAATTGCGCGTCACCCTCGGCAGCCAGATTGCCCGCGCCTCGCCCACCCTCGATGAGGTCACCCTCAGCTACCTCAATACTACGGCTGCGACACCGATCTTCGCCGCGGGCCTGCCCCGCCGTCCCATCCTCTTCGGCCCGCCCACGCTGACCCAGCGCCCCACGCTGATCAGCCGGGCCGATTGGAGCGGCAGCGCGCGGGCCGCCCAGCCCGTCCGCGGCGAGCCGCAGGGCGTGATTATCCACCAGATTGATGCCAGTCCCACGCCGACCAGCACCCTCGATTTCCTGCGCGCGCTCAGTCTGTACCAGACCGAGGTGCTCGGCTGGGAGGACCTCAGCTACCACTACCTGATTGATGCCGAGGGCAACCTCTTCGAGGGCCGTCTGGGCGGGCCAACCTCACGGGTGCCCCGGCTGGCCGGGGGCGGCACGGCGGTCCACATCGCGTTGATCGCCCCACGCGACGCAACGGCGACCCCCACCGCCACCGGGGCCCTCGTCAGCCTGCTGGCCTGGCTCGGCGAAGCTTATGGCATCAGTCCTACCGGCGAACATACCGTGGCGCTTGATGGGCAACGCCAGACGCGGCCCAATATCGCCGGGCACAACGATGTCGCCCCTGAGGCGCCTGACCCGTTCCCGCCCCTGCGGGGCCAGCTTCCGCAGATCCGCAGCCAGGTCGATGGCTCGACCGTGCGTGCCCGCTGGTACTTTGCCGAGGGCAATGTGGCCGATTACAGCCAGCGGTTCGCCTTCTTCAACCCCACCGGCGTCCAGGCCGACGCCCGGGTGAACCTCATTCGCCTCGGGGGCGCGCCGATCACCCGCATCGTTACCGTGCCCCCGAATGGCCGCGCCGATCTCCTCGTCAACGACCTGGTGCAGGACGCGCCGGCCCTGCCGGCGATTGTCGAGTCCAGCGCGCCCATCCTGGCCGAGCGCAGCATGGGCCTCACCACCGACATTGATGGCGGCCCCGGCATTACCAGCCTGTCGCGGGTCTGGTACGTTGCCGAAGGCTCAACCGAAGGCAACACCCGTACCTACCTGATCCTCTTCAACCCCGGCGCGACGCCTGTCCAGGCAACGGTCAACTACTTTCGCCGTGATGGCCTCACCTTCGAGCAGCCGGTAACGGTGGGCGCCCAGTCGCGCCTGGTGATCTCGGTCAACGACATCACCCTGCCCGATGGCTCGCGCCCGCTGCTGGGCGCGAACTTTGGCGGTCAGGTGATCGCCAGTCAGCCCATTGCCGTGGAGCGCACCCTGCGCTTCGGGCCGGAGCAAGCCGGCCTGCACACCGGGCGCGGCATTACGACGCTGGCGCGCCGCTGGCACTTCGCCGAAGGCACCACCGAGGGTGATTTCCGCATGCGCCTGCTGGTGTTGAACCCCAATACCCAGCCCGCGCGCACCGTCGTCACCTTCATGGGCCCCGATGGTCGCTCCGAAACGCGTCGCTACGCCGTGCCGCCACGTTCACAACTGAGCATCAATGCCAATGAGATTGTGCCCAACCTGGGGTTCAGTTCCATGGTGGAGGCTGACCGTCCGGTTGCGGTCGAGCGCGCGCTGGTCTTCAACGGCGGCGCGGCGGGTACCATCAGCGCTGGCGCACCGGAGCCGGCCCTGCGCTGGGCCTTTGTTGACGGGCGCACCCGCGACACGAGCTATATCCTCTGCGTCAGCAATCCTGGCCGCCTCACGGCCCGTGTAACGGTGGACCTCAGCTTCGGTGGTGGCGCCACCGGCCAGCAGAGCTTCGAGGTGCCCCCCGGCGCCCGCTACACCCTGTCCGTTCACGAACTCTACCCCAATGAGGACGCCGTCTCGGCCGTGGTGCGCAGCACCCAGCCCATCGTGGCCGAACGCTCCCTCTTCCCTGGAGGAGGCACGCGGGGCGGCGCCACCGCCCTGGGCATTCCCATCGAGTAGTGGCGCCCGCGAGGGGCCCGCGCCAACCCGGTTCCCCCTCCATACCTCTTCCCCAGGAGAGGGTTTGGGAGGACCTTGCCCGCCCGGGAAACAACCCGTATTCATCGCGGCAGGGCGCGGCGCAGCCGCAGCAGCAGACCTGCAAGGGCCGCCCCCAGGCCTACCCACAGCCCGCCCTGGAACCACGGCGACGGCAGCAACGCCGTCAGCGCCACAGGGGCTTCGAGCCGCTCCACCAGTTCAGCCGGCGGCGACGTTCCCAGCACGCTCGCCAGCCGCGTAAAGGTCGGCCTGATAACCGACACCTCGCGACGCGCAATCTCGCGGTGGAGCAGGTCAAAGGGGAACACGTTCGGCAAAGCGTAGGGGAGCACGACGCCATTCTCGATCCGCGTGCCGCTCGCCTCTGGCGCCAAGCTGAACATCCAGATCTGCGCCACCCCGGGCGCAAAGGTAAACCCGACCCGCCAGGCGATCCGGTAGGGCGGCTCCCAGATCACCACCCGGTTCGCCGTCACATATGACAGCCCGCGCATGCGCTGTTGCGACTCAAACACCACTCCCGGCCCCATCCGCCCGCCCGGCACCGTTACCGCGCGCACCTCACCGCTTCCGGCAATCTCCGGGTGACGGGTCGGATCGGCGACCAGGTCCCACACCGATTCCACCGGCGCACGTAGAACCCCGCTCACTGAGGCGCCGACGTAGCGCATAGGTTCTCCTCGCTTTCAGCTTGCACTGCTCTGATGTTTACGGATTTGCCCTTCGGGGCGCGCCCGCCACCGGTGTGCGGTCGCCAACCCGGTACGATCCCATACCAGCCCCCGCTGCGGCTGCACCGCACCACGCCAGAATGAACAGGCGTGTTCCCGGGAGGGCGCAGCTCTACCACACCCGCCCCGCCGTGGGGGCGGCGGAAAACCCGGCTCCCCCGGCCTGATACGAACCGTGCCGCTCGCCACTCATCGCCTGTCGCGGATCACTCATCTCGACGAAGGCGGGCAACCAGTTGCGAATAGAACTGGCTGCTTGGCCGGAGCCGCACGAAGGTACACACCCGCGGGCTGCGCCGCACCACCACCTCATCGCCCTCCTGCAACGACAGGTTCTCGCGCCCATCAATGGCCAGATTGGCGTGGTGGCGACTGTGGAGTTGCAGGGTAACCACTGCATCCTCATGCAGCACCATCGAAGGTACCCGCGAGAGATGCGGCGCGATGCCGACCAGCAGCAACGCCCGCGAACGCGGGTCGACGATCGGCCCTCCCGCTGCCAGCGCATAGGCCGTCGAGCCGGTAGCCGTTGCCACCAGCACCCCGTCGGCGTGGTAGGTCGTCAACGGTGAACCATCCACGCTCACCTGCACGTTCACGATGCGGCTGATCTCGCTGCGCGAGAGCACTACCTCGTTGAGGGCCGTAAAGTCGGCAATGCGTATATCCTGGCGATACAGACTGGCGCGGATCAATGATCGCTCGTCGTACCAGCCGCCCCCCTGGTCTACCAGTTCAATGGCCTGTTCGACCTCATCGGGCTGTACCTCGGCCATAAAGCTGAGGTGCCCCAGCGCCACCGCCAGTACGGGAATGTCGAGCGGGAAGCACAGACGCGCTGCCCGCAGCACAGTACCATCACCACCCATCGCGACCATCAGGTCGGTGTCGTTCAGCACGCCCGGCGCATCACGGGCCTCCTGCGACACGCCGCGCCAGACGGCTATGTCGCGCGACCGCAACCACTCGGCCAGTCGCGCCGAACGCTCGATAGAAATGGACGAAAACGGATTGTAGAGAATCGCTACCCGCCTGAGCATCGTGAGGGCTCCTCGATCAGCAAGGGATCGCGTCCGCGGGACGGTGCCAAAAGCATACCATGGAACGATGTTGGCAACAAAGGCAGGTTTCACGTACCTGTTCACAATTCGGGCAAGGCGCCCCCGGGTACGCGAGCGTCCCGCCCGCAAGGGCCGGGATGCGGACACGCTGCTCTTGCTCTCAGGAGCGGCGCGCCCGCGGCCCGGCCTGCCTGGCAGCCGTATCCTTCGGGCGCAGGCTGCGGTACATACAGCGAGGTATCCGCACTGCTACCCAGGGAGGCTTCTAACCATGAGCGACCGCGTGCTCTCCACCGCCACCGCCCGCCAGGCCATCAACACCTTCCAGCGCATCGTCAACGGCCCGCTGCTCCAGCAGATCAGCGAGTTGAACACCCAGGGCCAGATCCTCAGCGAGCCGAGCAACTGGGACGGCCGCCTGGCGTCCGAGTTCCGGGCCCACTGGGCCGACACCCACCAGAAGCTGATCAGCACCCAGCAGGCCCTTGAAGAGTTGCGCCGCCAGATCCAGCAGATCAACCAGAACATCATGCAGGCCGGCGGCAATATGTAGCTCCGGTCCACCGCCTGGCCGCGCAGGTCCAACGCCGTGCGGGCACGCCTGCGGCGTGCCTGCACGGCCGGTTACTCCCGTTTTCGATACCTGCGTTGCTTGCGAACGTAGCATACTGGTCACAGCGAAGCATCTCCCACGCCTGCCCGCCGATGCGTCGCGGCGCCCGGGGTGACCGGGGAACGCCAGCGATGCTATCACTTGTGCCACGAGGAGCCTGCCCATGAGTATCAGCTCGGCGCGCCCTGCGGCGCTCACGCGCTATGCCCGCGCCACCAGCGCCGCCGCCACAGGGCTGGAGGGCGAGGCCGGTCGCCTCGCGCAGATCCTGGCCCATTTTGCCGCTCGTTGCACCGAGTACCACGTGCCCGCAACCGAAGGACTGGCTGACCGTCTGGCGATTGCAGCCCGCGATCAGGCCGCTCTGGCCACATGGTCAGCGGATGTGGCCCGGGCCTTCAACACTGCCGACACGCGCGCCGCGGCTGCGGCTACCCTCCGCGCCCAGGTCATTCGATGGATGGCCGCTCACCGTGTCCATACCGCTCTACCAGCCGGGCTCGGACAACTGGTCGAGCTTGTGCGGAACCGGCCCGAACTGGCCGGCGAGGTCTGGAACGGGATTGCCGTCGGGCTTGACTATCACCTGGCCGAGCTTGAGCGGACCATAGAGGTGTATGGATCGGCCTGGACCTTGCAGATCCCCTTTCTGATCGCCAGAATGGGACCCTCCCTGATACTCCTGAGCGTGCTCGCCGGAGGCACGGTCACTGCCAGCGACTGGTCACGCTGGATGGCCCGACCCATCACCTCGCCCGGCGATCTGTATGAACTGATCCACAGCAGCTTCTGGCGCCTGATGTACCGGCCGGTTGATGAAGGACGCATGCGTTCGATCACCGCGCGGCTCGACCGGATCCACCGCGCGCTCTGTGGCACACTGGGTACGTGCTCGCACCCGCGTCCCACCGAGTTCGCCGAGCCGCTTCTCGACCCCGTGCGAGGCACGCTCGACGTGCCGCTGGAGGCAATGTACGACCCCGGCACGGTGCGCCATCGCGGCGACGACGGGCGACTCTACCTGAGCCCCCAGGCCCTGATGTACGGCGAGCACAGTTTGATCGGTTCCTATTCGGGCGAGCAGGTGCGCCTGGCGCGCATCGGCGCTAACGAGTATGCCTTTGGCATCTCAGGCCTCGACGTCTCCAATGCCCGGGGCCCCAATACCTTCTATCCCGTCGCGCTGACCTCACAGGGTGACTCGGGAAGCGAGAATGCGTACTACACCTACGTCAGGGAGCAATTCCTCGGCCAGCTTGCGCGTCTGCCCGAGGGCAGCACCATTCATCTGGCCGGCCATAGTATGGGCGGCGGCATGGTCATGCTGGTGCTCAACGATCCAGAGGTACAGCGACGCCTGCAGAGCAGCAACGTCACCGTCGGCTCGGTGACCACCTTTGGCGCGGTGCGCCCCAACCGTGAGCGGGTCAACGGTGTGCCCCCGGAAGCCCCGACCGCTCTGGCCGGGTCACTCTTTGCCGGCACGGTTGTCAATCACTACGTAGACACCGATGACGCACTGGCGCTCAATGTAGGCGCAGGTCACGATCCGGGGCGCTTCGCCTCGTGCATCTCCTCGATGACGGCGAGATCAGCGACCCGAGGGTCGCCCATCTCTCCTACGAGACCAGCAGCTATCGGGGACTGCCGGCAGCGGCGCAGGTGCTACCCTTTGCCATCGACCCCGCCTATCACGAGGTCTATGCGCCCATTGCGCCGGCCACGCCCCCGGCGCCTTCACCCTGCGGCTCCGGCGCGCCGCGCGAACCAGGGCCACCAGGCGGTAAGTGATGTGATGTGAACGTATCGGGAAACCGGGTTTCTCCATACGCCCGCTTACGGGGCGGCAAGCCCTCCCGATGGGGAGGGCTTGGGAGGGCGTAGCCCCACCGAACATACTCCTGTTCTCATCACCCTACCAGGCAGGCCTCAAAACCGATATCAAACCGGGAGAGCACCGATGGCAAACGATATCTGGCAAGATGTCCGCTGGGACCACGGCGCCGCCGCCGAAGCTGTGGCGGCGTTGCAGCGCGCAGCCGCTACAATTGACCGCTCGCTCGCGGAGATCGGGCAGAGCAGTCGTGAAGCTGCAACCGACTGGCTGGGCCCGCACCGCGAGAGCTTCGACAACTGGCGCACCCGGTTGCACAACGAGTTGAGCGGCATTGCCGCAGCATGCCGCCGTGCCGCGGCTGCGGTTCAGCAGGCGAGTGCCCGCGCCCACGAGGAGCAGGCGCGGCGTCTGCGCGAGCGTGAGGAACACTATCGCCGCGAGCGTGAGGAGCGCGACCGTCGGGAACGCGAGCGCATCGAGCGCCGACGGGTTTAGGATCAGATGGCAGAAGGAGGCCAGGTGCGCGATCACACCTTCAACCGTCCGCCCCGCGTGCGTCCACGCTGGGTAGCCGAGCGCGTGGAACTACCCGAACCGCCCGCGCCCACCGAGCCTGCGCCCACCGATTGGGCGCAACTGGTGCTGCCCCTGGCGGGCGCGGGTATCTTCGCCAGCGCCGCCAGCCTT
>JBDNDG010000060.1:0-15430 GCA_046719255.1 Chloroflexaceae bacterium
GAGTCGCCGGTGGGGCAGGGCCGGGGAGGGGCCGCCCTCTCAGGAGCCAACCCGCCGGCAGGAAGGGTCTGGGCGGGCGCAGCCCTCCCGGGAGAATCGCTGTGCATTCCTTGATGAGGCGTGGCAACTCATCGACCGCCGGAGGCGCAGCCCTCCCGGGAGAATCGCTGTGCATTCCTGGAGGGTGCGGCGCAGCCGCATGGACGGCTGATATGAATATGGGGAAACCGGGTTTCCCCAACCCCCTGCCGGTGGGGTGGCAAGCCCTTCCCCCCGGGAGGGTTTGGGCGGGCGCAGCCCTCCCGAGAGCATCCCTTTTCGTTATTGTAGCCGGTCGGCCCTGATTTTCGGTTTATAATTTGTTTATCATTGCTGTATCGGGCGATCCGTTTCACCCGATGGGCCAGCGTGAAAAGAGTCCGTGTGCGGGAGGGTTTGGGGACCCAGAGGGTTTCACCTGCGCTGCGATGGGCTTCCTGATGAAACAAAACGCCTCGGGGACGCGGGGGAAATGCGCCAACGAATGGGAGACGAATAAACGAATGTGGACGCGCGTGACCACATCATATTTGCCGCATGAGGACGGGCTGAACGACCCTCGCATGCCCTGAACGCGATGATCTCGTGATACCCTTTGAAGGATTTGAGGGTCTGCCTCTCTCCCAGCCTACCCGCCGGGGGGGTGTGGAAGAGCGCAGCCCTCCCGGCGCTAAACGGTTTCATCGTCATAGGGAAAACCGGGTTTCCCCGCGCCCATCGGGGTGTCAGGCGCCCCCAACAGCGGTTGGGGTACGGGGAAACCGGGTTTCTCCGTACCCCTGTGGGCAGGGGGCGGGCCGCCCGGGAGCGCCGCGGACGAAGACATAGAACAACGGAAGAATCTAATGAGTCTGATCCTGGCTGCCGTGGCGGCAGCCGCGCTGCTGATGGCCGGCTACGCTCGCGAGTGGGCGCGCCTGCGCGCTCTCCCCCGTCTCCCGCAGCCCGAACCGTCGCCCGCCGATGCGCCCCTGGTCTCGCTGCTGATCCCGGCGCGCAATGAGGAACGCAGCATCGCGCGCTGTGTGGCCGGCGCGCTCGCCCAGCGCTACCCACGCTTCGAGGTGCTGGTGCTGGACGATGCCTCCACCGATGGGACGGTGGACGTGCTGGCAGGGTTTGCCGGCGATCCACGTCTGCGGGTGCTCCATGGCCGGCCCCTGCCGCAGGGCTGGGTCGGCAAGAGCTTTGCCTGCCAGCAACTGGGCGCGCAGGCGCGGGGCGCGTGGCTGTTGTTTCTCGACGCTGACACTGAACCGCAGCCCGGGCTGGTCGCCGCGCTCCTGACATGCGCGCGCCGTCGCCAGCTCGATCTGGTGACCGTCTTTCCCTTTCTCGAGCTGGGAACCTTCTGGGAGCGGGTCTTACTTCCGCCGTTTCTGGCCTTCATTACCAGCATCTACCCGGTCGAGCGCTTCGAGCGTTCCGACACCCGCTCGGAGGAGGTGCTGGCGAACGGGCAGTGCATCTTCGTGCGCCGCGCGGTCTATGAGGCGATTGGCGGTCATAGCGCGGTGCGCAATCAGGTGCTGGAAGACGTGCATCTGGCTCAGGCCATCCACGCGGCGGGCTTTCGGGTGAGTGGCTTCGAAGGTCTGGAGTACCTCCGTGCCCGCATGTATCACAACGGACCTGAAGTGATCGAGGGCCTCGCCAAGCATGCTGCCGCCGGGGCGCGCAACAGCGGGTCGCGCTCGTGGCGGGCCGCCCTGTGGCACCTGGCACTGGCCTGGGGACCGCTCGCGCTCATCTGGGCCGGCGCGGCGCTGCTGGTGGGCGGGGCGGGTGATGTGGCGGCGTGGGTCGCGCTCGCCGGCGTGCTGACCTGGGCGGTAGGATTGTGGTTCTGGGGTGCTCTGTACCGGCGCCAGTACCGGCTCAGCCCGCTCTACGCGCTGGTCTGGCCTCCGGGGTTGCTGGCCTACCTGCTGATTGCGCTGCGCGGGATGTGGCGCGTGCGCCAGGGGCGGGGCGTGAGTTGGAAGGGTCGCACCTACGCCGGATGAGTGGCGCGTGCGGCGCGCTCGTCAGGGGAGGGCGCTGCCCTGCGGCAAACCCTCCCGACTTTGCTGTGGGTACGCCGGCCCGGCACAGGCGCCTGGAAGCGGTTGCAAATCCGGGGGCGGGGCGAGGGCCAGGTTTTCTCGCGCCCCTGTCGGAGGAACGGCTCCGGGAGGGCGAAGCCCTCCCGGAAGGTAGCTGTAACACCTGGAGTAAAGCACCCCGGGAGCGCGGGTGTCCTGCCCGCAGGCACCTGGAGGCGGGCAAACTGCCCGCGCTCCCGGGAGAAGCGTGAACACGTACCCCGGAGCATTATCGAATCGCCGGTATGTGCGGACAGGCGCTCAGGACTCTTCTTCCTCCTCCTTCGCGCGCTCGCGGCGGATCAACTCCGGTTCGACCGGCACTTCTTCAATCGGTCCCTCGGCCACCGCAGCTCGCACCGGCGTGAGCGAGATCAGCACCTCATCGCCGCCGGTCAGGATCCTGTACGTCGGCGCGGGTGGAATGTCGCGCACGTGGATGGTCTTATCGAGCGTGTCGAGGCCACTAACGTCCACGTCAATGTGCTGGGGCACATCGGCGGGCAGGGCCTCCACCATAACCGTATTGAGCGCATGGTTGATCAGCGCATCGCCACGCGCCACCAGTGGCGACTCGCCGACGGTGATCACCGGAACTTCTACGTGGATGGCCTTGCGCAGATCCACCACTTTAAAGTCAATGTGAATAATATCGCGTGTTAGAGGGTGTCGCTGCACCGCCTGCACAAACGCGGCCTTCCTGACCGTGCCCATGTGCAGCTCGATCAGGCCGGTTTTGCCCGCCTTGCGGTAAACTGCCATGAACGCCCGCCCATTGACCTGCACCGACGCAGGTTCGATACCCTTACCGTAGACCGTTGCCGGGATCAGCCCCTGCGTGCGCAGGTGCTTGACTTTCTTGCCCAGCACCTCACGGCGCTGGACATCGAGGGTGAACTGGGTAGCCATGCTGTTCCTCATCTCGTGGGGCCGGTCGGCCCGCACAATACTCCCACAGCGATAGAACAAGAGCCGGCACACGCCGGCCCAAAACGGCAGTGTAGCATAGAGATGGGTTCTTTTCAAGTCTGGCAACGCGCCGGTCAGGGCTGATGCAACGTGTTGGGACCTGACCCAGCGTTGTTACGTCAGCGCCGGGCAAGCACCTCATGTATCCTTGGAATGTGGCGGCCTGGCGCTTCCCCTGCTGCCGGTTCCTGAGCTTGTCGAAGGGAAAGGCGGGCAGTCCCCGTGCCGGGGCGATGCTGTACAGGCTATAGCGCAGGAGTCTTTTCAACCTGAGTGATGAGGACCTGCTCAAGGATCTGAGCGATCAGGAGGATCAACAGCCGGCGGGTCGCTCGTAACCGCCAGATCGGCCAGGATGCGCCCTGCCGCGCGCAGGTCGGTGAGCAGCGCGCTGCCCAGGGCCACGGCGGTAGCGCCGGCCTCGAGGAGGGTGCGGACATCGGCGGCGCGCATCACGCCCCCGCCGCCGATCAGGGGCAGGCGCACCTTCGTTGCCAGGTGCGCCACGGCCCGCAACCCCAGAGGGCGCAGCGCCGGTCCGCAGAGGAGTCCATCGCTGCGCTGTCCTGCCATCACTGCGGTGGCAGGCAACCCGTCGCTGAGGCTGAGCGCATCGGCCCCGGAAGCGGCGGCGCTTGCGCCCAGTTCCGCCAGGTGCTCGGCATAGACGGGCAACTTCACGATCAGCGGCAGGGGTGTGGCCGCGCGGGCCGCCGAAATCAGGCGCGCCGCCGCGGCGGGCGCGCTCACCCCGAACATCGCCAGCGCCAGCTCGACGCCCCGCACACCTTCGAGCGGTTCCAGCTCAGCCAGCAGCGCGCCGAGTTCGTTCTCATCGGCGGCAGCCACGCTCAAGATCACCGGCGTCTCCCAGGTGGCCCAGATCGGCGCGAAGCGCTGGCGCACCACGCGCAGGCCGGGGTTCTGCGCGCTGCCGGTGTAGAGCAGCCCTGCCGGGGTTTCGATCAACGCGGGCGGAGGATGGGCGCGTCGGGCGCGGAGGGAGGTGCTGCGGGTAATCAGCGCGCCCAGGCCATGCCCACCGTTGCGTTGCCCGAGCCGGAGTTGCCGGGCCACCTCAATGCCATAGCCCAGGCTCCCCGCCGCGGCGATCAGCGGTGATGCCAGTTCGAGCGTGTAGGGGTTGTGCGGGGCCAGATCAATCATACGTCAATCTTCTGCCACTTTCCGGAGTTAAACCGCCACAGGACCATGAGCGCCTGCAGGGTAAAGTCGGTACACATCGCCAGCCACACGCCGGGCAAACCACCTCCGAGCCATCCCACCACCACGACGGTGAGGGGCAGGCGCACGACCCACGTTGTAAGCAGGCGACTGAAGAGGGGCCAGCGGGTATCGCCTGCCCCCCGCAGGGCGCCGAGCAGAATGAAGCTCACAGCCAGCGCCGGCTGCACCAGCCCGGCGGCACGCAGTGGGGGTGTGGCCGCGGCGATGACCATGGGGTCGCTGGTGAACAACGAGACCAGGCGTGCGGGGAACAGGACCATGAACCCGCCCAGGATGCCCATCATCAGGCCGCCCTGGAACAGGCCCTCGCAGGCGCTGCGCTCGGCCTCATCGGGCCGGCGTGCGCCCAGGGCCTGCCCCACCAGCGCCCCCGTCGCAGCGGCGTAGCCCATCCCCGGCAGAAACGACACCGACTCGATGGTAATCGTGATATTGTGCGCGGCGTAGGCCGTGGTGCCGAGATTCGTCACAAAGCGCACGAAGATCAGCAGCGCCGCCTGAAATACGAACTGCTCGCCCGCCGTGGGCAACCCGATCCGTACCAGGCGGCGCAGCATGTCTGGATCGGGACGCCAGTCGAGGATCAACCGCAGGCCGGCGTGGCCGCGTAGCATCAAGCCCACCGCAGCAATACCCCCCAGGCCGCGGGCCAGAGCAGTGCCGATCGCTGCGCCAGTAACGCCCAGCGCCGGCAGGCCCAGTTGCCCGTTCACCAGCAACCAGGTGACCGCAATGTTTACCGCGTTCACCACCAGCATCAGCAGCAGGGGCGTGCGGGTATCGCCTGCGCCGCGCAGGGAGGCCGTGATGGCCAGGAGCAACGCCGTGGGGAGGAAGGTCACCGCGGTGATCCGAATGTACGCGGCACTGATCGCCCGGGTCTCCAGGGGAGCATTGAGCACGGCCAGGAACGGCTCTGCGACCAGCCAGCCCAGGGCGGTGGCCAGCGCACCGGCCAGCGCGCCGGTCAGCACGGTCTGCCGCACGATACGGGCCAGGCTCGCCCTGTCGCGGGCGCCCACGGCGCGGGCCACCAGGGCCGTGGCACCAATGCCGACGGCCATGAACAACACCATCACCAGCCAGGTAAACTGATTGCCCAGCCCCGCCGCCGTCAGCGCGGTGGCGCTATGATAGCCAAGTGCCTCCGAGGTTGCCGGGGCCAGGTTGCCCACCAGAAACACGTCGGCCAGGCCGACCAGGGTATTGAGCAGTTGTTCGCCAACGGCGGGAAGGGCCAGGATGAACATGCGCCGGCGGACGGAACCGCGCGGCTGGCCGTGGGCGCTCTGCGGGGCGCTGACTGCGCGCATTTCGTTCTCTTCTGGCAGGGAGACGAGGAACACCAGCATGCCCGACCCCCTGGGCGAGAGCCAGGGAAACCGCGCATGCGGCTCATTCAATGCCGGTTCGCATCATGCAACACCGCGTCCGGGGGGTATGGCGTAGCCCAGGTCGCGCAAGGCGCGCCGGGCCTCGGCCGCTTCGTCCCAGGGGCGGCTATGATCGGCGTAGATGATGCTGCCCTCGTGGCCCTTGCCGAGCAACAGCACGAGATCGTCGGGCCGGGCGGCTGCCAGCGCGGCCCTGATGGCCTCGCTGCGGTCGGGGATGATGCGATAATCCTCGTCGGCGCGTCGGCCGGCTCGTTCGACGCCAGCGGCGATCTGGGCAATGATTGCCAGCGGATCTTCGCCCCGGGGATCCTCATCGGTAAGCACCAGCAGATCGCAGTAGCGTCCGGCGATTTCGCCCTGGATGGCCCGCTTGGCTACATCGCGTTCCCCGGCGCTCCCAAAGACGGCGATGATCCGTCCGCGGGTCAGGGGCCGCAGCATGCTCAATACCTGCTCAAACGACTCGGGGTTGTGGGCGTAGTCAACAATCACTTCAAACGGCTGTCCCATCAACACAGGTTCCATCCGGCCACGAGGCCCGCGGGCTGCGCCAAGGGCGGCGCTGGCTCGTTCGAGGGTCGCACCCTGGCTCAGGGCCACGCTCAGCGCCGCCAGCGCGTTGGAGACATTGAAGGCGCCGGGCAGGCCCAGGCGCAGGCGCGCGCTGCCCCAGGGAGTATCAACTGTAAGTTCCGACCCGGTTGCGGTGGCCTGCACCTCGCGAGCGCGCACATCGACGTTCGGGCCCGTGCCGAAGCGCAACTGACGCGCCGCTGCGGGAGCCGCTCGGAGAAATATCTGGTGGTGCGGGTCATCGGCGTTGACGATGGCCCAGGCTTCGCCCTTGCGCTGCCCGGAGGGCGTTCGTTCGCCCAGCATCTCAAACAGCCGCGCCTTGTCGGCCCGGTACTGCTCCAGCGTGCCGTGGTAATCGAGATGCTCATGACCCAGGTTAAGGAACACCGCCACATCGAAGAGACAGCCGCCGAGCCGGTTCCAGCGCGCCGAGAGGGCGTGCGAGGTGGCTTCGATCACCGCCGTATCGCAGCCATCGGCGACCATCTCTGCCAGCAGCGCCTGGACCTCGGGCGCCTCGGGGGTGCTCTGCCGTGTATCGTTGGCCCAGCGCCGCGGGCCCACCTTGAAATCCACGGTGCTGATCAACCCCGTGCGATGGCCGCAGCCATCGAGCACCTGGCTGATCAGGTCGGTTGTGGTGCTCTTGCCCTTCGTGCCAGTAACGCCGATGGTGCGCAGTCTCAGCGCCGGGTAGTCGTAAAAGGCCGCGGCGAGGGGCGCCAGCGCGACCCGGCTATCTATAGCCACCACCAGGGTCGCCTCCTCCGGGGCAGGGGCATGGCCCCACTGCCGTGCGTCAACCAGCACCGCGCGGGCGCCCCGTGCAACGGCCTGCTCCACGTAGGCGTGCCCATCGGTATGCTGGCCCTTGATCGCCACGAACAGCGCGCCGGGCGTAACCTTGCGCGAGTCGTAGACCACTCCCGTGATCGGGATGTCGAGGGGCCCATCGGCGCGCAGCACGGCCACACCGGCGAGCAGCTTGCGTAGTGTTGGCATGGGTTTGTCCATCAGTCTGCTATGCAGCCTTGCTGCCCAACACTAACGTGAACGTATGGGGGAAACCGGGTTTCCCCGTGCCCCTGCCCGGCGGGAGGGTTTGGGAGGGCGCAGCCCGCCCGGGAAACACCCCGGGAGAGGGTTTGGGAGGGCGCAGCCCTCCCGGGAAACAACTCATTGATGACCCTGGGGAAACCAGGTTTCCCCATACCCCTGCCCGGGGAGGGTTTGGAGCATTCCGCCCCTCTCCCTGGCCCTCCCCCAGCGGGGGAAGGCCAGGGAGGGGGCAGCCCGCCCGGGAAACATCCTGCCCGGCGGGAAGGTTTGGGAGGGCGCAGCCCGCCCAAACACGGGGTGGCTACGCTCCCATCTGCCTGAGCGCGAGGCGGTAGAGCGGCGCGATGAGCACCCGGTCATACGCCGGCAAGTAGCGCACGATCTGACCACCAAACCCTTTTTTGAAGCGGTAGACCCCGATCAGCGGATCATGCCGGGCGGCGCTTTCCAGCGCCGTGCGGGCCTCCGCGTCGGGGGCGGCCGTGGCGCGTCCCAGCGCGTCGGGGATGCCCCACAGGTCGTAGTATGCGCAGCCGCGCGCCCGGGCCCAGCGCAGGGCGTGCCACATCAGAGCGTGGTTTGCACCCGAGCGCAGGCCTGCCTCATCGGCGCCGCTGTAGAGGTACAGGCCCGCCCGGGCATCGGCAAAAATGAGCTGCGCCGCCGCCGGGCGCCCTTCCACGTCGGCAAGCAGCAGGCAACTGCGCGGCTGAAAGAGGCGCCAGGCCGCTCGATAGTACGCCTCGCTGTGGACCCCGAACTGCGCCCGTTTGCCGGTTCCTTGCATCAAGACGAAAAATGCGGGTAGATCGGTCACATCCCCCTGGCGCACAACCACGCCGCTGCGCTCGGCGCGCCTGATGTCGGCGCGGTGACCCTTGGAACAGGCCGCAAGCAGGCGCTCCTCGGGCTGCCGCAGGTCAATATGGATCGAACTGCGGGGTTGAATAGTCCGAACCGGGTGCAGTCCCTGCAACAGCAGCCAGGTATGCAGAGCATCGGCGGCGGGCGCAGTTTCCAGCAGGTTCGGTTCCAGGCGCAGCAGCACTGCGCGGGCACGGCGAGCCACCCGTTCCAACCCCGCCAGCAACAGCCGGTCAACGGCCGGGTCGCCGGAAAAGAGCGGGCCGCGTGGGGTGTAGGCCACACTCACGCCATAGCGCGGGCGAATCAACAGCAGCGCCCCGGCTACGAGTGCCCCATCGGCGTCGAGGACGGCGATCCGTTGCGCGCGCCATCCGAAGCCTGCTTTCAGCTCGCCCCAGGCGCTGTGCTGCAACAGGCTACCCTGTGGATGTGTGTCAACGAAGGCATTCCACGTGGCGGCATCAGGCTCGCCGAGCGCCAGGGTCTTGCTCCAATCGACGCGGGCCAGAATACTGACTGTCATGAGTAATCTGCTCATGCGGCTGCGCCGCGCAACGCCAGAATGAACATAGTTTGTTCCTGGTCGGGCGCAACCCGACCAAACCCTCCTCGGAAGGTTTGGGGAAACCCGGTATCCCATACCGCAACCGGTGTTGGGGGGCGCCTGCCACCCCCGCGGGCGGGGCGCAGCCGCATCAGGTCGATAGCAGCTTTACCTGAGCATCCAGATACGCTCGCCATAGGCGCCGGCATCAGGCAACACCCGCGCCGCATAGTCGCGCACGGCCTGAGCCATCGCGGCGGCGCCGCCGAAGAGAACGTCGAGCTGGCTGGCATAGGCCTCAATGGCCCCGATCTTGCGGGTGAGGGTACCGTCAATGCTGGTCACGAGGGGTAGGAAGCGTTCAGCCCCCCCCAGTTCATCCAGGCGTCGGACGAGCGCGTTCTCGCTGCGCACGTAGGGAAAATCCTCATAGAAGGCCACGCTGGCGCCGCGGGAGCTGAGGGTTCGGGCAGCCGCAAAGGTTGCCAGATGGTCAACGTGGTGCCCTACCCCCAGGGGGGCGTAGATCACCGCATCCGGGAAGCGCTGGATCAGGGCCTCGAGATGCGCCAGCACATCAGCGGCGAGCTGGTCGCCCTCTGCCACCGGGCCGAACAGCGCAGCATCGTCGGTGTACGCCTCCGGCATGCGATAGATCGCGTCGAGCAGGTCGAGTTGCAAACTATCGGCGCGCAAGATCTCCAGGGCCTCGGCATCTTCGCGCAGGCGGTGGGCCACAGGCTCATCAGCGGACAGGTTCCAGCGGGTGTGCATCAAGTGGGCAAAGCGGCTGAGGGGCGCGCCAGTGGGTGGGGCAGCGGTGCAGACATTAACTACCAGTACAGGCGTGCCGGCGCTGGTGTGCTGGGCAATCGTACCGCCGCACGAGAGCACGGCATCGTCCAGGTGCGGAGAGAGGTAAATGTAGCGGTACGGGGCGCTCAGTTGATCCAGCCGGGTGTAATGAACAGGCATAGACGCTTCCGTTAGGAGCGGCGGTGCGCCGAAATACAGGCGTGGCTCAGAATTCGTCGAGGGAGAGTTCGGCGAGAGCCTCATCGGCTGCCTGGCGCCGGGCCAGGTCCTTCGAGCGCGCCAGGCGTTCGAGCACCCGCCGGGCGCTGGCCCCGCCCACCTGCCCGAGGGCCCAGATTGCCGCCAGGGAGATCTCGGTATCCTCATCGTCCACCAGCGGCAGCAGGGCGGGCAGGAGCGGACGTCCCTCCTCGGCGAGTTCGCCGACGGCACGGGCGGCTTCGTAGCGCAGGGCCGGCGAGGGGCTCTTCAGTTCGCGTTCGATGTAGGGAAACCAGGTAGGGCGCATCGAGCGGCCCATAGCCAGCAGGGCGCTCTCGCGCATGGCCAGGTTGCTGTGGGCATAGGCCCGGCCAATCTCCATCTGGGCCTCTTTCGAAGAGGCGAAGTAGCCCAGGGCCTCCACGGCGCGCCGGCGCACCTCGAGCGGCTGCTCGGGGTCGGTCGCGGTACGCAGCAGCACCGCCAGCAAGCGTGTACCCTCGGCCGCCGACAGGTCGCCGATCTGGCAACGATAGGCGAAGCGGGCGAGGGCAATGGTAGCCGCCGCGCGCGCCACGCCGGCCTCATCGTCGAGCATAGCGATGAAGCGGTTCATCGTCGCCAGGCTCTCGTCCTCCCACAGCCCGTTGACGGCCGCCGCCCGCACCTCGGCGTCGGGATCGCTCAGACAGGCCCGAAAGACCGCGCGGAAGTCCAGATCAACATTGTCCTCCGCCAGCTCATCAAGTTCACGGACAATCGCCAGACGGCGTTCGGCAGGAAAGTGGCGCCACGCCGTCCAGAACACCTTGAGCATTTCGGGGCCGAGGTCCGAGAGCGCCTTGAGTTCAGCGTGGGCAATCGGGCGCTCCAGGTCGCCAAGCCGCGCCAGATGCTCTTCAAAAGTCATACCGAACCTCTTGCCTGCCGGATCAATATTAGACTCCCATGCGGCTGGGCCGCACCCTGACAAGATGAACATGGATGGATGTCCGGGACAAACCCTCCCCGTGGGGAGGGCTTGCCACGCCACGTAGGTGCCCCTGCACTCCCACCCGGCGCCATGGCTATGGCAGGTCACTCATCCTCATCATAACGACTGCTGTAGCGCTGGCGAAGCGGAGGGCGTTCCTCTGGCAGTTCGTCTTCTTCCTCCTCGACCTCTTCGGCGCTGGCGCGGGGAGCGGGCGTGTAGTAGTAGAGACCCGGGGTCGACTCATCGGCGCTGAAGTCTTCTCCACGTTCCAGCAGCGCCTTCAGATACGCCCGCGACCCGGGCCGCAGCACGTTGAAGGCGACATAGAGATCGTCGAGCGTAACGGCGTAGCGCGGCGCTGCCGGGCTGCCCACTTGCTCGCCAATCGTCTCGCTCACGTGTTCGAGCATAAGCTCGGCCTTGCGGCGCTCGCCCATCGGGAAGGCTTTGAGGCGGTTCAGCCGCCCGTAGCGACTCTGAGTGGGCAATTGATCTTCATCCGCCACGCAGTAGAACGACACATTGGCGAAGGCCAGCCGGTTCTTCTTCTCATCGAAGGTGAGCAGGCGTTCACTCTGCTCGGGGCCTTCCTCGTAGGTAATGTGGAAGAGGTTGGGTTCTCCGGTGCGGCTAATAGTGATCAGGCCACCGGGCACCAGATGCTCGCGGAAGAACTCTTCCAACCCCTGGAGCCAGCCGCCACGATTGCCAGCCGGGAAGCGTACCTCCACCAGGTACGTGGTGTAGTGCTGCGGCGACTCGAAGCGCAGGACCGCGCTGCGCTGCTCGGGCAGCAACGGTGGCGGCAGCAGCGCCGCCAGGCCTGCATCGAGCGGTAACACCCCATACTCCCACTCGAAGAAGGTCAGCAGCCGGGTAACGCTGCCGCTCTGCTTGATGGCCTCGATGCTCTGGAGTTCCGGGCTATCGTCGTAGCCCTCGACCAGGTAGGACGTAATCTGCCCCATCTCGGCGGCCTTAACGCGCTTACCACCGGTGATCGGCAGGCCCCTGGTGGCCCACAGGTAGGCCCCTTCCACCCCGACAAACTCAAAGTCCTTCTCGCGGTGCAGCCGGTAGTTGAGCGAGAAGCGGAAGCCCTCGTAGTCGGTCTGCCGCGGGTTATGGTAGTAGAGATCGGCGATAATCTCAGTATCCAGCAGCGGCTCGTTGCGCTCCAGAATATAGTCGCGGATCTTCCGCAAGTCGTTCTTGCCGAAGCTCGCCAGGCTGGCCTCGGGGTAGTACTTGCGCCCAAAGCTGACGATGCGCTGCAGCGGGTCGTGCTCAAGGCGCTCTGCCAGGACCCGGGCGAGCACATCGCCGTACTCGGCCATAATCTCGTCCACCGGCCGGCGCAGATCGATCGCCGTCCCATCGCTGAGGGTGAACACGGTGCTGCGCGGCGGCTGCGCCGGTCGCGGAGCGGGCGCCACGGGGGGCGCGGGTTGCTCGACGACGGGGACCGGGGCGGGCGCCTCGATGACCACGGGAGCAGGTTCGGGGGCCGCCTCCTCGACCGGAGCGGGAGCGGGGATCTCCAGCACCGCGGGGGCAGGTTCGGGGGCCACTTCCACCACCGGGGCAGGGGCAGGCGCTTCGATGGCTACGGGGGGGACAGGTTCGGGGGCCACTTCCTCGACAGGCGCCGGGGCCACTTCGGGCGCCAGGGGCGCTTCCTCGAGGACCGAAGGTTCGGCAACTGGCGCTTCTGCGGCTTCGACCTTCTCGGCTTCAGCTTGAACCGGAGGCGCTGCCAGTTGCATCTGCCAGTAATCTGAAATGTACACCGGCTCGACCGTGCTGATCGCCGGGCGCGAGGTGGAAACCACCACACTGATATCGTCAATCGGCAGCGGATTCTCTGGCTCGTGCAGTCGCTGCTTGAAGCTGTGGGTATCGGTGTTGTCGCGTGGCACGTAGGCGCCCTGCCGGGTGGTTACAAAGCGCACCTCGCCGTTCACCTCTTCACGGGTGAAGCGACTGTCTGCACTCAGGGCCGCGTCAATTGCTGCCTCCAGTTCCGCCCGATCACGCCCCTCGCGCCGCGCCAGAAACGCAGCCAGATTGGCAAGCGTCTGTCGAATAGGCGTGTCGATGGCGAACATGGCGCCCTGCGCGACCATCAACCGGTAGATTTCCTCGGCCAGAGCGTGCTGGTCGGTAAGCAACGTGGGCGCAGCGGTCATTCGTTCTCCTCCCTCACCGCCTTGCTCAAGATCTCCAGATATTGTCTGACCAGGTCCATAATGTCCTGGGGTTGGCCGGTAGAACGCAGCCATTGTAACAGTCGGTCAATGGCGGTTTCACCAAAGACGATCACTTTTGCATCCATGGCTTCCTGCAACATGCAACAACGAGCAGAGAGGTCTTCCCTCCCTGCTCAATTCTCCAGGAGAAAACTCGTATCATTATAGCATTGCGTTGCCGGGGGCGCAAACGACCCGATGCTGTTTGTTGCTTTCAGCAGGGCCGATGTGAACATATGGGGAAGCCGGGTTTCCCCATCCCCCTGCCTGTGGGCGCGGCGGCAAGCCCTCCTCACCGGGAGGGTTAGGGGCGTCCCGCTCGCCTCCCGGCAGGGGGAGACGCCCTCAATCGGACAGGCTATCGAGCGCGAGGGCCACCGCGCCGACGGTCACGCTCTCAGGCCCGAGCATCGAGGCCACCACCGGCAGGGGGCGGGCGAACTGGGGGGCAATAAAATCGTTGAGTCGCGATCCAATCGCTTGCACAAAGGAGTCGCCACCGATGCGCACCACGATGCCGCCCAGAACGATCATCTCGGGGTCGATCAGGGCGACGATCTGCGCGCAGCGAACGGCCAGCAAGTCAACCGTTTCGCGCACCACTTGCTGCGCGGCGGGATGGGGGCCGAAGATCTCTTCCAGGTCGTTGGTCTCCAGGCCATAGCGGCTGGCGCAGCGCAGCAACCCCACAATCGAAACCCGCTCCTCGAGCGTCTCGGGGCGCCCGGTGCCATCCCAGCCCTGGCCCACCACGGCATGGCCGATCTCGCCCGCAGTGGACGTGGCGCCGTGATAGAGGCGCCCGTTCAGCACCAGGCCGCCGCCAACCCCGCTGCTCAGGTGCATATAGAAGATGTGCTGGTGGCCCCTGGCGACGCCGAACGTTGCCTCGCCCAGGGCGATGAGGTTGGCGTCGTTGTCGATCAGCGTTACCGTGTCGAAGGCTTGCTCGAACCGCTCCTGGAGCGGATAGTTCTCCCAGCCGGGTATGCGCGGCGACAGGCGCACCGTGCCGTAGCGCATATCCACAGGGCCGCAGAACCCCACCCCGACGCGCACGAGGCGCTCCGGTGTTACGTCGTTCTGCTGGAGTAGCTTCTGGCCCAGGCCAATCGCCTGTTCAACCACCCGGTCAGGCGGCTCGTTCGGGAGATCGGTGTGCGCGGAGGCGAAGGTGCGATGCTGGAGATCCACCAGCGCGGCGCGCAGGCCGTAACTGCCGAGATCAAAGCCCAGCACGTAGCCCTGATTGGTGAGCATTCCCCAGCGGTTCTGTTCCAGGCGTTCCCGGATCAGGCTGTGCAAATCAGCCATCGTTGAACTCCTTTCCTGCTCACCGGGCAATGCGGCCGCGTCGGTGCGGCCCGGCTGCGCACACGGGCACCTTATCTGGGAATTATAACACACCGTCTTTGTCGGTCTGTCCTTGCGATGGTTTACGTTCGGTAACGAGAAGCGCACAGGCAACAATAATCAGCGCCAATCCGCCAATGGCAAGGCCGGTCCGAACCTGCGGCGGCGCAGGCGCCACTTCGGCTGGCGGCGCCTCGGGCGATATCCCGACGGGCGTGGCCCGGGTAGGCACCGCCGGGGCCGTCGGCAGGCGGTAGCGTGTGCCGGCCACGCCCTCGTAGGTCGGTGCAGCGCGAGGTCCCGGGGCGCCTGCCGCGCCCGGGGCGGGGTCTGCCTCGGGCGGGGTGCTGCCGACCTGAGTCGCTCCGGCTGTCGGCGCGGGCCGCGCAGGGTTGACCAGGCCCGATGCCGCGGCGGGGGGGGCGCTCTGGGGTGCGCTGATCCGCTCCCCGGCTGTGGGCTCGCCTCCCGCCGGAGGGTTGGCGGTGCCAGGGGAAGGGTGCGGCTCCAGGCGCCACGCGCCGGTCAGAGGGTCGCGCCCGTGGCTGCGGTCCGTCGGTGTGGCACCGAAGCGAAAGCTGTCGATGACTTCGCCCATAGGTCCAAGCAGGCGCACCGTGTCGCCGCTGTTGTTAAGGATGGCCCGTTCAAGCTCCACCAGCAGATACGCGCCGGGCGCGACCCGATGCGTGCCCAGGACCTGTGCCCCACCATCGTTCGCGTCGTCCAGGCTCCAGCCAGTGGTGTCCACGCTTTCCTGGCCGGGGTTGAACAGTTCGACCCACTCGCGGGTAAAGGCTGCTCTGGGCGCGGGTAGCACCTCGGTGATCAGCAGCGCACCGGGGCGCGCGGGGCCGGCGCTCGCACCGGCCCCGGCCGGCACACGGGTGGGGGAAGGTGTGCGCGTGGGCGAGGGCGTGCGAGTGGGCGAGGGGGTGCGGGTGGGTGAAGGCGTGCGCGTGGGCGAAGGTTCGACGATAGGCGAAGGTGTACGGGTAGGCGAGGGGGTGCGGGTGGGCGACGGCTCAACGGTGGGCGAGGGGGTGCGGGTG
>JBDNDG010000061.1:0-15410 GCA_046719255.1 Chloroflexaceae bacterium
CGAAGATCGGGGCGTAGTCGCGTTTGTAAGCCTCACGAGCGTTCTGGCGACGCCGCTCGCCTTCGGCGATCCAGCGGCGCAGAATACGTTCCACCTCGGCCTGGTAGGCAACGTCAATCGTGAGCACCAGATTATGGCCGTGCTCCACCGGGCGCACGGTTTCTGCCGCGCTGCTGGGGCGTTGCAACACGTCAACCAGCAGGCTCTCGACCCCGGCGCGCCCCCGCAACTCGCTCTCGTAGGCCGCCTCCAACCCGTCCTTGCCGATCCGGTCATCGAGCGCATACGGGGGAAAGCCGATGCTTGGCGGATCAACTGGTTTGACGATCAGCCCGCAGCGCCCCGCGTAGCCCAGCACCTCTACCAGCGCCGTGAGCCACGAACTGGCCGGATTGGCCGCCAGCAGTTCGCATTCGTTGATCCGTCCGGTGTAGCCGAGCAGGTGCGAGAGGGAGGGGATCGTCCCGCTCAACGGGTAGCGCCGCCGGTACGCTTCTATCACCTCCACGCCGGGGAGGTAGTTGCTGTTTTCACGGATCGCCAGA
Source organism: Chloroflexaceae bacterium (assembly GCA_046719255.1). Lineage (GTDB taxonomy): Bacteria > Chloroflexota > Chloroflexia > Chloroflexales > Chloroflexaceae > JACAEO01. Next base: position 546 of record JBDNDG010000061.1, read on the forward strand.
GCCAGTTCAGGACTGATGTCTTCCTTGATCACCAGGCCCTGGTAGCTTCGCAGGTCCTGCCGGGTGATCAGGTCCTCGATCGGGTTGCTCAGGGTGAGCACATCGCCGTAGGTCCGGCTGAGTTCCAGAGCCCGCAGGCTATCGGCCGGGGCGACGGTGAAGCTCAGTTCTGGCCCGGTGCCGGGCGCCGGGGCGTGCAGCGCGCTCAGAGCGGCGCGCAGGGTGGGCCGTTCGGCCAGCACACGTGTGGGTGAGAGGGTGAGCGTGCTGGTCAGGCTCGCCACCTGGCTCAGTCGCGCAAGCACCGCGGCGCGCCGTTCCGGCTCGGCCACGCGCGAGGGCAGGCGCCCGGGAACGACCGCCAGATTGTAGATCGGCACGCTCTCCGCGAGCAGGGTCTGACCATCGGCGGCAAAGATTTCGCCCCGTCGCGGCGGCACCGTGATGTAGCGGCGCGTCGTCACGGCCACATCGGCGCTGTAGCGACGACTCTCGTGGTCGGCCACCTGCACCATGTACAGGCGCCCCACCAGCACCGCAACCACCAGCACCAGCGCCACGCGCAGCACGGTCAATCGTGACATAACCGGATCGAGAGGGCGTGAGAGGGCGCTACCCTCTTACGAACCTCACTCAGGTGTATACAAGCCCGTGCGCGGGAGGGTCCGACGGGGCGCAGCCCTCCCGGGCCGCCTGGGGGCGCCCTGCCTGTCACGAACCCTCACACCTGGCCTCGGATTACCCGGCGCAGCACAAAGAACAGCGGCAGCGTCGGCGCCAGGGCAATCACCACACTGGGGAGCACCACCATTAGCAGGTAGCTGCGCCACTCGATTGCGCCCGGATGCAAGAACAGGGCCAGTACCATCTCGTAGATCAGCATCCCAACGAGCACGGCAAGCAGTGGTACGACTGGCCGCTCTACGCGCAACCGACGCGTGAACGCGGTGACCACCAGAACCCCCAGGAGCAGCGCCAGTGCATGCGCTCCCAGCGGCGTGGCGCCGAACACATCGAGGGCCAGGCCCCCGTACAGGGCCCAGCGCAGCGCCCGACCGAGGCCCACATCGGGAAAGGCGTCGCTTACGCCGAGCAACGCCCTGCAGATCACCAGCACCGGCACCAGCGGCAGGGTGAAGCCCGACGGCAGGCCGAGGAGGGTCACCTGCGCGCAGGCCAGCGCGAACAGCCCGACGATCCGCCCCACCTCGTGGGCCAGGGCCACTTCTAATCTTCTTGGCTGAGGATCACCCACACGTAGCGCACCTGGTCGGGATCAACGAAGGGTCGCACCTCCGCGATCTGGTACTGGTCAATCACGCGCACCGCATCCACCCTCCCGATCGGGATATTCGGTGGAATAGCGGCCAGGTCGAAGGGCAACCGGAGCGCCGCGGTCAATCCGGCGGTGACCACCGTATCGCCGGGTGCCAGCTCCAGGGCGCGGGTAATCTGGCCGAGTTGCAGACGCGAGCCGCGTTGCCACTGGCCCTGCACCAGCCCCACTTCGGCCCGGCCCTGGTGGATCACCCGGCCGCTCACCTGGCTGGAAATATCGGTGATCAGCAGCACGTCGGCAGCGTGAGGACCGGTGGACTCAACGATGCCGATCAGCGCCGCAGGCGTGCCGGGCAACTGGCTGATGACCGCCATCCCCGGCCGCAGCCCCTCGCGGCTGCCCCGCGCGATGGTGATCATGCGTCGGCCCGCGTCGGGCGAGCGCACCGTTACCTCGGCGCCGAGCAATGTCCAGGGATGCGCCTGCTGGATCGCCAGTTGCTGGCGCAGGAAGGTATTCTCCACCTGCGCCTGCTCCAGGCGCAGCACCTGATTGCGCAACTCACCGTTTTCGCGCTCAAGGGCGGCGATGCGCGCCTCAAGGGCGGCGGCGCCCCGCGGCGCAGTGATGAACGCGCCGGCCTCGTCGCGCAGGCTCGTGAGCCGTTGGGCCACAGGGGCCGTCAGCGATTGTGCCGCCTGCCGGACAGGGGTAATCACCCCACGCCGATCGAGAAACACCAGCAGCCCCGCCAGCAGACACAGCCCTATCGCCAGCACGAACGGGCGCATCGACCCGGGCACGGGTGAACGCTCACGACGCAGCTTGATAGGACGATCGTCAAGGAAGTCGCGCATAGGCTGTGGGTGGCCGGGTAGAGCGGCTGATGGCGACGGTGGGCCTCACCTGACGCCAGGGCCAGCGAGATCCGCCCCTCCGAGGTTACAACCTGGCCCGGCGGGTGTTCTGGCTACGGGTCAGAATATCCTGGTAGACCTTATTCTGGCCGAAGTTCTCAACCATCTTCCCGGCGCCCCGGGCGACACACGACAGAGGGTCCTCGGCGATGTGCACCGGCATCTTCGTTTCAGCGGCGATGCGCTTATCGAGGCCGTGGAGCAGTGAGCCGCCTCCGGCCAGGGTAATGCCGTGCTCCATCACGTCGGCGACCAGTTCGGGAGGCGTTTCCTCCAGCGCCAGCCGCACCTCCTGCACAATCGCGTTCACTGGCCCGGCAATGCCCTCGCGGATCTCCACCGAGCTGACCTCAACCGCCTTGGGCAACCCGGTGAGCAGGTCGCGCCCGCGCAGCACGACCTTGATCTCCTCCTCGAGCGGGTAGGCTGAGCCGGCGGCGATCTTGGCCCGTTCGGCCATCCGTTCGCCGATCAGCAGGTTATACTCGCGGCGGGCAAATTGAATGATCGCCTCGTCAATCTCATCGCCCGCTGTGCGGATGGAGTGATTGATAACGATCCCGCCCAGGGAGATCACCGCCACCTCGGTGGTGCCACCGCCGATGTCAACGATCATGCTACCGATTGGCTCGTCCACCGGCAAACCGGCGCCGATCGCTGCTGCCATCGGCTCCTCAACCACATAGGCCTCGCGCGCCTTCGCGTTGAGGGTCGCATCGCGGGCGGCCCGCTTCTCCACCTCGGTCACACCCGAGGGCACCCCCACCACCACACGCGGGCGTGGGTCCATCAGGCGAACCGCCGAGTGGGCGTGCGCCTTCTTGATGAAGTAGGCCAGCATCTTCTCGACCACGTCGAAGTCGGCGATCACGCCGTCTTTTAGCGGGCGCACGGCAATGATATTGGCAGGCGTCTTACCCACCATCGCCTTGGCCTCGGCGCCTACCGCGTGAACCTGCTTGGTCTTGGCATCAATCGCCACCACCGAAGGTTCGCTAATGACAATGCCCTTGCCACGGACGTGGACAAGTGTGTTTGCCGTGCCCAGGTCAATCCCCAGGTCGCGGCTGAATGCTCCAAACAGCGAGTTAATCGGATTGAAACCCACAGAACTTCTCCGACGGCTCTCCGATGCTTCAGTCTGGCAGCGAGTGGTGCGCAGGACGGGTGCGGGAGCGCGTCACGCTCCCGGTGATACTCGTCCCTGACAACGCCTGTGAGCGAAAGCGCCAGATGCGCCGCGTAGCTTTAACAGGATTCCACCTGCGCGTACCCTGGCCTCGACCACGCCTCGCCGGGAGAGTGAGGAAGGGCCAGGTCCTCCCGAAAAGCGCGCGCGTGCATGCCGTTGCCTCGATGACACCACGACTCACCATGTACAGGCGCATTATAGCACGAGCGCAAGCCGCTGCTCACGCCAGCGCCGGCGTGGTCCGACATGGCAGCAGGGGGGTGGGGAAACCCGGGTTCCCCTGAGTTCACGTTTGCCGATTTGACTTTTACTCTGCCTTATGAGACAATACACCCCGGTACAGGCCCGGGGCATCACGTCGTGACGTGCGGGTGATCAAGTGTCCGGTTGGATTCTACAGTCACCTTGTGTTGTGGCTATCTCCGCATAACAGAGCGTTGTCGCTAGAGCTTCTGGCTCGCCCCGGGCTAGAAGATTTTTATTGCCGTGACAGCTTCCTCCCAACGCCCAATCTACCCATTCACCGCGATTGTTGGCCAGGAGCGGCTCAAGCGCGCCCTCATTCTCAACGCGATCAACTCGCGCATTGGCGGCGTGCTGATCCGTGGCGAGAAAGGCACAGCCAAGTCCACGGCTGTGCGGGCGCTGGCGCGGCTTCTCCCGCCGATCACGGTGGTTGAAGGTTGCCCCTACTCGTGCCTGCCCGACCGCCCGGTCGGCCTGTGCCAGGTCTGTCAGAGTCGCGCCGCCACGGGTGAGCCGCTGCCCACCCTGGTGCGCCCCACGCGCCTGGTTGAGTTGCCGGTCTCGGCGTCGGAAGATCGGGTGGTTGGCGCGCTGGATCTGGAGCACGCCATCACCGAGGGGCAGCGGCGCTTCGAGCCGGGTCTGCTGGCCCAGGTCAACCGGGGGTTGCTCTATGTCGACGAAGTGAACCTGCTCGACGACCATCTGGTTGACCTGCTGCTCGACGCTGCCGCTATGGGTGTCAATACGGTTGAACGTGAAGGGGTGAGCATTTCGCATCCCGCGCGCTTCATTCTCGTGGGCACGATGAACCCCGAGGAGGGTGAACTGCGCCCCCAGTTGCTCGATCGCTTCGGTCTGGCCGTGGAGGTGGCCGGGCTGACCGATGTTGCCTCACGTGTAGCGGTGATCGAGCGGCGTATGGCCTATGAGGCCGACCCGCAGGGCTTTATCGCTCAGTGGCAACGCGAAGAGGACGAACTGGCTGCCCAGGTGGTGGCGGCTCGCGAGGTGTTGCCGGCCGTGCAGATCGACCGCAGCGATATGGCTGCTGTCGCCAGTCTGTGCCTGGAACTGGGCGTGGACGGTCACCGCGCCGATCTGACCATTCTCGAAGCGGCCCGCACCCACGCTGCCTGGCGTAGCCGCACCTGGGTGACGGTCGAAGACATCCGCATTGCCGCCGAGCTGGCCCTGCCCCACCGCATGCGCCGTCAGCCCTTCTCGGAGATCCAGCTCGATGAACAGCGCATCAGCCAGATCCTCGAACGCAGCGGCAAGCCCGCGAATGGCAATGCCGCCGACGAGCTAAAAAAAAAGGCTGAAGGCGGCGAACCGCTTGACCGCGGCGAGAGCGGCGACGATCCGGGTCAGGGCAAAGGCTCGGTTGCCCCGGTGGGCAGCGCCAGCGGCGCCGATGCGAACCCGACACCAGCGCAGACCAGTGGTGGCAGGCTGTACGAGGCCGGCATGCTCTTCCGTCCTCGCCGGCTCGAAGGGGCCAGCGACAGGCAGATGCGCCGGGCCGGAGGCAAGCGCTCACGCACCCGTACCACGCGCAAACAGGGGCGCTACATCAAGAGCCGGCGCGTCGCTCGGGTGACCGACCTGGCCTTCGATGCCACCCTCCGCGAGGCTGCCATCTACCAGCGCAAGCGCCGCGATGAGTTGAACCATACCATCGCGCTGCCCCACCAGCGCCGGCCCAGGTTGCTCATCCGCAAAACCGATCTGCGCCAGAAGGTGCGCGTGCGCCGGACGCGCAACGCCGTCTGTTTCGTGGTCGATGCGAGCTGGAGCATGGCTGCCGAAGAGCGAATGCAGGCCACCAAGGCCGCCGTGCTGTCTCTGCTGCGCGATGCCTACCAGCGCCGCGACCGGGTTGGGCTGGTGAGCTTCCAGCGCGATTTTGCGCGCGTGTTGCTGCCCCTCACCAGTAGCGTGGAACTGGCCCAGAAACGCCTGCAAACCATGCCCACCGGCGGGAAGACGCCCCTGGCGCGCGGCATGCTGACCGCGTTTGAACTGTTGGAGCGGGCGCGGCGCCAGGATGAAGAGATCCTGCCGCTCATGGTACTGCTCACCGATGGGCAGGCCAACGTTGCCATCGGCAACCTGCCGCCGCAGCAAGAGGCCTATCAGATCGCCGATATGATCGCCGCCCACGCGATCCGCGCTATTGTCATTGATACCGAGCACCCCAATTTCGAGCGTGGTCTCTCGCGACGACTCGCCGAACATCTGAAGGGCGCCTACTACCGGTTAGAAGATCTGCGCGATGGAGGGCTGGTGCAGGCCGTTCGCCGCCAGATGCAAGTGTAAAACGGTTCCATACACCAGGAGGAAGGGAGCAGATGACCGATCAGGTACGTAGGGAAGAGTCCGCCGAGAGCGAGCTGCAACACCCGCTGCTCGACGCAGCGGACGCTCCGGCCGCTCAGAGCGAGGCTGCCACGCCGGAGCAGACGGCAGGGGCTGCCGCGCAGCCTACCCCTGAGACCACGGCTGGGGAGCCTGAAGCGGTGACGGTCGAGCCATCGGCAACGACACTGGCTGCGGCAGAGACGGCGACGCCCGGCACCCCGGCGATGTCTGCGGAGGAGGTCACCGGGGCCGCCGGGGCGCCTGGCGCAAGCGATGCTGATCCGGCCCCGGCAACCTCACCCGATGGGGTGGAGGCGACGACTGCCCCCGAGAGCGCAACCGGGGAGGCTCCGCTCACTCCGGCTGTGACGTCCCCCGATAGGGTCGAGGCGGTGGCGGAGGCATCCGCGGATGCCCCCCCGACCGGCGCGGAAGAAGCTGCCGCGGGCGCCAGTTTTGTGCCTGTCGCCGAGGAAACTACCCGCCCGCGCAAGCTGAAGGATCTCCAGCCCGGCATGGAACTCGAGGGCCGCGTGACCTCTATCGCCCTCTACGGCATCTTCGTGGATATCGGCGTCGGGCGCGATGGGTTGGTGCACATCTCCGAGATGAGCGATACGCGCATTGATACCCCCTCGGACCTGGTGCAGATCGGCGATACGGTCAGGGTCCGGGTGAAGAGTGTGGATCTGGACGCCAAGCGTATCAGCCTGACCATGCGCACGGGCGCGGGCGAGAAGGGCGAGGGCGCCCGCAGCGGACGTGGCCGCCCCAAGCGCGCCGAGGTTGACAAAGATCGCCTGGCGTCGCTCAAGGTCGGCGATGTGGTTGAAGGGGTCATTACTGGCTATGCGCCCTTCGGCGCCTTTGCCGATATCGGTGTGGGGAAGGATGGCCTGATCCACGTCAGTGAACTGGCCGAGGGCCGGGTCGAAAAGCCTGAGGACGCGGTGAAGGTTGGAGACCGCCTGCAGTTCAAGGTGCTTGAAGTTGACCCCGAAGGCACGCGCATCAGCCTGAGCCTGCGCCGTGCTCAGCGCAGCCAGAAAATGCAGAGCCTGGAGGTTGGCCAGATCCTCGAGGGCACGGTGAGCGGCATCGCCCCCTTCGGCGCCTTCGTTGACATCGGCGTCGGGCGCGATGGGCTGGTGCATATCTCGGCCCTCTCTAACACCCGGGTGAACCGGGTGGAGGATGTGGTCAAGGTCGGCGATAAGGTCAAGGTCAGGGTCCTCGAGGTTGACCCGCAGAGCAAGCGCATCAGTTTGACGATGCGTCTGGAGGAGGCCCCGCCCCCGGCTGAGGTCGAGGTGGAGGAAGCTCCGGCAAAGGCGCCACCCCCGGCGCCCCGTCCTCCCGCCCCCGCGGCAACCGCACGCTTCGCCTCGGCTGCTGAGGCCCGCGCCGGTCGCGATCGCGACCGCGAGCGCCGCGAGCGCCGCGAGCGGGAACGGCGCAATGTCTCGGCCCAATCCGAAACCTACGCATCCGAGGATTTTGAGGAAGAGTTCGTCGGCGATGCGACGCTGGAGGATCTGCTGACCAAGTTCGGCGGTTCCGCCACCGCGCGGCGTGATCGGCGCAGCAGCCGGCGCGACGATGACTTCGATGACGAGGGCGCTGAGGAACGTCACGAGCGCCGCCAGCGTGATGCCATCCGCCGGACCTTGCAGCAGGTCGGGCGCGACGAATAGGGGCCATCTACCGCCAGCGCGTAGCGCGGCCTGTACGGGCCGTTGCTACGCGTTGCCATTTGACACTGCTTGAACCCGACGGGTATAATAAGCGGAGTTTGCTTGAAAATACAGGAGCTGACCAATGCCGAAGCGTACATGGCAGCCGAAGCGCATTCCGCGCCGGCGAAAACATGGCTTCCTGGCGCGCATGAAGACGAAAGACGGCCGCGCCGTGCTTCGCCGCCGGCGCATCAAGGGCCGCTGGAAGTTGACCGTGAGTGACGAGCGCCGCCACGGGGCCCGCCGCGGGCATCGCTAGGGTGGTTGCAGATTGCGGATTGTTCGTTCCAGATCGGGTGCGGCGCATCTGGGCGCGGCTACCCTCGCGCCAGGTTACCCGCGGCGCCCCTGGCGTTGCGCCGGGGCGCCCTCCCTGCCGGGCAGGGTCCCGCCGCCAGGTTCGTCCAGCGCCGGAACCCTGTTGTGGCTTTCCATACCCCACCTGGCCATCCTGGTTTCCGGCCTGCCAGGAGAGGGGATGCTCGGTGAGGGGGGCAGGCAGAACGCATGAAGCGCGTGTATCGGCTGCGCCGCCCGGATCAGTTCCGGCGCGTCAGGCGCGAGGGTCGGAGCTACACCTCCCCCCACCTGATGCTGAACGTTGTGGCCGGTCGTCGCCAGCGCATCCGTTGCGGCTTTGTGGTCGGCAAACAGTTCGGCGCAGCGGTGCGGCGCAATCGGGCCAGGCGTCGGGTGCGCGAGGCGGTGCGCCTGGCGCTACCCTCTATCGTTCCAGGCTACGACCTGGTCTTCGTCATCCGCAGCGTGGCAGTGCTTCATATGCCCTTTTCGTTGCTCCAGCGCGAGGTCGAACAGTTGCTGCGCCGGGCACGTCTCTGGTTCGAGACTCCTGACGCTGAAGCTGTCGCTAGCGCGCGCGCTCCTGAGAATGTTTCACCGGGAGAAGGGGTTGGCCCCGAACCCGCATCATAAAGGATTGCACGTATGGGCGCCATCTGGTCCTCGTTCGTTGGCTTGCTTGAACTGGCGCTGATCTGGTTCTCGTCCATTACGGGCAATGTGGCCCTCGGCATTGTGTTGTTCACCATCGCGGCGCGCCTGGTGATCCTGCCGCTAACGCTCAGTTCCATTCGTTCGAGCCGGCGTATGCAAGAGCTGCAACCGATGATCAAGGAGTTGCAGCGTAAGTACGGCAAGGATCCCCAGAAGCTCAACGAAGAGACTCTCAAGCTCTACCGCGAGTACAAGATCAATCCGCTCGGCGGGTGTCTGCCCCTGCTGCTGCAATTGCCGATCTTCTTCGGTGTCTACCAGGCGGTGTATCACCTCTTCGGCGGCGAGGCGGGGCGCCAGTTCCTCAGTGAGCGGGCCGCTGCGCGCCTGACCGACCCGGCGATTGCCGAGATCTTTTCCCAGAAGCTGTTCGGGGTGATCGAGGTCGGCGGCGTGACCTTCGGGCCGAATGGCTTTGCGGGTATCGTCTATGTGGTGCTGCCCGTACTTTCGATCTTGCTACAGTTGGTGCAGACGTTGATGGCCACGCCGCGGGTCCAGGATCCGCAGCAGAAGGCTATGACCCAGATGATGATGTTCATGCCCCTGGTGTTTGGCTATATCGCCTTCACCTTTCCCCAGGGTGCCGTGCTCTACTGGGTCGTGAGCAGCGTGGTGGGTATCGTGCAGCAGTACTTCACGTCGGGCTGGGGGTCGCTGGCCAACTATCTGAAGTTCCTGCCGCCTGATGGCAAGCCCTCGAGCCTGACGCCAGCGCTGGCCCCCGCAGCAGTGAGCGCCGAGGCGTCGGGGGTGACGACTGCGCCTGCCACGCCACGGGCCGATTTCTGGAGCGTGATGCGCCCGCTGACCGAGGCGGAAACGCCCCCGGAGGCGCTGGCGCCTGAACCGGTCGTCCAGGCCGGGGCCGATGAGACGGCGCCTCCCGCGGCACGCCATCCGGCTCAGCAGGCCGCCAATCCGCGGAAGCCGCGCCGGCGTAGATGACGGCGCAACGGCACAGGAACGGTGATCCTGGTAGGCGCAGCGGGAGGGCCCGGTCCTCCCTGGAACATCCAGCTTTCACAACCAGGTTGTTGAGACGCTAGCCTGCACACGAGGAGCACTATGAAGAGCATTGAGATCAGCGCGCGCACTGTCGCCGAGGCTGTTGAGCTGGCGCTGGCCCAGCTCGGCAAGGATCGCGATGAAGTCGCGATCGCAGTGCTGGATGCGGGCGAGTCGGGCGATGAGGCCCTGGTGCGTGTGACCGTGGTTGACGACGATGAGGAGTCGTCCCCTGCCCCGGTCGGAACCGTCGCGGCTTCTGGTGGCGCCGAGGTGCAGGAAATTGCCCGTACTATCCTCGAGGAACTGCTGCAGCGCATGGACATCTATGCCTACGTCACGCCGGTAGTGACGCGCGTGCCAGGACAGAAGGGCGATGTCGAAGAGACGATAACGCTCCATGTCGAGGGCGCCGATGAGGAGGCTATGGGGCTGCTCATTGGCCGGCGTGGCGAAACGTTGCGCTCGCTCCAGTTCCTGCTCAACCTGCTGGTGAGCCGGCGCGTGCAGAAGTGGCCCCAGATTGTGGTTGATGTGGGCAATTATCGCCAGCGCCGCCAGGAGTCACTGGAGGGCCTCGCCCGGCGTATGGCCGAGCGCGTGCGCCAGACCGGTCGCCCGATTATGCTCGAGCCGATGGCGGCCTACGAGCGGCGCATTGTCCACCTGGCGCTCCGCGAAGATAAGACGATCTATACCGAGAGCACCGGCGAGGGCGAGAACCGCAAGATCGTTATCTATCCTGCCAAACAGTGAGCGTTTGACACCTGGCGCCCTGAAACCGGTTGCGTACCTTGCGGTCGGGCATGTGACCCGCGATTGCCTGCCAGAAGGCGGGTACGCGCCTGGGGGCACGGCGCTGTACGCCGCGGCTGCGGTTGCCCGCCTCGGCGCGCGCGCGGCGCTCCTCACCACGGCTAACCCTGCCCACCTTCCCGCGCGGCTGCCCCGGGTTGCTATGGCCGCAGCCGCCAGCACCGTTACCACCACCTTTGAGAACCGCTACGACCCCCACGGGCGGCGCCAGTGGCTGCACGCCCTTGCGCCGCCGGTACGCCTCGATTGCCTGCCCCCGGCCTGGCGTGTTGCCCCGGTGGTGCACCTCGCCCCCGTTGCCGGCGAGGTCCCTCTGGCCTGGGCCGCGGCCTTTCCCCACGCCCTGGTCGGGGTCACTCCCCAGGGCTGGTTGCGCGCCTGGGACGCGCCGCTGCCGGCTCCCGTGCGCCCGGCGCCGTGGCGACCCGCAGCCGCGCTGTTGCGCCACGTGGACCTGATCGTTCTGAGTATCGAGGATGTGGGTGGCGATGAGGACCTGGTCAGGCACTATGCCCGTTGCTGCCCGCTGGTAGCTGTGACCCGCGGCGCAGCAGGCGCGACGCTGTACCTGGCCGGCATACCGCGATCCGTGCCGCCCTTCCCCGCCGTAGAACGTGACCCGACCGGCGCCGGTGACGTCTTCGCCGCTGCGCTGTTGCTGCGCCTGTGGGAAACCGGCGATGCCCTGGCTGCGGCAACCTACGCCAGCGCAGCCGCCGCCTGCGCCGTCGAGGGCTCCGGCCTCACCGCGCTACCCGATCGCCTGACGGTGGAGCAGCGCCTGCTCCACGGCTATCGCTCCAGCCGGTAGGGCACACTGGTCACCACCGTGCCCCTCTGGTACATCAGCGCGGTTTTGATCAGCCAGCCGGTCTGATTGTGCAGCAAGTGCTCCCACCAGCGGGCAGGCACGAACTCCGGCAAAATCACCGTGACCATGCCGTCCTTGTAGTGTGACTGTACCTCGGCGATGTAGCTCCGCAACGGCCTGAGCAAGGAGCGGAAGGGCGACTCCAGTACCACCAGCGGCACATCGCAGCCCCACTCGCGCCAGCGCACCCGCAGCCGCTCGGTCTGGTCGGGGTCGAGGTTGACGTACACTGCCGTAACATTGTCGGGGGCGATGGAGCGGGCATACTGCAGCGCGGGAAGCACGCCCTTGTGGATGCCGCTGACCAGAATGATCGCCGTATGGCGGCGCAGATCGGGGGGCTTGACGGCCGTGGAGAGGGAGAGTTGCTCCGCCACACGCAGATAATGCTGGTGAATGGCCTGGAAGACCAGCACGAGCACCGGGATGAGCGTCAGCACGATCCAGGCGCCGTGGGTAAACTTCGTGATCGCCAGGATGACCAGCACGATTGCCGTGAGTACCGTGCCGACCGCGCTGATCAGCGCCCCCCGTGCCCATCCCGGCTCGCGCATCCGCAACTGGCGCCGTACCATACCCGCCTGCGAGAGGGTAAACGAGATGAACACACCTACGGCGTAGAGGGGCAGCATCGCGATCTCGTTGGCCTGAAAGATCATCACGAGCAGCGCTGAGAAAAAGCCCAGGGCCAGAATGCCGTTCGAGAAAACCAGGCGGTCACCCCGCGAGGCAAACTGCCGGGGCATGAACCGGTCGCGGGAGAGGAACGATGCCAGGCGCGGAAAGTCGGCGAAAGCGGTGTTGGCTGCCAGCAACAGAATAAGCGCCGTCGCGACCTGGATGCCGAAGTAGGCAGGGCCGGTGCCAACCACGGTGCGCGCAATCTGCGAGATGACCGTCTCGTGCGTGATCTCATTCGGCACGGCCTGGTGCAGATGGGCCAGCCAGGTAATCCCCAGGAACATGGAGATCAGCAGGGTGGCCATGAGCGTGAGGGTAGCCGCGGCGTTCTTCGCCTCGGGGGGCTTGAACGCCTGCACTCCGTCGCTGATTGCCTCAATCCCGGTGAGCGCGGTGCAGCCGGCGGCGAAGGCGCGCAGGATGAGCCAGAGGCCCAGGGCCTCGCCCACGTCGGGCACGGGCGGCGGCACCGGATGCGTCACCGGTGTGGCTCCGTAGAGCGCGTCTTTGACGAGCGCGAACGCGATCAGACCCAGGATGCTCACCACGAAGGCGTAGGTGGGCACGGCGAAGATTGCACCGCTCTCCTTGACTCCCCGCAGGTTCGCCAGGGTAACCAGGGCAATACACAGCAGGGCGATCTCCACCGCGGCGTGTTTCAGTCCCGGGTAGCCCCAGGTGCTGGCGAGTGAGGTGATCGCCGCCACACCGGCCGAGATACTGACCGCAACCGTTAACACATAGTCGATCAGCAGCGCCGCCGCGGCAACCAGCCCCGCCGTGTCGCCCAGGTTGTCGCGGCTGACGATATAGCCGCCCCCGCCCCGCGGATAGGCGCGAATGGTCTGCCGGTAGGAAAAGGCGACAATCGCGAGCAATGCAGCAATTGCCCCGCCGATCGGCAGCGCCAGCCCCAGGGCGTGCGTGCCGGCAAGTATGAGTACGGTTAAAATAGCCTCAGTGGCATAGGCCACGGAAGAGAGCGCGTCGGAAGAAAACACGGCCAGCGCCGTCGTGCGCGTGAGACGTTCTTGATGCTGTTGTTCGGTGGCAATAGGCTTGCCGACCAGAAAGCGCTTGATCTGTGACGCCATACCGTTCAGCCCTTCAAGCCGGCCACCGGCAACCGGTTGTGCGTCGAGCGCAAAGAAAAAACCTGACTACCGCGGCAGTCGGGTTCTCCCTGTCGGACCGTTTGAGCAGTGATGGTCCTTGTCCATTGAATGGTCATAGCCGGTGTGCCAGCACTATAGCAAATTGTGAGCGATTGCACGTCAATGTTTATTGCCACGGCGTGATGATCCTTCAACTCTACACCCTCGCTGCTTGGTGGCGTTGGGCGGCAAAGCCCTGGTGGTCTGTCACCATGAGGGTGAGGAATGCGACGGCAGGCGGCGTGAGAGAATGAAGCTCTCCCCGCGAAACCCTATCCATTCCGACCAGGTTGACACGCCACCAGGGCTGCCTCGTGTAGAATATAACGACTCCCGGTTTCCAGAGAACAGGACCGAGACGAACCATGACAGACCTGGCAATTGTGGCCCGCGGGTTGCGCAAACAGTACGGCCAGGTGATCGCAGTTGATGGGATTGACCTGGCAGTCCCCAGCGGGACGATCTACGCGCTACTGGGACCAAATGGGGCGGGCAAGACCACAACGATCAATATGCTCACCACCCTGGCTCTGCCCACGGCGGGCGAGGCGGCTGTGTGCGGCTACAACGTGGTACGGCAGGCTGACCGCGTGCGTGCAAGCATCGGGGTCACCTTTCAGGACATTGTGCTTGACCCCGACCTGACGGGCCGCGAAGTGCTCGATATCCACGGTCGGCTCTACCGGCAGCCTGCCGCGCTGCGGCGCCAGCGCATCGCTGAACTGGTGGACCTGGTGCAACTGGGCGAGGCGATTGACCGGCGCGTGCGTACCTACTCGGGGGGGATGAAGCGCCGTCTGGAACTGGCCCGCGGGTTGATGACCAATCCCCAGGTGCTTTTTCTCGACGAGCCAACCCAGGGGCTCGACCCGCAGAACCGGGTGGGGATCTGGAGCTACATCAGGGTGCTGAATCGCGAGCGCGGCCTGACGCTGCTGCTCACCACCCACTACATGGACGAGGCGGAAGCCCTCGCCAGCCGCGTGGGCATCGTTGACCGGGGGCGTCTGGTGGCCGAAGGGACGCCGGGCGATCTGGTGGCCACCCTGGGCGCCGACGTGATCCGGGTGCGTGGCTCCGGGAACCAGGCCCATTTCGTGGCACAGGTTGCGGCGTTGCCTTTTGTCACCCGCGTCGAGACCGATGTGGAAGCGGCGATGGTGCTGGTGTACGTGGATAGCGGCAGCCGGCGCCTGGTCGAGGTCGTGGGCCTGGCCAGTGGTAACGGCTTTGTGGTCGAAGATGTTACCGTGGCGCGCCCGAGCCTGGGCGATGTGTTTCTGCACCATACCGGGCGGGCGCTCCGCGATTAATGCTACAGCGGTTTCCCCGCCCTCCTCCTACCTGTTGAAAGGTTCACACGTATGGACGCCACCCTGGTCATCTGGAACAAACACATGACCAAGTTTCTCCGCAGCACCGAAGAACTGCTGGGGCTGATGCTGCAATCGGTGCTCTGGGTCGTCCTCTTCGGCGTGGGGATGCGCGGCATGATCGGCGAAGTGGACGGCAGTGATTATATGTCGTACATCTTACCGGGGATCATCGCTCTGAGCGCGCTCGGTGGGGCGGTGGGTGGCGGCATGG